>NZ_CP018171.1:1200000-1567500 GCF_001889605.1 Aquibium oceanicum | reverse complement strand
TCAACCGGTCAAGCTTCGCCGCCCTGCCCGGTCCGCCGTGACGCCACCGCCGCTTCCGCTTGCCGGAGCGCCGCTTTAAGCTGGCCCACTTCGTAAGGCTTGTTCAGGAACGTGCCGATGCACTCGCACTCGGCGAAAATCTCCGGGTTGGCAGACACCGCGATGCAGTAGACGCCGCGCTCGTCCAGCATTTCCGCGATGCGGACGCCGGTCGGTCCGTCGGCCAGATTTCCATCGATCAGCGCGATGTCGGGAAGCGTTTCTGTCGCGACGGCGAGGGCGGTGTCATAGGAACTCGCGTAGCGCGTCAGGCGATACCCGAACATCTCGATCTGCATTTCGAGATCGAGCGCGATCAGCATCTCGTCCTCGACAATGAGCACCAAGGCTGGTTGTGATTTTTCCATATATCCCACTCCATCCGGCAAACCATCGCCACGTGCGGTAGTTCCCGGTCGGGATTAAAAATGTTAATCTGCCGTTGGGTTAACCGATTTTCGAGCTGAATCGCCAGCCCGATAGGACCCTCGGTGATCCTGCGCGGAAAAGGCGCGTTTTCGCCGCTTTCCCGGCACATTCCGCCGCCTTCCCGCCTCTGCAAGGTCGTGTTCTGCGAGGTCCCTCTTACGGGAAAATCCGGAAGCGCCGGGCGGTTTGGCCGATTCGAGCGGGAACTTCCGGGAGTCGCGTGCATTCCTCACCCGACCGAACCAACGGCTCGACCATTGAAAAAATAGGGACACCTGCCGCGGCGTTTCGACGCCGGGAGAAGAAGAGCATTTGCCATGAAGACACGTTTCGTCCTTTCCATGACCGTCCTGTCGCTGACGATGGCTTTCGCCCCCACGGGCGCTTCGGCCGCCTCGAACTCCTTCTGCCGCCAGCTCGAAAACCGCTTGCATAGTGTCGCCGCGCCGTCCCGGCCGGCTGCCGACGCCCGTCTGTCGCGGGCGTTGCATATGGCGCGGGTCGACGGATGCGACGGCGGTTACGTGGTCGGCCGCAACAGCCATTGCCGCGCTCATGCCAACCGCATCCGGCAGCTGCGCGACATGGCAGGATCCGCCGTGGCAGCCCGCGACCAGCGCGCCACCCGGGCTCGGATCAAGGCGGCCCTGCGCGCCAACGAATGCTATGCTCCGCGAAATAGCCAGCCGGTCGAGCGGGTGGCTCGGGTCGTGCGGGTCGATCCTTCGGCAAATCCGGTGCGCGACGTGGCCGGCAACATTCCTGTCCCCTCGCCGCGGCCCCTGTCTCCGGCGGAAGCCTATCGCGCCGAATACGTGGCGTATGGAAAGAGCCTCGATGCCGCGGCCGCTCTTCGTGCCTATGCCCGTCTGGCCGAGCCGCGCGCCCTGACGCCCGGCCAGCGCGACATTCGCGTCGTCGGCGGCAAGTTCCTGCCCGAGCCGAACGAGGATATGGAGTTCCGGCGCATTGCCATGGGCAGAAGCAATCCGGCCAACGATGTGGTGGCTTCCGTGCTCAGATGGGTGGAGAGCGGTTTCGTGACTTCGGCCGTCGCCGAGGAGATCGAGGTCGCGGAAGCGCAGTAACGCACGGCTCCGCTTCTCAAGAAGGGGCGGAGGCCCCCTTGTCCGAACAGGGCGGCAGGGTGACGACGAAATCCGCGCCGCCTCCTTTCGGGGTCGCCAGTTCCAGGCGCCCCCCGAAACGTTCCACGATCTGGCGGCTGATCGCCAGCCCCAGGCCCGCTCCCACCTGTCGCGGCATCGGTCCTCGCGCGAATTTTACGAATATCCGCTCCCGCTCGCTCTTCGGGATCCCCGGCCCGTTGTCGCCGATCCGAGCCTCGTAGACGCCCTTGCGCACGGCGCTCGACACCGTGACGACCGGGCCGGGGCTGGTGTTGTATTTGATCGCGTTGGAAATCAGGTTGATGAAGACCTGCGTCAGTCGGTCGCCGTCGCCTTCGATCAGAACCTTGCGTGCGCGACCGCGCCGCCTCAGCTTCACCCCCGCCGATTGCGCCAGCGCCTCGCAGCTTTCCACCGCCCGTTCCAGCGCGGCTTCCGGATCGAAGGGCTTCATCTCCCATTCGTCGGCGCGGTTTTCCAGACGGTTCAGGTCAAGGATGCCGTCCAGCAGCCGCGTCAGCCGCAGGCTCTCGTTCTGGATGATGCGCAGGTAGCGGTCCGAATGCTCGGGCGGCAGGTCCGGATTGGCGAGCAGGATGTCGCTGAAGGAGCGGATCGAGGTCATCGGCGTGCGCACCTCGTGGCTCACCTGGCTCAGGAACTCGTCCTTCTGTACGTCGATCTCGCGAAGCTGCGCATTGGCGCGGGTGAGTTCGGCGGCGGCGTCCTCGAGCTTTCTCGAATTGCGCTCCAGTTCGGCAGAGTAGGCGCGGATCTGCTCGGTCTCGTCGGCGAGGCGCTTCAACTCGTCGACGCTGATGCTCTCGCTGGTGACGATGCTGGAGACCAGCGAACGGGCGGTCGCCGCGCCCACGTTCGCGGCCAGGCGATGCTCGACCTGCGAGATCAGATCGTCGCTGGCGACCGCGCCCTCGTCGCGCGGCACGCCGCGCGGGAACAGGCTTAGCGCCTCGGCGGGACCGAGGATGCGATCGGCGATCTGGCGGAGTTCCGAAATGCGCGCGGTGCGGCGCATGACGCTCGTTTCCCCCTCGGTCTGGCGGCGGAAGACGTCGATGAACAGGCGCGACTGGTAGCGCGCCAGCGGGGTCGGTTCCGACAGCATCGACACGCCGACGAACAGCGCGATGTTGACCAGCATGCTCCAGATGACCGCGTGGACCAGGCTGTCGAAGCCATTGAGGCCGAAGAGCGAATAGGGGCGCAGCCATTCCAGCCCCCACGGCCCATTGGCGATGACGCCGTCGCTCATGAGGAACGTGCCGCCGAAGCTCGGCAGGAACAGCGTGTAGGCCCAGATGGCGAAGCCCGCGGCCAGGCCGGCGATGGCGCCGCCCTGCGTGGCGCGCCGCCAATAGAGGCCGCCGACGAGGCTCGGCAGGAACTGCGCCACCCCGCAGAAGGAGATGAGGCCGATCGCCGCCAGCGCTTCCGACGTCCCCGAAAGGCGGAAATAGAGGAAGCCGAGCAGGATGATGAAGACGATGCTGGCGCGCCGCGCACCGAGGATGAAGCTGCGCATCATCTGCGTGCTAGCCTCCGGCACCAGCGAGAAGCGCAGCGCCAGCGGCATGACGATGTGGTTGGAGATCATGGTGGAAAGCGCGATCGAGGAGACGATCACCATGGAGGTCGCCGAGGAGAACCCGCCGAGGAAGGCCAGCATGGCGATCGTGTTCTGTTCGGAACTCAAGGGAAGCGTCAGGACGAAGAGATCCGGGTTCGACCCTTCCGGCAGGCGGCCCAGCCCCGCCACCGCGATCGGGATGACGAAGATGCAGATGAGGAAGAGATAGAGCGGGAAGAGCCAGGATGCGGTTCGAAGCTGCCGTTCGGAGGAGTTTTCGACCACGGTGACGTGGAACTGTCGCGGCAGGCATATGACGGCGGCGCCGGCGAGGAAGCAGAGCGTGACCCAGCGCGTGCCGAAGGTCTGTTCCGCGTTGAGCAGGCTGGCGGGTGCATGACGCAGCACCTCGGCGGGAAAATCCGCGAAGGCCGCCACGACCCAGACGCCGACGACGAGCAGCGCCACAAGCTTGACGATGGCCTCCAGCGCGATGGCCGCGACCACGCCGTGGTGGCGCTCGTTCACGTCGATGTTGCGTACTCCGAAGATGATGGAGAACAGGCAAAGGCCGGCGGCGACCCAGAAGGCCGTGGCGTAGTCGGGTTCGAGCGGAATGTTGGCGGCGGTGACCGCGCCGGCGTGGAAGGTGATCACCTGGTAGCTCGCGGTCAGCGCCTTGAGCTGGAGCGCGATGTAGGGCGCCGTCGCCACCAGGGCGACGATCGTCACAAGCGCGCCGAGCGCCGGGCTCTTGCCGAAGCGCGCCGAGATCAGGTCGGCGATCGATGTGGTGTGATAGATCCGGCCGATCGTCACCAGCTTGCGCAGGAAGATCCACCAGCCGACGAAGACGATGGTGGGGCCGAGATAGATCGTGACGAATTCCAGCCCCGTGCGGGCGGCCGAGCCGACTGCGCCGAAAAACGTCCAGGAGGTGCAGTAGATCGAGATGGAGAGCGTGTAGACCAGCGGCGAGGAAAGCCAGCCGCCGGGATCCTTCCGCGCGCGGCGATCGCCGGCGAAGGCGACCGCAAAAAGGATCATCACGTAGCCGAGGCAGACGAGGACGACCAGATTGGCGGGCAGCATCAGCGCGTCTCGGGCGGCCCCGGCAGGCGCGCGGCCTCGGACGCGTCCGGTTCCAGCCGGCGCGAGACGAGGAAGGCGACCAGGATGATCGCCGCCCATACGCCGAACACGTAGACGACGATCAGGGGAATGCCGCCGACCGTGACGGGCGCGGTGAAGATATAGACCAGCGGCGGGAACAGGAGCACGACGCCCAGGAAGGGAAGGATGGCCGAGGCGTCGCGCGCACCCCGGTTGTCGGGATCGTGTTCCCTCACCGGGCGACCGCCAGTTCGCGCACCCGGTCCACGACCTCGGCGTTGGAGAACGGCTTGGTGATGAATGCCGAGGCGCCGATCTCCTCGGCATTCTGGCGGTCCTTGACCTGACCCTTCGCCGTCAGCACGATGACCGGAAGGCTGGCGAGTTCCTCGTCCGACCGCACCGTCTTCAGCACGTCGAAGCCGTTGAGACCGGGAAGCATTATGTCCAGGATGACGGCCGCGAACGTCTGCGCGCGCATGAGCCGCAGCGCATCGGCGCCGTCGGACGCGACCTCCACCGCGAATCCCGCCCGGCTCAGGATGAACCGCAGCGATTCCACGATGTTCGGCTCATCCTCGACGACCAGGATCGTCGCCTGTGTCAACTTGCAATGCCTCCCTGCACCACAACCACTATAATCTACCGCGACGCCGGGCCATAGGCCTTTCGTCGGACGCGCGCGGGCGCGCCGCCAGTCTCAGGCGATCAGCGGCGCCTCCTGCCTGGCGCCGCAACCGAGGCGCGAACACAGGCGGCAGATCGTGCCGACCGGCACCATCGCAGTCCGCTTCTCCAGGCCGTCGCCATAGGCAACCTCGGCTGCATCCGAGACCGGGCAGGCGAGCATGATCGACAGCAGGTGGCGCGGCCGGCCGACCATCGGCGGCCCCTTGTCGATGGCGCGGGCGAAGAAGAGGAACTGTTCTCCCCCCGGCAACTCGCCGAAACTGCGCACCGTGACGCCCGGCGACTGGAAGGCGCCGTAGACGGGCCACAGCGGACAGGCGGTGCCGTAGCGCGGCAGCGGCAGCCCCGGCAGCGGCAGACGTTTGGTCACGAAGCCCGACGGATCGGAGCGCATATAGGCGAAGCGGACGCCCTCCGAGCCCGGCCGGCGCAGTGTCGCCACCCGATGCGCGGCCTGTTCATAGGACACTCCAAATCGGCCGCAGAGAAGATCGAGATCGTAGCGGCCGCGCCGCGCCGCTTCGAGAAAGTCCCCGTAAGGCATCAGGACGGCGGCGGCCGCGTAGCCGAGCAGTGCGGAGCGGGCGAGGTCGCGCGCCTCCTCCGTTGGCAGGGCCTCGTGGCTCACGACGATCCGGTCGATTTCCGCTCCGGCGATTCGGTTCATCGCCGCTCGCACGAGCGAGAACTGGCGTGACGGCGCGGACAGGGTCGCGCCGGCCTCGTCGTCCACTTCCGGCCCGAGCATTCGCCGCGCCGCGGCCCTGGCGGTCTCATCCTCCCGGAAGGTGCGCCGGAATTCCGCGGCCGCGCCTTCGAGTTCGTCGAAATAATTGTTCGTCTCGAAGATGAAGGCATCCACGTGTTCCATCGACGTCGCGGAACGGACCCTTGTCTTGGCATTGTCGAAGAAGTCCACCAGGGACCGGGCGGCATCCGAGAGCTTGCTGGTGTCCGATGCGATGATCGATAGGAACCGCATCCGGTCGGCGTTGTCGGCCGGAGAGAGGCCGGCCAGGATTTCGGCCGCCGAGCGGATCGAGGCGGCATGCGTCACGAGCTGGTGGACGCTCTCGCCGAGGAAGGGATCGTGGTTGAGCCGGTCGGCCAGCGCGATGACGGATTCGTTCTGGTCGCGATAGGCGCGGTAGAGCTTGCGCACGAGCCGCGCCCATTCCGGCGACTGCCCCACCAGTTCTCCGATGTCGTCGGGAGAGACGAGACGCGACAGCGCCGGGTCCAGCACGATCTCGCCGAGTTCCTCGGTCAGCTTGCGCTCGGCTTCTCCATCGAGCACGGCCCGATCAACGCCGAGTTCCTCGGCGATCCTGTCGAGCAGCGGACCGGTGGCCGGACGCTTGTTGCGTTCGATCAGGTTGAGGTAGGGCGCTGACAAGCCGGACCGGCGAGCGAGCTCTGCCTGCGACAGTCCCTGCGCCTTGCGCAGGTTCCTGACTTTCCATCCGGGAACGGCGTTCTTCAAGGGCGACTCCGCTAAGGCTTGTAAAGCATTTACTACCACCGGCCGCTCCGATAGTACAGATTTACAGTTTTCCTCAATTAAACCAAAGGCTTATTGATATGTTTACAATGCCTAGTAAGAATGGGGGCAGGCGGCGCACGAGTCGCCCCGTCCGTTTCACGAACCGAAGCGACACCCAGGGAGGAACTCCATGAACTTCGACAAGATGAATCGCCGTATATTCCTGAGGAGCAGCGCCATCGCGGGCGCCGGCCTCGCAATGCCGACGATCTTCACCAGCCGCGCCTGGTCGCAGGAATTCTGCAACGCGCCGACCGGCTCCAGCGTCGTGCTGGGCTTCAACGTCCCGCAGACCGGTCCCTACGCCGAAGAAGGCAAGGATCAGCTCAAGGCCTACCAGCTCGCGGTCAAGCACCTCAACGGCGAGGGCGACGGCGGCATGCTCAACACCTTCAAGGGCTCCAGCCTGAAGGGCAACGGCATTCTCGGCAAGAAGGTCGAGTACGTCACCGGTGACACGCAGACCAAGTCGGACGCGGCGCGCGCCTCGGCGACGCGCATGATCGAGCGCGACAAGGCGGTGATGATCAGCGGCGGCTCGTCGTCGGGCGTCGCGGTCGCGGTGCAGTCGCTTTGCCAGGACATGGGCGTCATCTTCATGGCCGGCCTGACCCATTCCAACGACACGACCGGCAAAGACAAGAAGGCCAACGGCTTCCGTCACTTCTTCAACGCCTACATGTCCGGCCAGGCCATCGCGCCGGTGCTGGCCGAAGCCTACGGCAAGGACCGCCGCGCCTATCACCTGACGGCGGACTACACCTGGGGCTGGACGCAGGAAGAATCCATCAAGAACGCCACCGAGGCTCTCGGCTGGGAGACGGTCGCGGCCGTGCGCACCCCGCTCGGCGCCGCCGACTTCTCGCAGTACATCACGCCGGTCCTCAACTCGGGCGCCGACGTTCTGGTCCTCAACCACTACGGCAACGACATGGTGAACTCTCTGCGCCAGGCGGTGCAGTTCGGCATGCGCGACAAGCAGGCCAACGGCAAGAACTTCGAGATCGTCGTTCCGCTGTTCTCCGAGCTTATGGCCCAGGGCGCCGGCGATGCCATCAAGGGCATCTACGGCACCGCCAACTGGGACTGGCAGCTCGACAACGAGGGCACGAAGGCCTTCACCAAGTCGTTCGGCGAGGAATACGGCACGCCGCCCTCCCAGGCCGCCCAGACGGGCTATGCCCAGGCGCTGCTCTACGCCAATGCCTGCGAAATGGCCGGCACCTTCAATCCCGAGGGCGTCGTGAAGGCGCTGGAAGGCTTCGAGTTCGACGGCCTCGGCAACGGTCCGACGCTCTATCGCGCCGCCGACCACCAGTGCTTCAAGCCGGTGCTCGTGGTGCAGGGCAAGGAGAACCCGCGCGACAAGTACGATCTCCTCCAGGTCGTGAAGCAGGTCGATACCGAAGTCGTGACCTACGATCCGTCGATCTTCGGCGGCGAACTCGGCCCAGTCGCCAGCAAGTGCTGATCCGGTGAATTCGGGCGGCCGGCCAAGGGGGCCGGCCGCCTGACCTTTGCGGCATCCCCATCTCCCCCGCGCGGGGCGGAAACACCATGGACCAATTCGTTCTGCAACTGCTCAACGGCCTCGACAAGGGCGCGGCCTACGCTCTCATCGCCCTCGGCCTCACGCTGGTCTTCGGCACGCTGGGCGTCGTCAACTTCGCGCATGGCGCGCTGTTCATGATCGGCGCCTTCTGCGCCGTCGTCTTCAGCCGGCTGCTCCAGCTCGAGACCGTCACGGTCGATCCGGAGAAGCTGACACCGTGGGGATCGCCCATGGAGATACGCACGCCGCTCGTCCAGGCCTGGCTCGGCGACTTCGGCGCCTTCCTGGTCCAGTGGTCGGTGCCGCTGTCGATCCTGTTCGCCATTCCCGTGATGCTGATCATCGGCATCGCGATGGAACGCGGCCTCATCCGCTATTTCTATCGCCGCAGCCACGCCGAGCAGATCCTCGTGACCTTCGGGCTCGCGATCGTCCTGCAGGAGATCGTGAAGGCCTATTTCGGTGCCAACCCGATCCCCGTCGCGGCCCCCGCCCAATTGTCCGGCAGCGCCGACGTCGGTGCATGGGTCGGTCTCGCCGGCATCTACTATCCCTGGTGGCGGCTGATCTACCTTGCCTTCGCGCTGCTGATCATCGGGCTCGTCATCTCGTTCCTGCGCTTCACCACCTACGGAATGGTCGTGCGCGCCGGCATGGAGGACCGCCAGACGGTCGGCTTCCTCGGCATCGACATCCAGCGCCGGTTCACCGTCGTGTTCGCCATGGCCGCGGTAGTGGCCGGCGTCGCGGGCGTCATGTACACGCCGATCGTCCCGCCCAACTACAACATCGGCATGGACTTCCTCGTCCTGTCATTCGTCGTGGTGGTCGTCGGCGGCATGGGCTCGGTGCCCGGCGCGGTCCTTGCGGGTTTCCTGCTCGGCATCCTGCAGTCCTTCGCCGCCATGAACGAGGTCAAGAACATCGTTCCCGGAATCGACCAGGTGATCATCTATCTGGTCGCGGTCGTCGTGCTGCTGACCATGCCGCGCGGCCTTCTGGGACGCAAAGGCGTGATGGAGAGCTGACATGGCGATGCTGAGAAACGATCTCGTCCTGCTCGCCGCCTTCGCGCTGGTCGTGCTGACGATGCCGCTGTGGCTCGAGCCGATAGGCGCGGCCTATCCGGACCTGATGCAGAAGATCGCGATCTACGGAATCTTCGCAATCGGGTTCAACATCCTCTTCGGCATGACCGGCTATCTTTCGTTCGGCCATGCCGCCTTCCTCGGCGTCGGCTCCTATGCCGCGGTCTGGTCGTTCAAGCTCCTGACGATGAGCGTCATACCCGCGGTGATCTTCGCGGTCATCATCGCGGGTGTCTTCGCCGCGGCGATCGGCTTTATCAGCCTGCGCCGCTCGGGCATCTACTTCTCGATTCTCACGCTGGCCTTCGCGCAGATGTCCTACAACCTCGCCTATTCGGTGCTGACGCCCATCACCAACGGCGAGACGGGCCTGCAGCTGGCGCTCGACGATCCGAGGATACTCGACAGGACCCTCTCGTCCGCCGGACCCGGCATCCCGGCGCCGAGCCTGTTCGGGGAGCAGCTCGTCGGGCTGAGCGGCTTCTATTTCTGTGCCGTGCTCCTCATCCTGTGCTTCTTCCTGGCGATGCGGATCGACCGCTCGCCCTTCGGCATGATGCTGAAGGCGATCAAGTCGAACCAGACCCGCATGGCCTATACCGGCTTCAACACCAAGCCCTACACGCTGGCCGCCTTCATCATATCGGGCATGTATGCCGGTCTCGCCGGGGGGCTGCTCGCCGCGACCGACCCGCTTGCCGGCGCCGAGCGCATGCAGTGGACCGCGTCGGGCGAAGTGGTGCTGATGACGATCCTGGGCGGCGTCGGCACGCTCGTCGGACCGGTCGTCGGCGCCGGCGTCATCAAGTACTTCGAGAACATCTTCTCCGCCTTCCACGAGGCCAAGCTTCACGAGGCGTTCTCGTTCATGCCCGACGGGCTCGAGGACTTCTTCGTCGCGATCACCGCGCCCTTCGTCGGCGAGGGATGGCACCTGACGCTCGGCATCGTCTTCATGCTCATCGTCATCTTCCTGCCCGGCGGCCTGATGGAAGGCGTGCGCAGGATACGTACAGCCTTCACGCGCAAGCCCGCCGCTCGCGAAGAGACCGGCAAGTTCGCCCCGGCGGAATGAGGATCGGCCCAGATGAGTAACGCAGTTCTCCACGTCGCCGACGTCCACAAGAGCTTCGGCGGATTGAGGGCCCTGTCGGATATCGACCTCCAGGTGATGGAAGGCACGACCCATGCCATCATCGGGCCCAACGGTGCCGGCAAGTCCACGCTGCTCAACGTCTGCATCGGGCGCATCGCGCCCGATACCGGCGCGGTGGTCTTCGACGGACAGGTGATCACCGGCAAGCGGCCGCACGAGATCAACCAGATGGGCGTCGTGCGGGTGTTCCAGACGCCGGAGATCTTCCCGGACCTGACGCTCCTGCAGAACGTCATGGTTCCCGCCTTCGCCAAGCGCGACGGTTCCTTCCGCCTCAACGCGCTGCAGCTGACGTCGGGCCAGAGCGCGATCCGCGAGGAGGCCGAACACTGGCTGGAAGACGTCGGGCTCTACAAGCAGCGCGAAACGCTCGCCGCCAGCCTGTCGCGCGGCGACAAGCGCCGGCTGGAACTCGCCATGGGCCTGGTCCAGCGTCCGCGCCTGCTTCTGCTCGACGAGCCGACGGCGGGCATGTCGCGCCACGACACAAACGCTACGATCGATCTCCTCAAGAAATTCAAGGAACGCGGCATGACGAAGGTCATCATCGAACACGACATGCACGTCGTGTTCTCGCTGGCCGATCGTGTTACCGTTCTCGCGCAGGGTCGCATCATCGCGGACGGCAAGCCGGACGAGGTCAGGGGCAACCCCGTGGTCCAGGAAGCCTATCTGGGAGGAGCACATTGATGAACGCCATGACGATGCCCGACGAGACAAAGGCAGCGGAAAAGGCGCCGTTCTTCAGCGTTCGCGACATCCATGCCTATTATGGCGAGAGCTATATCGTCCAGGGCGTCAGCTTCGAGATCCAGGAAGGCGACATCGTCGCGCTTCTCGGCCGAAACGGCGCTGGCAAGACCTCGACGCTGCGCACGCTGGCCCGCGCTCTCGATCCGCAGCTGAAGAGCGGCGAGATCTGGCTGAACGGCGAGGCAATCCACAAGCTGCGCGATTTCGAGGCGGCCGGAAGGGGCATCCAGCTCGTCCAGGAAGACCGCCGCATCATCCCCGGCCTGACGGTCGAGGAGAACCTGAAGCTGGCACAGATCACCGAGCCGAAGGGCTGGTCGATCGAAAAGATCTACGACCACTTCCCGCGGCTCGCGGAACGCCGCAAGCAGGATGGCGTCACGCTTTCGGGCGGCGAGCAGCAGATGCTGGCGGTCGCGCGCGCTCTTGCCCGCGACCTGAAGCTGCTGCTCCTCGACGAGCCCTACGAGGGGCTGGCGCCCGTCATCGTGCAGGAGATCGAACGCATCGTGGAGCAGATCAAGGCGCTCGGCATCACCACGATCATCGTCGAGCAGAACGCCGTCGCCGCGCTCGAACTCGCCAACCGCGCGCTGATCCTCGACATGGGCCAGATCGTCTTCGACGGCTCTGCGCAGGCGGTGCTCGACAATGTCGAGCTGCGCAACGAATACCTCGCAATCTGAGACGGACTTAACTCGCGGTGGCGAGCCGGCTGCTGCGCGGGGCGCGGCCGGCTTCGATCCGCTCCACGATCGCCTCGAGCGGCTCGGGACGATGGAACAGATAGCCTTGGCCGTGTTTTATTCCCATGCCGGCGAGCACTTCGAGCGTAGCGACGTTCTCGATCCTCTCGGCCACCAGATCGTATCCCAGCCCCTGGGCGATGCGGTTGATGGATGTGACGATCTGCCGGTCGTACTCGCTCGATGTCAGGTTCTGTATGAACGAACCGTCGATCTTCAGGCTGTCGATCGGGAAGCGCCTGAGATAATCGAACGAACTCAGGCCGGCGCCGAAATCGTCGAGGCTCACCCGGCAGCCGTTGGCGCGGGCGCGTGACACGAAGCGCTCGGCGGCCTCGAAATTGGTGACTGCTGCCGTCTCGGTGATCTCGAAGACGATCCGGCTGAAAGGCGCGCCGGTGGCGCGAACCGTGTCCTCGACGAATGCCCACAGTTTCGGATCGCTCAGCGTCTGGGCCGAGAGATTGAACCCGAGATCCAGGGCACCCGCCGCCATGACCCCGCCGAAGCGCGAGAGCGCATTGCGGATGATCCAACGGTCCAGAGACGAAGCGCGGCCGAAGCGTTCGGCGGCGGGGATGAACTCGCAGGGCGACAACATCCTGCCCTCGCGGTTCACCAGCCTGACGAGCACCTCGACCTTCCCAATGCTTCGCATCGGATCGCTCAGCAGTCGGATCTCCTGGCCGAACAGCACGAGCCGGTCCTCATCCATCGCATCGGCGATGTCCCCGACGATGCGCGCGGCGGTGAGGCTGGTCGACAGGCGGCCCGTGTCCTCGGAAAAGACCATGTAGCGGTTGCGTCCGGCCGATTTCGCCGCGTAGCAGGTGTCGTCGGCATGCGCCAGCACGTCGGCCGCGCCAAGACCGCTCTCGCGCACCATGACGATGCCGATGCTGGCCCCGAGCTGGCGATAGCCGGCATGCACGCCGAGATCGGCCGTCCGGATCGCCGACAGGATGCACTCAGCGCACCATTCCGCCTCCTTGAGGCTGCGCGTGGCGAACAGCGCGGCGAATTCGTCGCCTCCGAGCCGCGCCACGGCGGCGTTGGGCGGCAGGCAGTGCCGTATCGCGTCGGCGATCCTCACCAGCGCCGCATCGCCCGCCGCGTGGCCTGCGAAATCGTTCAGCGCCTTGAAGTAGTCGAGGTCGATGTAGAGCAGCGCGAACGGATGTTCGGACGCCTCCGCCACGCTGTCGGACAGGACCGTATCGAAGGCGGCGCGGTTGAGCGACCCCGTCAGCGGGTCGTGCAACGCCGCGTAGGCGAGTTCCTGCTGCTTGCGGTGCTCGCTGGTGAAGTCCTGCAAGGTGTAGACGACGCCACTGTCGCGCTTGGCGCTGCACAGGATCGGGCTGGCGCTGAAGCGCACGAACCTTTCGCCGTCCCGGCGATGCAGGGTCACCAGTTCGCCGCTGACCGTCGCGCCCGAGGCGATCTCTTCAAGCCCCTCGACGGCCCGGAAAGCCTCGCGGCGCCGCAAGCCGACGAGTTCCTCCTCGGAGCGGTCGAGCAACGCGCAGGCGGCGGGGTTCACGAAGGTGATGCGGTCGTCGACATCCGTGCTCAGGACCGCGTCGCGGATCGCCTTCAGCGTGATGCGCAGGCGCTCCTTTTCGGTGCGCAGCGCCTCGTCGGCCGCGACCTCGTCGGTGACGTCCCGGACGGTACCGACGATGCTTCCGAGCGGCGCCGGTTCGGGCGAGAACTTCGCCAGCGTCTCGATATACCTGACCTCGCCGTCGCCACGCACGATGCGGTACCGCATCTCCATGCTTCCATGGTCGAACAGCGCGGGATCGAGATGTTTCCTCTCAGCCTCCTCCCGGTCGTCGGGATGGAGGAAGCCGTGCCAGGTGGCTTGCGGAAGCGGCCCCGTCCCCGGCTCCAGTCCGAAGATCTGGCGGGTGCGGGGATCCCAGTCGCTCTGCCGGGTTGCGATGTCGAAGTGCCAGATACCCGATGCGCTGGCGGCCAGCGCCAGTCGGGTCCGCTCGTTGACCTCCGCCAGCGACGCCTCAGCCGCCTTCTGCCGCGTGATGTCGGTCTGGACCCCGATCATCCGGACCGGATTGCCGTCCTGGTCCCGTTCCACGATGCCGCCACGATCCAGGACCCAGATCCAGTGCCCGTCCTTGTGCCTGAGGCGCAATTCCGTCTCGACGGCGTCGCACTCGCCCTTGATGTGCCTGTCGCCGCTGGCGATCGCTTCGTCCTTGTCGTCGGGATGAACCAGTGTCAGCCAAAGGTCGGAGGTGCTCGCCAGTTCCCCCGGCTCGTATCCGAGCATGCGGAACCAGGTGTCCGAATAGGAACACTCGCCCGTCTGGATGTTCCAGTCCCACATGCCGAGGCGCGCCTGCTCGAGCGCGTGCTGCCACACGCTGCGCTCGCCCCCGCTGCTATCCCGTTTCTTGGCCATGGATCCGCCTGATCGTCTGCTTCAGGGGCGACCATAGGAGCTACAACGAAAGAGAGAGTTAAGCGGAAGCGCCAAATCCCGTGGGAAGCGACCCCGGAGTAAACGCTTGTCGTTTCAGGGAACTCACGCGCCGGCACACCGTTCGGAGTAGGACGAAACCAGAGGAGACCATATCATGAGAACCATTCTCGTTGCAGCCGCCGCCCTTGCCGCCGGAACCAGCCTGTCGCTCGCGCAGACGGCCTACACCGAGGTCGAGGACGACACCATGATCGTCATGCCGTTCAACATTTCCGCGGACGATCTCGAGGACATGGACGTCGTCGGCGCCAATGGAGAAGAGATCGGCGAAGTCGAGGACGTGCTGATGAACGCCAGCGGCGCGATCGCGGCCGTCTCGGTCGAGGTCGGCGGGTTCCTCGGCATCGGCGAAAGCGAGGTGGTGTTCCCGCTCGATCAGCTGAAATTGCAGGGCGACGATCTCGTCACCTCCCTGACCCAGGAGCAGGTGGAAGCGCTCGAAGACTGGGCCGACTGACCCGTTTTCAGTCGTTCCAAAGTTTCAGAAGGGGCGCGCCGACAACCGGCGCGCCCTTTTTTTGTCCATCGACAGGGCCAAGGGACCGGCCAGTCGGCCATCGGCATCTGCATGCTCCCGCAGGTGGTGAGGCATCAACCGTTGTATGCACCGCAGCATCGCGGGGCCGATGCGCTACCGCCGACGCCATTGCCGCGCAGCGCAGCCCTACCGCACCCGTAGAAGCGCCGCTTGCGCATGGCTTGCGGAAAATTGAGGCGGATCGCCGTTTCAGACGCTTTGCTGTGCAGCGGCGGCGCGCCGTGCGACCTAGGCTGGCTAGCCGATCAAATCGCCCGAAACCCATTGCTTTCCCCAACGCCGTGTATACATTCAGGCCTCAACTGACGCGCAATCTGGGAGGAGCACGCAGATGTTCGCAAAGACCACCTACGCAATCGCACTGGCAGCCGGACTGTCGGTATCATATCAGGCCCTGGCGCAGGAGACCGTGAAGATCGGCCTGATCATGGCCTATTCCGGCCCGTTCGCTGACACGGCGAACCAGATGCAGGCCGGCATCGATCTGTGGCTGGCCGAGCACGACGGGATGGTCGGCGGCAAGAAGGTCGAACTGATCAAGAAGGACACGGGCGGCCCGGCAGCCGATGTCGCCCAGCGTCTGGCCCAGGAACTGGTCGTGCGCGACGGTGTCGACATCATCGCCGGCTTCACGCTCACGCCGGAGGCGCTGGGCGCCGCCGACATCGCGACGCAAGGCAACAAGATGATGGTCGTCATGAACGCGGCGACGTCGGTCATCACCGAGAAATCGCCGCTCATCGTGCGCACCTCGCTGACCATTCCCCAGCTCAACTACGCCTTCGGCAAGTGGGCCGTGGAAAAAGGCGGCGTGAACAGCGCCTATACACTGGTGGCGGACTACGGCCCGGGCCACGACGCAGAGAAGGCCTTCGCCAAGGGCTTTACCGAAGCCGGCGGCTCCATCGTCGGCGCCGATGCCAGCCCTGTCGCCAATCCGGACTTCTCCGCCTTCGTGCAGCGCATCAAGGACGCCAATCCCCAATCCGTCTACATCTTCATTCCCGGTGGCGCGCAACCGCCGGCGATCGGCAAGGCGCTCTCCGATCGCGGCCTGACGCCGCCGGACGTCAAGGTGTTCGGTCAGGGCGAACTCACGCTGCCCGAGGCGCTGGAGAGCATGGGCGATACTGCCAAGGGCATCATCACGACCTTCCACTACACGATGGAGCGCGACGATCCGCTCAACAATGAATTCGTGAAGGCATACCGCGACGCCAACAACGGTCGCAGCCCCGACATCTTCTCGGTGGGCGGCTTCGACGGGATGCACCTGATCGACGAGGCACTGAAGAAGACCGGTGGCGATACCGACGGAGCGAAGCTCGTCGAAGCCGCCAAGGGAATGGCCTGGGACAGCCCGCGCGGCCCGATCTCGATCGACCCGGAGACACGGGAAATCGTGCAGACGGTCTGGATCCGCGAGGTCCAGGAGGTCGACGGCAAATACCAGAACGTGATCATCGACCAGATTCCGAACGTCAAGGACCCGCTGCACGGCGCCGCCAAGTAAAGCGCCCTGCCTGATGCGAACGCCCCTCTTCAGCCCGCCTCCGCGGAGACGGTCGTGGCGAGGGGCGGTTCCGCGGCCTGAACCCATACGGCGGCCTACCCAGTGATCAGCAGCGTCGCAATCGTGCTCTTCGACGGCCTAGCCTTCGGGATGCTGCTGTTCGTCCTGTCGGTCGGCCTGTCCGTCACGCTCGGGCTGATGAACTTCATCAACCTGGCGCACGGCGCTTTCGCCATGCTGGGCGGCTACACGGCGGTGTGGCTGATGCGCCAGTTCGGCCTTCCCTTCCTGCTGACCTTGCCCCTGGCGTTCCTGGCCGCGGCGGCGGTCAGCATCCTTTTCGAGCGGACGCTCTTTCGGCGGCTCTACGGGGCCGGCGAACTCAACCAGGTGCTCTTCACCATCGGTCTGGTGTTCGTCGCGGCAGCAGGCGCCACCTTCGTCTTCGGTACCGGGCAACAGCCGATCGTCCTGCCCGACTGGCTGCGCGGGTCCGTGGAACTCTTCGGCCTGCGCTTCGGCATCTATCGCATGTTCCTGATCGTGGTCGCCCTGGCGATTACGGGGCTTCTCTATTTCACGCTCGAGCGGACCCGCTTCGGTGCGCAGATCAGGGCCGCGGTCGACAACCAGCGGGTGGCGCAGGGGCTCGGGCTCAACGTCGAGCGCATCTTCGCGATCACCTTCGCGCTGGGAAGCGGCCTTGCCGGGCTCGGCGGCGCACTGGCCATCGAGATCGTCGGGCTCGACCCGTCCTTCGGGTTCCACTTCCTGGTCTATGTCCTCATCGTCGTGGCCGTCGGCGGGCTCGGGTCGGTCACCGGTTCCTTCGTCGGAGCGGCGCTGCTCGGCATCGGCGACGTCGCGGGCAAGTACTTCGTGCCGGAAATCGGATCCTTCCTGATCTATCTGCTGCTGGTGGCGATCCTCCTGGTGCGGCCGATGGGCCTGTTCGGCAAGCGGTGAGAACCCGATGAGCGCTGTGGCCCCTGCATCGAGCGACCCGGTCGCATGGCTCAGGCGGCGGAGCCGCCTGTCGGTCTTCGAGATCGTGTTCTGGCTCTCAATGCTTCTGCCTTTCTTCTTCTTTCCGACCTACCTGACGCTCGCAAGCCAGGTTGCGATCACCGCCCTCTTCGCGATCTCGGTGGATCTGATCCTTGGCTATGCCGGCATCGTCACGCTGGGGCACGCCATGTTCTTCGGGCTGGGCGCCTACGTGGCGGGGCTGCTGAGCGCCCGTCTGGGCTGGGGCGAACCGATCTCGGGACTGTTCATCGCCGGTGCCTTCGCAGGGCTGGTCGGCTTCGTGGCGAGCTACCTCATCGTGCGCGTCCAGCACATGGCGCTACTGATGGTGACGCTCGGCCTCGGCTTCCTGACCTACGAGCTCGCCAACGCGATGACCTGGCTGACGGGTGGAACCGACGGCCTCAGCGGCGTGAACACCTGGCCGATCTTCAATCATTTCCGCTTCGATCTCTGGGGATACACCGCATATTCCTATTCCCTGGTCGTGCTGCTCCTCGGCTTCCTGATCAGTCGACGCATCGTCAATTCGTCGTTCGGGCTGGCATTGCGCGGCATACGGGAGAACGTGCGCCGCATGCCGGCGATCGGCTCCGAGCATCGCTGGCACCTGCAGAAGGTGTACACCATCTCCGCAGCCATGGCCGGTGTCGCAGGCGCCCTGCTTACCCAGTCCACCAACACGGTGGCACTGGAGGTGCTGAGCTTCCAGCGCTCCGCGGACGTCGTGGTCATGCTGATCCTCGGTGGCACTGGCCGGCTCTACGGCGCCATCCTGGGCTCCATCATCTTTCTTCTGGTGCGGGACCAGGCGGCGGGGCTCAATCCGCAGTACTGGTATTTCTGGATCGGCCTGCTCCTGATGATCGTCGTGCTGTTCCTGCCCAAGGGCATCCTCGGCGGCCTGTCCCGCCTCGTCCGGAGGAACGGATGAGCGAGCCCGGCCAGATTGCGCTCCAGACCGAAGGCATCGGCAAGCGCTTCGGTTCGCTCGTCGTGTCGAAAGATGTATCGATCAAGCTCCCGCGCGGCGCGCGGCACGCATTGATCGGCCCGAACGGTGCGGGCAAGACCACGCTCATCAACCTCATCACCGGCCAGTTGAGACCCGATACGGGACGCATCCTGCTCGACGGCAAGGACGTAACCGGTCTGGCGACCGCCGCGCGCGTGCGGCGCGGCCTGACACGCACGTTCCAGATCAACACGCTGTTTCCCGACCTCACCCCGCTGGAAGCCACGATGCTCGCCATCACCGAGCGGGAGGGCACGTCCGGCCAGTTCTGGCGCGGCCTCGCCTCTCACGCCTCCGCCGTCGAGGAGGCCTACGAAATCCTGGTGCAGCTGCGCCTCGGGGATGTCGCGACGCGCACCACGCGTACGCTGGCCTACGGCCAGCAGCGGCTGCTCGAGATCGGCCTGGCGCTCGCCACCCGGCCGAAGGTGCTCCTGCTCGATGAGCCCGCCGCAGGCGTCCCGAAGGCCGAGAGCGGCGAACTCTTCCAGGTGATCGCGGCCCTGCCGGACGACATTTCGGTGCTGTTCATCGAGCACGACATGGACATCGTCTTCAACTTCGCAACCCGCATCGTCGTCCTGGTGGCGGGAGAGGTGCTGCTGGAGGCGGAGCCCGACGTGATCCGCACCGACAGCCGCGTTCGCGAAGTCTATCTGGGACACGGCCACCATGCCTGATGCGATCCTGGAACTGCGCGACGTGCGCTCGGGCTACGGCGAGGGCATCGTGCTCGACGGCGTCTCCGCGTCGGTCCCGAAGGCGGGGAGCCTTGCGGTGCTCGGGCGAAACGGCGTCGGCAAGACGACGCTGCTTCTCACGATCATGGGGTTCGTGCCGCTGCGCGCGGGCGCCGTCTTCTTCGCGGGCGAGGATGTTTCAGCGATGCATCCGCACCAGCGCGCCCGCAGAGGGATCGGTTGGGTGCCGCAAGAGCGCGACATCTTTCCCTCGCTGACGGTCGAGGAAAATCTCACCGTCGCCGCCCGCAAGGGGCGATGGGATCTCGACGCCGTCTATTCGCTCTTCCCGCGGCTGCGCGAGCGGCGGACCAACATGGGCAACCAGCTCTCCGGCGGCGAGCAGCAGATGCTGACAATCGCCCGCACCTTGATGACAAATCCGTCCGTGCTGCTGCTCGACGAACCGCTCGAAGGCCTGGCGCCCATCATCATCGAGGAACTCACCGCCGCCATCACCCGCATGGCCAAGGACGAGGGCATCGCCCTGGTGCTGGTCGAGCAGCACGCCACCGTCGCGCTCGGGCTGACCGAGGACGCCATCGTCATCGAGCGCGGCGTGGTCGCGCACCGTGGGCGGTCCGCCGATCTGCTGAAGGACGAAAAGACGCTCGATCGCTACATCGGAATGAACCTGGAACCCGGGTGAGCAGAGGTTTGGACCGGCCACGGAACGGCCGGCGGATTGGCGCGTCCGCGCCCCGAAGTGTATACGAGGCATGCGGACCTATTTGAGGATGACGGCCCCCATGGATCAGACCTCCGCCAGGACCCACGCCACGCGGGCGCTCATCGAACTGCGTAAGAAGATTCTCAGCGGCGAACTGCCGGGCGGCACGCGCCTGTTCGAAGTCCCCATGGCCGAGGAACTGAAGATCTCGCGCACGCCGGTGCGCGAGGCCATGTCGCGGCTGGCCGAGGAGGGCCTTCTGGAGCGCGTTCGCGGCGGCGGCTTCGTCGTCCGCTCCTTTGGTTATGCCGACGTCGTCGATGCCATCGAGCTGCGCGGCGTGCTGGAAGGCACCGCTGCCCGGCTCGCCGCCGAACGGGGCGTGGAGCCTGCCGCACTGGCCCGCATCCGCGACGTCGTCGCCAGGCTCGACCGCTGTTTCGGCGAAACACCCGGCGACGTGGATTTCGACGCCTATTCCGAACTCAACGCGGAGTTCCACCATCAGCTCGCGGCACTCTCGGGCAGCGACATGATCTGCCGCGAGGTGGAGCGCGCCTCGCGCTTACCCTTCGCCTCGCCGTCCGCCTTCCTGCCCAACAAGGCCGATATCCACGCCTTCCGCCGCTCGCTCAATTCCGCCCAGGAGCAGCACCGCGCCATCATCTCCGCCATCGCCGCCCGCGAGGGCGCGCGCGCCGAGGCGCTCGCGCGCGAACACGCCCGCACGGCACGCCACAACCTCGAATACGTGCTGGTGAAGGACCGCGGCCTGATCAGCCACGTGCCCGGTCTCGCCCTCGTCGTCAGCTGACATCCGAGGCGATCGACGCGGATATCGGGAGGCGAAACGCGGCATCCGCGGCTCCTCGCCCGCTTGCAATTTCAGCCCCGGCCGGGCATGACTATGTATACATGACGGCAGTCGATCAGGGAGGATCACCAGTGGCAAACCACAGCCTGCAGGCGCTGATGCGCGAAAAAGGCAACGTCGTCGAGATGTTGCGCAATTCGAAGATCGGCATGTATGTATACCCGGTGGTGGCGAACGAGTTCACCAACTGGCGCGACGAGCAGCGCGCCTGGCGCGAGACCGCCGTGCTGTTCGACCAGACCCACCACATGGACGAACTGATCGTGGAGGGGCCGCAGGCGGCGGAATTTCTCTCCCAAGTCGGCGTCAACAGCTTCTCGAACTTCGACCTGAACCGCGCAAAGCACTTCGTGCCGGTCACGCCGTCCGGGCACGTGATCGGCGACATGATCATCTTCCGCGAGCGCGACGACAAGTTCGTGCTGGTCGGTCGGGCGCCAACAGCGAACTGGGTGCAGTTCCAGCAGGCGGTCGGTAAGTGGAACGTGCGCCTGCACCGCGACCCACGCTCCGATTCACGCCCCGACGGCAAGGCGATCTACCGGACGCACTACCGCTTCCAGATCCAGGGACCCGACGCCAACAAGGTGCTCGACGCCATGAACGGCGGCCCTGTCCAGGAGATCAAGTTCTTCCACGTCGACTGGATCAACGCCGGCTCGAAGAAGGTACGCGCCCTGCGCCACGGCATGGCCGGCGCGCCGGGGCTGGAGGTCTGGGGCCCCTACGAGGACAAGGCCTACGTCCAGTCGGTGATCCTGCAAGCCGCGCAGGACGCCGGCGTCGACTTGCGCCGCGTCGGCTCGCGCGCCTATTCCACCAACACGCTCGAATCCGGCTGGATCCCCTCCCCCCTGCCCGCCATCTACACCGGCGGCGGCATGATGGAGGAATACCGCGAATGGCTGGGGGCCGATTCCTACGAGGCCAACGGCTCGATCGGCGGCAGCTTCGTCTCCGACGACATAGAGGACTACTACACCACCCCCTTCGAACTCGGCTACGGCTTCTACATCGGCTGGAAGAAGGACGACTTCATCGGCAAGGACGCCCTCGCGGCCATGAAGGACAAGCCGTCGCGCAAGAAGGTCACTTTCGAGTGGAACGACGAGGACGTCATGAAGGTCATCCACTCAGCCTTCCGGCCGGGCGAGGAAAACTACAAGTGGCTCGACCTGCCGCAGCCGAACTATGCCTCCTCGGGCTTCGACCGGGTGATGATCGGCGACCGGCTGGCGGGGCTCTCGATGTTCAACGGCTACTCCTTCAACGAGCGCTGCATGCTGTCGCTCGGCATCGTCGATCCGGACGTCAAGGAAGGCGACGTACTGACGCTGGTCTGGGGCGAGCCCGACGGCGGCAGCGGCAAGAGCTCCACCGAACGCCACAAGCAGGCGGAGATCCGTGTGCGCGTTTCGCCGACGCCCTATGCCCGCGAGGCGCGCGAGAACTACGCCGACAGCTGGCGCACGAAGAAGCCGGCCTGATCTCCCAACGGCTTCATTCGACCCTCGCGCCGCCCCTCATCCGCCCTTCGGGCACCTTCTCCCCGCAAGCCGGGAGAAGGGACGCCGGCCGCGATGCTGGCGCCCGACCTATGAACTTCACGATTGGCGAAGGCCTCGATGAAACCGCCCCTTCTCCCCGTTCACGGGGAGAAGGTGGCCCGAAGGGCCGGATGAGAGGCTGCGCCGATTCTCATCGAAAGGCCCTTGCGTTGGCCGGCACATCCATCTCCATGCCCGCGCTGAAATCTGATGGCGCGGGCGTTTTTCGTTGCCCGGCAAATTTGCCGCGTCCGAGGGGTTCTCGCTCCGAATAAAAACCCTACCTGCATGGGGAACCACGGAGGACGGCCATGAGAAGGGACGACATTCTCAGAGCGTGGCGTGAGCGCGTCATCACCGGCAACGAGGCCCTGGAGATGACCGGCTACGGCAGCCTGGAGGAACTCGGCGTTGAAGCCGAGCGACGGCTCGAACGAGGCCGGGGCACGTCACGTCGGCAGGCCGGCGCAGGCTTCGAAAGGCAGACGCACCGCTCCGCGAACCGCTGATCGGCAATCCCTGAAGCATTCAAGGCTCCGCCGCCCGGACGGAGCGGGCGGCGGAGCCGACGCGTCAGAACATCGGCGGATACGGCCTGCCGCCGCGGTCGAGCGTGATCCAGCGGGTTTCCGTGAAGGTCTCCAGCGACCAGCGCCCGCCATGCTTGCCCGAGCCCGAAGCCTTGAAGCCGCCGAAGGGCACATGCGGCTCGTCGTTCACCGACGAGCAGTTGATGTGGCAGTTGCCGGTGTCGAGCTTGTTGACGATCGCCAGCCCCCGCACCTCGTCGCGGGTCATGACGCCGGCCGACAGGCCGTATTCGGTGTCGTTGGCGATCTGCACCGCCTCGTCATCCGTGCGGAAGGGGATCACCGGCACCACGGGGCCGAAGGTCTCGTCCTGGTAGAGCTTCATGTCGGGCGTGACGCCCGTCAGGATCGTCGGCTCGACGTAGCGACCGTCTATCTTGCCGCCGAGCACCACCTTGGCGCCCTTGGCAATGGCATCCTCGAGCTGTTCCTTCACCTTGCCGAGCTGCTTGTCGTTGATGAGCGGGCCTATGATGTGCTCCTTGCTCTTTGTCGGATCGCCGACCTTGAGCTTGCCGGCTCGCTCGACGAACTTCTTGAGGAACTCGTCGAAGATCTTCTCGTGCACCAGCACCTTCTCGACCGACATGCAGATCTGGCCCTGGTGCATGAAGGAGCCAAAATTGGCCGCCTGCGTGGCGCGTTCCATGTCGGCGTCGTCGCACACGATGAGAGAATCCTTGCCACCGAGCTCCACGCAGCACTTCTTCAGGTGGGCGCCCGCCTTCGCCGCGACCTGGCGGCCGACGGCGGTCGAGCCGGTGAAGGAAATGCCCTTCACGTAGGGGTGCTCGATCAGCTCGTCACCGACCTCGGCCACGTTGTCGCGCGAACAGGTGACCACGTTGAGCACGCCCTTGGGCAGCCCCGCCTCCTCGAAGATTTCAGCGAACAGCAGTCCGCCGAGATAGGGCGTCTCCTCCGACGGTTTCAGAACGATCGTGTTGCCCGCCACCAGCGGGAAGAGAAAGCCGCGCGCGGTGAGAATGCAGGGGAAGTTCCACGGGCTGATGACAGAGACAACGCCCATCGGCCGGCGCACGGCCATCGACACCTTGCCGTATTCCGACGGCAGGACCTCGCCGGTCGGCTGCCACACCGAGCCGGCCGCGGCATGGAAGATCTCGGTCACGTAGCCGGTCTCGAACATGCCCTTGCCGAACCATCCGCCACCCTCGGCCTGGATCGCCTCGACGATCTCCATCTTGCGCCGCTCCCAGATCTCGGCGGCCTTCATCAGGATGTGGGCGCGCTTGGAAAACGGCAGCTGCGACCATTCGGGAAAGGCGGCGTGCGCCGCGTCGATCGCGGCGGCCGTCTCGGCGCGGCCGGAATCGGGCACCTCGGCCCACACCGATCCGTCGGCGGGGTTCAGGTCCTTGAAGGTCTTCTGCGTCGCGGACCAGCCGCCGCCGATGTACATGCCTTCGAATACGCGAGCCATTGTCAGTCTCCTTGCGTTCTTTCCGCCGGACGCCCCGGAGCGGAATCTTCGGTTTCATTGTCCGGCCGCGCCGGAATGACGAATGCGGTCAGCTTGCGCCGTTTCGCCGCCACATGCGCGGTATGAATGGCCGCCGCCCGGGCGACGAGATCGGCGATGGCAGGCGCGCCTTTCGGATTTGCGGGCGCCGCCGGCGCGTCTGCCTCGACGTCGAAGCCGGCACTGTTGTGGCCGATGAGCCCGCGGCCGCTGCGCGGTTGGTCGCGATCCGCCTCCGGCGGCCGAACAGCCGCGAGGCTCGCGAACGCCGACGGCACCGGCCTGGACGCACGCCGAGCGCGCACCTGCTCGGCGAGCCGCGCGGTCGCGCGCTGCGCCAGTTCGAGCGGGTTGGTGCTGCCTGAGCGGTTTCCCCGCTCGCCGCCGGGATCGCTGGGTGACTTCTGCTCACCCGCACGGGACGAAACCTCCTGCTCGTCCCGAGGCTCTGCTTCTGCACCGGTTTTTCCGGCGAAAGCGGACGGGACAGGAATCGATTTGCGCCGGGCCGCGACATGCTCCGCCAGCCTATCGGAAGCGCGGCGTGCCAGTGCGGCGGGATCTTGCGATCCTTCCGCGCGCGGCCGGTCTTCGGGCCGGGAAACCACCCTCCCCGCGGTCTGGTCGTGGTTGGCGGTCTGGCGGACATGGTTCTCCGCCTCGGCCGCAGGGGCGGTCGTCAGCGCATTCGCGAAGGCCGACGGCGCGGGCGAGGAAAGCCGCGTGGTCCTGATGTGCCTGGCGAGCCGCGCGCTTGCGCGGTCGGCGAGGTCCGCCGGGTTCACGTCGACGCGGACGGGCCGCCGCCCGGCTTTACGCGACACGATCAGCTCGTTTGGCATGGATGCGGCCTCCTCCCAAGGATCGGTCCCCGCCTTCGGGTCGTAGCGGCCGACGAACGCGCTCGGAATAGCGCCCGCGCGCCGCAGGGAACGCACGAACGCCGACTGGATGCGGCTCGCCCGCATCGCCAGACCGGACAGCGCGTCGCGCATGGCGGAAAGATCGATCGGCAGCGGAATGGAGGCCGGCAGGCGGATCGATATCCCGCGCGCCGGAGCGGTTCGCTTGCCCTCCTTCCCGGTGCCGCCGAGATAGGCGTTGACGACGGCCGGATCGCTGGCGAGGTCGGACGCCTTGCCCTCTCCGGTCACCAGCCCGTTCTCGACCAGATAGCCCCGGTCGGCGATGGCGAGGCTCTGCTTGGCGTTCTGCTCCACCAGGAGAATGCCGACGCCGGTCGCCGCCACCTGCCTCAGCGACTTGAACAGCTCCTTGGTCAGGATCGGAGACAGACCGAGCGACGGCTCGTCGAGCATCAGGATGTCCGGCTTCGACATCAGAGCACGGCCGATCGCCACCATCTGCTGCTCGCCGCCCGACATGGTGCGCGCCATCTGGCGCTTGCGTTCGGCGAGCTTCGGGAACAGCCGGTAGATCAGGTCGAGCGTCTCGCGTTCCGATTTCCGCGCTCGCGTGGCGAAGGCGCCCAGCTGCAAATTCTCGGCGACGGAAAGCTCGCCGAAGATGCCCCGCCCCTCGGGCACCAGCGCTATGCCCTCCTCCACGATCCTGTGCGGCTTCATGCCGGCGATGGCCTTGCCGTTAATGACGATGTCGGCGCCGGCGTCCGGCTTCACCATGCCGGCGATGGTCTTGAGAAGCGTCGACTTGCCCGCCCCGTTGGCGCCGAGGATGACGCAGATCTCGCCCTTGTCGACGCGTACGCTGACGCCCTCGAGCGCGCGGTGGCGCCCATAGCTGACGGCCAGATTGCGGACCTCAAGCATCCTCGTCTCCGAGATAGGCGCGTACCACCTCCGGGTCCGACAGCGTCTCCTCCACGCCCCCTTGCGCGATCGTGCGGCCCGAACTCATCACCACGCAGCGGTCGCAGAGCGAGCGGATCGCGTCCATCACGTGCTCGACCATGATGATGGTGCGGCCTTCGCGGCGCAACTCGTCGACGAGCGAAATGCCGATCTTCAGTTCGCTCGGGTTCAGCCCCGCAAGCCACTCGTCGAGCAGCAGGATGCGCGGGTTGGCGGCCAGCGCGCGCGCCAGTTCCACCCGCTTCTGGTCGATATAGGTCATCGCCGACACCGGCATGTGGGCGCGCGCGCCGAGCCCGACGCGGTCAAGCAGCGCCCGCGACGTCTTCCTCGCATCCGCGCCCCAGCTGCGTACGTGGCCGAAGACCGCGCCCGCCATGACGTTTTGCTCCGCGTCGAGCGAGGGCAGCACCCGCACGAGCTGGAAGGTCCGCGCCACGCCCTGCCGCGCGATCGCATGTGCCGGCAGTCCCGAGATGCGCCTGCCCTCCAGCATGATCTCGCCCGAAGTCGGCTTCAGCGCGCCGGAGATCAGGTTGAGCATGGTGGTCTTGCCCGACCCGTTCGGCCCGATCAGCCCCAGCAGTTCGCCGCGGCGAACCTCGAATGACACGTCGTTGACGGCAATCAGGCCGCCGAACGCTTTCCGCGCCGAGTTGACGGTCAGCGCGGCGGTCACGCCGTCTTCTCCTCGCCCACCACGACGACCCTCCTTCGCCAACGTTCGCGGCCCTGTTCGATCAGGCCGGTCACTCCGTTGGGGATGAAGTAGACGATCGTCAGGAAGGCCAGCCCCATCACGATCGAGGTGTGGTTGGGAAACTGCGAGGAGATGATGTCCATGACGATGGTAAAGGGGATGACGCCGACCAGCGGTCCCCACAGCCGCTTGGTCCCGCCGAGGAGCGCCATGATGACGACGAGGAACGAGATCATCGGATTGAAGGCCGCCGGCGGCTCTATGTAGGAATAGCGCGGCGCCATGATCGCGCCTGCCACCGCGATGAAGGCGCCCGAGATCATGAAGAGCAGGATCTTGGAACGCGCCGTGTCGATGCCGACGTGGCGCGCCACCGTCTCGTCATTGCCGATGATCTGCATGGCAAAGCCCAGCCGCGAGCGGTTGATCGCCCAGCCGGTCAGGAAGACGGCGGCGGCCAGCGCCAGCAGCATCCAGTAGATGTGGCTCTCGGTGAAGTCGGTGAAGACGTAGAGACCCATGGCGGTCGCGAGCTTGGTCTGCGTCCACGTCACCACCTGCCGCACGAGTTCCGCAAGGCCGAAGGTGAAGATGACGAAGTAGACGCCGGAGATCCGCAGCGTCGCCGCGCCGACCAGCCCCGCCAGAACCGCGCCGGCCGCCGCCGCGATGGCGAGCAGCAGCGGGAAGGGCAGGATGTCGATGCCAAGGCCGACCGAATAGGTGCCCAGCCCGTAGAAGGCGGCCGTCGCCAGCGAGACGTAGTGCGTCGGTCCCGAAAACAGCGCCCAGGCGGTGCAGAGAGCGGCGTAGAGCATGATGTTGACGGAGATCGACAGGTAGAACCCCTTGTCTAACAGCGGCAACGCGGCGGCGAGCGCCACCAGCACCGCGCCGATCGCCAGTCCGCGGATTTCATCGCGGGTGATGCCGTTCACGTCGGCGCCCTCCCGAAGATGCCTTGCGGGCGGAAGAGAAGCACCAGGATGAACAGCGTATAGGTCGCGGCCAGCGTCAGGCCGGGATCGATCAGGCTCGCCACCAGCGTCTCGGAGACGCCGAGTATCAGGGCGGCGAGCACCGCGCCGCGCACGTCGCCGACCCCGCCCATGATGACGATGATCAGCGCCTTCATGGTGAAGACCACGCCCATCGAGGCGTTGAAGGTGTAGAAAGTGGAAAGCAGCGCGCCTCCGCAGGCCGTCAGCGCGCCACCGAGCGCGAAGGCGAAGGCGGCGGTCCGCGCCACGTCGATGGCGACGAGGTTTGCCGCGTCCGGATCGACGGCGACGGCGCGCAGCGCGGTCCCCTGCCGCGTGCGGTAGAGGAAGAGCCACAGCGCGACAAAGATCAGCACCGCCGCGGCGAAGGCGACGACGCGGTTCAGGCCGTAGGAATTGCCGAAGATCTCGAAGCGTTCGGCAAGGAACGTGTAGGAATGGTACTCGCCGCCGAAGCCGACGATCATCAGCCCCTGAAGCAGGAACAGGAGCCCGAAGGTGGCGAGGATCGAATCCACCTCCAGCTGCCCCCGGTTCTTGGCGCGGTTGACAAGCGGCCGAAGCGCCACCGCATAGATGCCCCAGTTGATGACGAAGGCCGCCGGCGCGATGATGACGAGCCCGATCAGCGGATTGATCGCGAGACCCGTGTAGAGCCAGAAGGCCACGAAGCAGGCGGCGACCAGCGTCTCGCCATTGCCGAGATTCATGATTCGGGCGACGCCATACTGCATGGTCAGCCCCAGCGCGATCAGCGCATAGGTGCCGCTCAGGAGTATGCCGGTGACGAGGATGTTCATGAGGATGTTTCTATCCGTCCTGCTTGACGATAAGCCGTCGATGGAAACCGCGACCGGACGTCAGGCCGGGAGTGCCGCTGGACGGCGGTCGACCCCCACTCCGGTTTGCTTCGCAAACCACCTCTCCCCCTTCCAGGGGTAGAGGTAAAGAGCGCGGTGCCCGACCGCCCGTGCTTCCTCTCCCCCGTCGACCG
Organism: Aquibium oceanicum; assembly: GCF_001889605.1. Classification (NCBI taxonomy): domain Bacteria; kingdom Pseudomonadati; phylum Pseudomonadota; class Alphaproteobacteria; order Hyphomicrobiales; family Phyllobacteriaceae; genus Aquibium; species Aquibium oceanicum. The sequence continues at coordinate 1,538,638 of NZ_CP018171.1, read as the reverse complement.
GAGGAGAGGTGGCCGCGAAGCGGACGGAGTGGGGGTCGATCCCGCCAAAGGCGGCCGCCCCCTGCTACCAGCCGGACTTCTTCGCCGGCTCGGCGGCGACCGGCATTCCCTCGGCGGCGACCGCCTCGAAGACGCCGTTGTTCCACTGCCCGACGGTCCAGACCTTCTCGTTGACGTTGTTGGGCATCGAGACGGGGCCGATCACCGTGTCGAACGTACCGGTCTTGATCGCCTCCACGACGGCGGCCTTGTCGAGGGAACCCGCCTTTTCGATCGCCTGCCCCAGGATCTGCAGCCCGGCATAGGTCGTCGCGCTGGCCCAGAAGTCCGGGTCTGAGCCGAGGTCGGCCTTGTGCATGTCGAGGTAGCCCTTGACGTTCTCGTCCGAGCTGTTGATGCCGCCGATGCCCATGATGCCGTTCGCGGCGTCGCCGAAGCGCTTGGCAAAGGGCGGGAAGGCGGTGCCGACGCCGGTATAGAAGACCGGAACGTCGAAGCCCTGCACCTGCGCCTGTTCGGTCAGCGCGAAGGTGTCGCCCGGATAGGAGAAGGCGATGAAGGCGTCGGGCGCGGCGGCCTTGGCCTGGCTGATAACCGGAGCGAGATCCTGTGTGCCGAGCGGATAGGACGTCTCGTAGACGATCTCGAACCCGGCCTTCTCCAGCGCCGGCTTGGCGGCTCCGATCAGTTCCAGCCCGAAGGCGTCGGCGACGTTGACGAGGGCGACCTTGTTACCGATGTCGCCCTTCTCCTTCATTTTGGAGATCGTGTCGACGATGCCGTTGGCAAGCTGCGTCGACGTGCCGAGCATCCAGAAGGAGTTCGGCCAGCGTTCGGCGAATTCCTTGACGCCATCGGTGGCGGCGGTCGTCGCGATCTGCGGATAGCCGTAGCGCGCGATCGCCGGAGCGGCGGCGATGTTCAGGCCCGTGGAATAGGGCGCGACGAGGAAGTCGACCTCGTCGACGGTGGCGAGCCGCTGGATGTTCTTGATCGCCTCTTCGCCGCTCGTCTTGTCGTCATATTCGACGAGTTCGATCTTCATCTGCTTGTCGCCGACCTTGAGGCCGCCGGCATCGTTCACTTCCTTCATCCACAGCTGGATGTTCGGCCAATGCGTCATGGCCGCGCCGCCGGCCAGCGGGCCGGATTTCGGCGCGCTGGCGCCGAGCTTGATCGTCTCCTCCTGCGCGAAGCCGGATGTGCCCGCCCCCGCCAGAACAGCCGCCGAGGCGGCAAGGGTGATGAATGAACGTCTCAGCATATTTTTCCTCCCTGTGATGACGTGACTGTCTCTGCTCGTTACCGTCTCGACCGGATGACCTTGAAGCTCCTCATCCGGCAAAGTGGATGGTCTTGGTCTCGACGTAGTTGTCGAGGCCTTCCGGTCCGCCCTCGCGGCCCATTCCGGACTGCTTGAAGCCGCCGAAGGGGTGCTTGGGATCGACGATCATGCCGTTGATCGTGATGCTGCCGGTTCGCATCTTGCGCGCCATTTCGTAGCCGCGCTGCGGATCGGCGGTGTAGACCGCGCCGCTCAGGCCGTACTGCGAGTTGTTGGCCTTGGCGACCGCCTCGTCCTCGTCGCGGTAGGTCATGACCGACACGACCGGCCCGAAAATCTCCTCCTGGACGATCTTCATGTGGGGCGTGACGCCGGTGAAGACCGTCGGCTCGACATAGTAGCCGCGGTCGAGCCCCTTGGGCCGGCCGCCGCCGCAGGCGATGCGGGCGCCCTCGGCACGTCCGGCGGCGATGTAGCCTTCCACGCGCTGGCGCTGTCTTGCCATGGTCAGCGGTCCCATCTGGGTCGACGGATCCATGGGATCGCCGACCTTGATGTTCGAGACGGCGCCCAGGTAGAGGTCGAGGAACTCCTTCTCGCGCCGTTCCGGCACCAGCACCCTCGTCAGCGAGAAGCAGACCTGGCCGGTGATCGGCATGGTGTAGACCATGAGGCTCGGCAGTGCCGCCTGGAAATCCGCGTCGTCCAGCAGCACCGCGGCCGACTTGCCGCCGAGTTCGAGGCTGACGCGGGCGAGCCGTTCGGCGCAGACCGCGGCGATGTGCTTGCCTGCCCCCGTCGAGCCGGTGAAGGCGACCTTGTCGATGCCCTTGTGGCGCACGAGGTAGTCGCCGCCCTCGCGCCCCGCCGGCACGATGTTGAAGACGCCCGCGGGCAGCCCCGCCTTCTCGATGCATTCGGCCAGTATGTAGGCCTCGAGCGGCGTTTCCGGCGACGGCTTCGCCACCATGGTGCAGCCCGCCGCAAGGGCGGCCGAAACCTTGTAGCTCAGGAGCACCAGTGGCGCGTTCCACGGCGTGATCGCGGCGCAGACGCCTACCGGCTCCTTCACCACCTTGACCTTGCCGCCGTCGTCGCGGGTGCGGTCGTCGACGAAGGGGTAGGTCTCGATCAGGTCCGCATAGTAGTTGAAGAGCGTCGGGTTCTGCCCGACCAGCTTCCGGGTCAGCGAGATCGGCGCGCCGACCTGGACGGTCCAGGCCTGCGCGATGTCCTCCAGCCGCTCAGACAGGAGCCCGGCCACACGGCGAAGGTAGCCGGCACGTTCGGACGGCGACATGCGCGGCCAGGGTCCGTTGTCGAAAGCGTCGCGCGCCGCCGACACCGCGCGGTCGATGTCCGCCGGCCCCGCTTCGGGATAGGTCATGAGCAGTTCCTCGGTAGTCGGGGAGACCACCTTGAGCGTCTGCCTGGAGATCGGGTCGATCCAGCGTCCGCCGATGAAGAAGCGCTCGGGCGCCTTCGGGCCCGCGACGGGTCTGTGCATCACGTTCATGGCAATCCTCCCTCGGCACGCCGCGCCGGGACACGCAATCCCGTCTTTCGCATGGGGCGACGGAACAGCGGCTCCGCTCTCTCCCGCCCGATGGCGCGGCCGCCGGAGACAATAGAATTTTTCTGCCGGCCTGTCACCGCGCAATCAGATGCCATGTATACACATCGCGCAAGGAGCCCTGCCGACCCTTGCCGCGACCCAACCGGACGTGCCGTTGCCGACACGGTGCTTGCGCGCGCCGCGGGACGATGCCGGGCGTGAGGTTCGAACATGCCGGGCGTCACGCCGGCAGGCGGTGGTGTATACATGAAGCAGCGCCCGTCGCCGCGAGCGGCGGCAGCGGCGACGAACCCGTCGCGCGCCGTCCAGCCTGCCGTCTCGCCGCGCGGTTCCACCCCTCCCCGCGCACTCATATCGGATACTCCTCGCGGCCGCCCTGGATCGAAATCCAGCGCAGTTCCGTGAACTCGTCGATGCCCGCGCGTCCGCCGAAGCGGCCGTAGCCGGACGCCTTCACGCCGCCGAACGGCACCTGCGGCTCGTCCTGGATGGTCGCAGCATTGATGTGGCAGATGCCGGTCTCCAGCCGGTGCGCCACCTCCAGCGCGCGCGTCACGTCGCGGCCGAAAACCGCGGCGGCGAGGCCGTACTCCGTGTCGTTGGCGATCGAGACGGCCTCGTCGATGTCGGAATAGCGGATGACCGAGGCCACCGGCCCGAAGGATTCCTCGTAGTAGATGCGCATCGAGGGCGTCATCCCGTCGAGGATCGTCGCGTCCAGGTAGGCGCCGCGCAGCTTTCCGCCGGCGACCAGTCGCGCGCCCTTGTCCACCGCGTCGTCGATCAGGGCCTTCACGCGCTGCGCCGCCTGTTCGCTGACCATCGGCCCGATCGCATTGCCGGGATAGCGTGGATCGCCCGCCTTCAGCCGGCCGGCGTGTCCGGCGAGACGGGCGGTGAAATCGTCGGCCATGTCGTCATGGACGAGCACCCGTTCCGTCGACATGCAGATCTGGCCCTGATGGAAGAAGGCGCCGTAGGCGGCCGCCTTCACCGCCTGCTCGACATCGGCGTCGTCGAGCACGACGAGCGGCGCCTTTCCTCCCAGTTCCAGCAGCGGCCTCTTCAGGTGTCGGGCACAGAGTTCCGCGATGACGCGGCCAGCCCGCGTCGAACCGGTGAAGTTCACGCGTCGCACCGCCGGATGCGCGACGAGCGCTTCCACGATCTCGGTGGCGTGGTGCTCGGCATTGTGGACGACCCCGACGCACCCGTCGGGAAATCCCGCTTCCGCGAAGATCTCGCCGATCATCTGGTGAGTGCGCGGGCAGAGTTCGGAGGCCTTGAAGACCACCGTGTTGCCGCAGGCGAGCGGCATGGCCAGTCCGCGCACCCCGAGGATGAGCGGCGCGTTCCAGGGCGCCAGCGTCAGCACCACGCCGCAGGGCCTGCGCATCGCCATCGAAAGGGCGCCGGGCCGATCGGAGGGGATCACCTCGCCCGTCACCTGCGTCGTCAGCGCGCCCGCCTCGCGCAGGATGGAAGCGGCCAGGCGGCAGTTGAGTTCGCCCCAGGCGCAGGTCCCGCCCGTCTCCGCCGAGATCGCCTCGACGAAGTCGTGCGAGCGGGCCAGGAGCAGGTCGGCCGCGCGGTCGAGCAGCGCGCGCCGCTCCGACGGGGGAACCCTGGACCATTGCGCAAAAGCGGCGGCGGCGCGGTTCGCCACGTGGCGGGCCTCGTCGGGGCTTGATGCCGGAACGCGGGTCACGACGTCGCCGGTGACCGGGCTGATCCTCTCGAGGATCGCACCGCCAGCCGTCATCCTGCTTCGGGCGATCGCCGTCGATGCGCCTGCCAAATTCCGATTCCTCCCGCGTCCGGCCTGATTTGCCGGCGCAATCTGGCGGTACGGGCCTCTTGCCGAGCCCTTTGCCACTGCATGCCATTCACAGAACAGCCAAGCGGCCTCTTGTAGAAGGCAAATTTCTGGCTATTGATTGCAAGAAACTGGTAAAACGGTGGCCATCGAACGGTTTTACATCCCGGATCAGGCTTGGACGCGGAAGACAGGTGAAGGCCGAACGCATCGAAAGCAGCCTGCAGCGGCGATTCTGGTCGCTCAACCGCCTGAGCGACCTGGCGGAACGCCAAGTCGTGCTGCTCACCGACGGCAGCGGCGAGGCGGAGGCCGGCGACGATCGCCTTTCGATCGAGGCCCCGGCACTGCTGTGGCTGGGCGACCAGCAGCCGGGGCGCCTGCGCGTCGAAGCCGGAAGCACCGGCTATCGCGGCCACGTGGCGAATGCCTTCCTGGTAGACGCGATCGGCGACCAGGCCGAATCGGTCGATCTGCGCTATCTCGTCGACCGCAACTTCGTGCTGTCGCTCGCCGGGCAGGGCGAGCAGGCCTCGGTAATCGCGCGCTGCTTCAACGGCGTTCTCAACGAATTGCGGCAGCCGCAGGAGGGATCGCCGCTGCTGCTCGCGGCCTTGCTCCGCATCATGCTCGTCACCATGATGCGCCTCTCCGGGGCGCACGAGACCTCGCTGGTCGGCACCGGGGAGAAGGCCGGGCTCCTGCTGCGGTTCCGGCAACTCGTCGAGATGAACTTTCGCAGCCACTGGAGCATCGTCCAGTACGCTTCCGCACTCGGTATTTCGGCCGACCGGCTGCACGCCGTGTGCACCAGCGGCATCGGCAAGTCACCCAAGGCGCTGGTTTCCGAGCGGCTGGCGCACGAGGCCGCACTTCGGCTCGACCGGTCGGCCATGACCATCCAGCAACTGGGCCACTCGCTGGGCTTCAACGACCCGGCGCATTTCTCGAACTTTTTCCGCCGGATGATGGGCATATCGCCCGGCGCCTACCGCCGCCAACGCGGCGAGGCACGGCGACAGGGCGAACTCGCCCCGCCAGCCAGCTTCGCCGACTGGCCGTGACGCACCGCTTTTCGCGAGCCGCGCGGGAAAACGGCGTGAACAGATTCCGCGCCATCTCGTGGTGGAGGAAGCGTCGCCGAACGCCAGGTCCCGTCCCCCGCTCGCCGTGAACGCCCGGTTTTTTGGGACTTGTCGCCTCGGGGGGGCGCGGTCGGTGTGTCCCGCTGGGGTCGTCGATCGCGAAAGAATGCGCCCATTTGATCCACGTGCCGTCCCGCTCCCGTAGCATCATGGGGACGAAAAATGCTTGGAGCATCCCCCGTGGAAAACAGCACCCATCTCGCCCTCCCCTACATCATGCCTTCCCAGGCGCAGAAGCACGTCACCCACAACGAGGCGATCGCCATGCTGGACGCGCTGGTCCAGCTCTCGGTGATCGACCGCGACCTGACGGCACCGCCCGGCGGCGAGAGCGAGGGCGACCGCTACATCGTCGCGGCCACGGCGACCGGCGACTGGGCAGGCAAGGAGGACAAGATCGCGGTTTTCCGGGACGACGCCTGGCTGTTCTTCACGCCGCTGCCGGGCTGGGTCGCCTGGGTCAACGACGAGGCGCAGCTCTGCTACTGGACCGGGTCGGCCTGGGCCGGGCTCACCTCCGCCCTCACCGTGTTCCAGAACCTCTCGCTGCTCGGTGTCGGAACCGCCGCCGATGCCACCAACCCTTTCTCGGCCAAGCTCAACAAGGCATTGTGGACCGCCAGGAGCGCCGGCGAAGGCGGCGATGGCGACCTGCGCTACACGATGAACAAGGAGACGGAGGGCGACGTTAATTCGCTGCTCATGCAGACCGGCTTCTCCGGCCGCGCCGAACTCGGCCTGATCGGCGACGACGATTTTACGCTCAAGGTCTCCGCCGACGGATCGGCCTGGACGACGGCGATCCTCGTCGACAAGACTACCGGCGCGGTGCGGCTGCCGGCCGGGTCCGCCGCTTCGCCGGCGCTGAAGGTCGGCGACAGCGACAGCGGCCTGGCCGGTGGCGACAACATGCTCGCCTTCGTCACCGGCGCGACCGAGCAGGCGCGTTTCGGTACGTCCGGAAACTTCCTCATCGGCGGATCGAGCGCCTATGGCACCCGCACCGGCGGGACCGGTTTGACCGTCGTGACGCCGAAGATGCAGATCCTCTCGACCGGCCCGGATGCCTCCCTGATGCTGGCGCGCTTCGCCAACAACGTGGGCGCGCCGTACCTGTTCTTCGCCAAGTCCCGCGGCGCGAATGTCGGCGACAACACCGTCGTGCAGGCCGGCGACGATCTCGCCACCTTCTCGTTCGCCGGCGTCGCATCGAGCGGGAACCAGGGCGAGGCCGCCCGCATCAACGTCAGCGTCGCCGGTACGCCGGGCACCGAACGCACGCCCGGCCGCATCGACTTCATGACCACGGACGGCACGGCGACGGTGGCGGTGCGCGTTACGGTCGCCGAGACCGGCGCCCTCCAGATGGGCGCCGCGCGCGACACGGTGATCGACGCCAGCCGGCGCTTCGTCATCGGCGCGAGCTCGGAGTATTCGGGCGCCAACATCGCCAACGTGGCCCACGCGGTGAACACGACCGGAAAGCTCAAAGGTCTGATCGTCTGGGACACGACCGACAACCGCGCGCTGCGCGCCTCCGGAACCGCGGCCGCCGATCCCTGGCACGTGCTGGACGGCTCGGCGACGGTCACGCCGGCATGAGGCGGGTCCAGACGTCCCCGCAGACTTAAAGCTGACGCTCACGCCAAACATGTGTGGCGTTGCGGAAGGAGAACGGATACTGACCGTCGCGGTGGAAGGCTCGCGAGCAATTCACCCGGCTGATAGATCTTGTTTGCCCCAGGTCTATCAGCCGTTCGCTCTCTCCCGCCCAATCCACGCGATCTGAGAATTGCGCGAACGCGCCAGACCCGCGTTCAACGGGCCGGTCGTAGCAGCAAGGTCCAGGCCTGCAACGGCCCGGACCGGAAGGAGCGGGTCTTCGGTCAGCCCTTGCGCGGGACGAGGCTCCAGACCGCCGGCACGATCGCGGCGGCGAGCGCGACCTTGATCAGGTCGGGCACGAGGAAGGGCTGGACGCCGAAGAACCAGGCCTTTTCGAAGCCGATGAAGGTGGCGAGCCACGCGAAGCCCATCGACAGCATCACGGCTTCAGCGACGAGCATCGCCCCGAAGAGCTTGAACGGCGAGCGGTCGAAACCCCGGTCCGCGGCCCATCCGGCGATGGCGGCCATGACCAGGAAGCCGGCGAGGTAGCCGCCGGTGGTGCCCATCATGTAGGCGAGGCCGATGCCCTTTTCCGGCGTGCTCTGGAAGACGGGGAAGCCCATCGCGCCCTCGACCAGGTAGAGAATCACGGTAGCGACGGCCAACCGGGCGCCGAAAGCCGTGGCGATGAGCAGCACGGCAAGCGTCTGCAGCGACATGTCGACGGGGCCCAGCACGACCTTCGTCTTGGCCGAAAGCGTCAGCAGGAGAGTCCCGCCGATCACGAGCAGTGCCTGTACGGCAAAGCGGGAGGCCCCGCTCTGCGGAATGGCGAGGCTGGCGAGGGGACGCATTGCGATCGCTGCCGACATGGACGACTCCATTGTGTTGAACGGGACCCGACGGGCCGCTGGTTCCCCTATATGAGGTTCCGTGTTATCCGACAACCGCCATGCATCATGCCTTCCCCAATCTCTTCCTCCGCTAGATGGCCATCGATTTCGTGACGGCTTTCGAACCCGCCTACGGCGAACCCGTGGAGGTCGCTCCCGACGTGCGCCGGCTGACGGTGAACAACCCGGGTCCGTTCACCTTCCACGGCACCAACAGCTATCTCGTCGGCACCGACACGCTCGCCGTGATCGACCCCGGGCCGGAAGACGACGCGCATTTCGAGGCGCTGATCGCCGCCATCGGCGACCGTCCCGTCAGCCACATCTTCGTCAGCCATACGCATCGGGATCATTCGCCGCTGACTGCACGGCTGAAGGAGGCGACCGGGGCGATCGTCTGCGCGGAAGGCCCGCACCGCGCCGCGCGGCCTTTGAGGATTGGCGAGGTCAATCCGCTCGATGCGAGCGCCGACACCGAATTCCGCCCCGACCGGACGCTTGCCGACGGCGAGGCGGTAGAGGGTGACGGCTGGACGATCGGCGCCGTGCACACGCCCGGCCACGCGGCCAACCATTGCGCCTTCTCGCTCGAGGGCACGGGCATCCTGTTTTCCGCCGATCACGTGATGGCCTGGTCGACCTCGATCGTGGCCCCGCCGGACGGATCGATGTCGGACTACATGACGTCGCTGACGAAACTGCTCGAACGGCAGGACCAAATCTATTTCCCCGGACATGGCGGTCCCGTGCACAAGCCGGCCGAGTTCGTGCGCGCGCTGCGCGCCCACCGCAAGATGCGCGAAGCCGCGATCATGGACCGGCTCCGGTCGGGCGACCGGACGATTCCGGACATGGTGCGCACGATCTACCGCGACACCGATCCGCGGCTGCACGGCGCGGCGGGGCTGTCGCTGCTCGCCCATCTGGAGGACCTCGTCGCACGAAGCTGCGTCACCACCGAGGGCGAGGTTTCCATCGACTCCAGCTACTTCCCTGCCTGAGCGCGATTGCCGTCCCGCTTCCAGTGGCGACAAAGCCGCCCCACCGAGGGAACGCCTCTTCACGCTGCGGCGTTTCCCGCCGAACGGAAGTGAGAGTGAATATGCCGAAGGAGCGTACGCATGCGCTGAGCGACGTTCTCGACCGTCTCGAGAAGTCCACCCACGACGACAGCATCACGGTACAGGAAGTCATCGAGGAACTCGGTCACAAGTCCTTTGCGTCGCTGATGCTGGTCTTCGCGCTGATCTCGACTTCGCCGGCGAGCGCGATCCCCGGCATCACCACCGTGGTCGCGGGGATCACCTTCATCCTGGTCGTCCAGATGATCTTCGGGCGCGACAGCGTCTGGCTGCCATCGTTCATCACCCGCCGCCGCATGTCGACGGAAAAGCTCTGCAAGGGCATCGCCTGGCTGCGCAAGCCGATCGCGTTCGTCGAGCGCTTCCTAAAGGCGCGATTGACCTTCTTCCTGCATCGCCCCTGGCTGTTCCTGCCGCTGCTCCTCATCCTGGGGCTGACGCTCTTCATGCCCTTCATGGAGGTCATCCCCACCTCCGGTTCGATCGCTTCCGCCGTCATCGCGCTTTTCGCTGCCGGTCTGCTCACCCGCGACGGCGCACTCGTGGTCTTTTCGCTGATCGTATTGCTGGCGGTACCCGTCGCGGTCTGGTACTTCGGTTTTGGCGGCTGACCCACACTGTCGTGGCCGGCAATGCGGGTGCGTCGGCGCGATGGGAACCGTCGGTCGCATCGGGTGTTGATCGGCCAGCAGGGCGCTAGCGCCTCCTACCTTGAGGCAAAATGCAGGACGAGCCCTTCTTCGGTTTCAACACCTACCACGTAGCCATGCTCACGATCGGGCTGGGCATCGTCCTGGCGTTGTGGCTGCCGCGATTCTTTTCGGGCCGCGAGCCCGCGGCCTCGGGCCTTCTGATCCTCTTCGGCATGGCGGCTTTTTCGCTCGTCCCGGGCATGCCCCAGGCGCTCGATCCGCGCGACTCACCGCGCTTCTGGGAGCTGACGAGCGAACTTGCAGTCATCGTGGCCCTGTTCGGCACAGGCCTCAGGATCGACAACCTGTCGAGCTACCGCCGCTGGCAGCCAACCGTGCGGCTGCTCGTGATCGCCATGCCGATCACCATCGCGGCCGTTGCCTTCATGGGCTACAATTTCGCCGGGATGACGCTTGCCGGAGCCATCCTGCTCGGTGCCGTACTCGCGCCGACCGATCCGGTGCTGGCCGGCGACGTGCAGGTAGGGCCGCCGACGGAAGGCGGTGAACATCCGATCCGTTTCGCGCTCACCACGGAAGCCGGGCTGAACGACGGCCTCGCCTTCCCCTTCGTCTATCTAGGGCTTCTCGTCGGCTCGGTCGGATTTTCCATCCCTGCCATCCTCGGCGACTGGCTGCTGCTCGATGTGTTCTACCGCATCGCCGTCGGGTGCGCGATGGGCGTCGCCACCGGCTGGCTGCTCGGTCGCGTCCTCTTCGCAATCCCGAGGAACAACGTGCTGGCCAATACCGGCTCGGGCGTGCTCGCATTCGCCTGCGTGCTCGTGAGCTACGGCGCGACGGAGATCCTGGAAGGCTACGGTTTCATCGCCTGCTTCGTCGCCGGCCTGACGATGCGGCGCATCAAGGCCGAGCATGCGTTTCATGGCAAACTTCACAGCTTCAACGAGGCGATCGAACTGGCGCTGACCGCGCTGCTCCTCGTGCTCGTCGGCGGGATATTCCCCGAACTCTGGTCCGAACTCGATTGGCGCCACGCCGCCATCGCGATCGGCCTGCTCCTGGTCGTGCGGCCCGTTGGCGCCTGGGTGTCGCTGCTCGGCACCGACACCCGCACCAAGGAACGCATGGTGATCGCGTTCTACGGCGTGCGAGGCGTCGGCTCGATCTACTATCTGGGCTATGCCGCCAGCCATCTGGAGTTCGTCAACGAAGGGCAATTATGGGCCACGATCGCGCTCACCATCCTTCTGTCTACCCTCATCCACGGCCTCACCGCCGCTTTCGTGGTCGAGCAGGTGGTGCAGGAGGAACCGGAACAGCCTCCGGAGACCTGAGCCTGCTGCCGTAGCCCTACTGCGTGCCCGCTTCCATTGCCGCGTCGAGTTCGGTCAGGAACCGACTGATCCTGTCGGCATTGTCGCCGAGGTCGTGCTGGGCATAGTGTGAGGCAGAGCGCATGTCGACGAAGGTCGAGGCGCCTTCGTCGGTCAGCCGCACCGCCACGTCCGCGGGAAACCGCATGAACCGGGAAAAGGCCCGCGCTTCCATGGTCATCTCGCTGTCCTGTTGCGGGATGCCGCGCGTCGCGACGACCTGCCATCCCCGCTCGGCCATGATCGCCAGAACCGCCTGCATGACGCGGTCGGGCGACACCGCGTAGCGACGACCGCTGATGTCGGGGTAGCTCGTCTCGATGAGGTTGGCCGTGTTGGCGTCGATCGCGCCGATCGTATTCGCCGAGGGAGGCCGCAGGAGGGCCAGCGAGCGGAAGGACGGCGGGTCCTCCGTGTCGGTGGTGACGTCGACCAGGCGCGGATACTCAAAGACGCGCCAGCCGCCGAGGCCGAACGGCACGAGGATCGCGCAGGCGAGGAGCCCCGCGGCCAGCGCCTTGCGTCCGCCCTTGTCGCCATGTTCCCAAACGTCGATGAAGCCGGCGATCGCCAGCCCGACCGCGACCACCGCGAGCACGCCGATGATGCCGAGGACCCAGAAGAACGGGACGGTCTCCAGGAGCCCGTAGCGATGCGACAGCCCGCCGACGATCGCGAGCACCGCCGCGAACCTGGCCAGCCGCGACGCCCATTCGCAGGCCCGCGACGGACGCCGTTCGATCGTCACTCTCGTTGCCATCGTCACTGCGACCCGTGGCCGGACCGGCCGGAACGCCCAGCCGGCTGGCCGGCGTCACGGCAGGGCATGATGCACGCCGTTCCTCAAGCCGCGGGCAGCCGATAGTCGCGGAACTGCTCGCGCAGCGTGGTCTTCTGGATCTTGCCGGTGGCCGTGTGCGGAATCTCCGCCACGAACACGACGTCGTCGGGCAGCCACCACTTGGCGCAGCGGCCCTTCATGTAGTCGAGGATTGCCTCGCGCGTCGGCTCCTTGCCCGGCTTCTTGACCACGACCAGCAGCGGTCGCTCGTCCCACTTGGGATGTGCGACGCCGATGACCGCCGCTTCCGCCACGTCGGGGTGGCCGACTGCGAGGTTTTCCAGGTCGATGGTCGAGATCCACTCGCCGCCCGACTTGATAACGTCCTTGGCCCGGTCGGTGATCTGCATGTAGCCGAGGGGGTCGATATGGGCGACGTCGCCCGTGTCGAACCAGCCTTCGGCATCGAACTGCTCGGCACCCGCCCCGCCGTAATAAGACGATGCCACCGCAGGCCCGCGCACCTTCAGCCGGCCGAAGGTCTTGCCGTCCCACGGCTGGTCGCGATTCTCGTCGTCGGTGACCTTCATCTCCACGCCGAACGGCGCATGGCCCTGCTTCTCCTTGACGTCGAGCAGCGCGTCGCCCTCGAGGTTCGCGTATTCCGGCTTGATGGTGCCGAGCGAACCGAGCGGCGACATCTCCGTCATGCCCCAGGCATGGATCACGTCGACGTCGTAGTTCTTCTGGAACTTCTCCGTCATGGCACGCGGGCATGCCGAGCCGCCGATGACCACTTTCTTCAGGTATGGCAGCTTCTTGCCGGTCTCCTCGAGATACTGGAGCAGCATCAGCCACACCGTCGGCACGGCGGCGGTGAATGTCACCTTCTCGGTGTCGAGCATCTCGTAGATCGAGGCACCGTCCATCTTGCCGCCCGGCATCACCATCTTGGCGCCGATCATCGGCGCGCTCTGGGCAAGGCCCCAGGCGTTGGCGTGGAACATCGGCACAACCGGGAGGATAACGTCGCGCGAGGAGATGCCCATGGCATCGGGCATGCAGGCCATCATGGCGTGGAGCACGTTCGAGCGGTGGCTGTACACCACGCCCTTCGGGTCGCCCGTGGTGCCAGACGTGTAGCACATGCCGCACGCCTCGTTCTCGTCCGTCTCCACCCAGGTGAAGTCGCCGTCGGCCTCGGCCAGCCATTCCTCGTAGGCCACGACGTTCGGCAGCGCGGTCTGCGGCATGTGCGCGGCGTCGGTAAAGACGATCACCTTCTCCAGGCTCCGCACCAAAGGCGCGATCTTCTCCACGAGCGGCATGAAGGTCAGATCGACGAAGAGGCACCTGTCCTCGGCATGGTTCATGATCCAGGCGATCTGGTCGGGGAAGAGCCGCGGGTTGAGCGTGTGGTAGACGCCGCCCATGCCCATGATGCCGTACCAGCTTTCGAGATGCCGCGCGGTGTTCCAGGCGAGCGTGCCGATGCGGTCGCCGCGCTTGTAGCCGTCGCGCGAAAGGCGCTGCGACACCTTGAGCGAGCGCTCCCTCGCCTCGCGGTAGGTGGTGCGAACGATCGGCCCCTCGACCGAGCGCGAGACGATCTCGCGGTCGCCGTGCTGGTGCGCGGCGTGATCGATGATCTTGTGACAGAGCAGCGGCCACTGCTGCATCAGACCCTGCATGAAACGACCTCCCGGTTCGGCGCTCTCCTGGCCGCCATTCTCAAGGCGGCCGTTCCTTTGTCCAGTAGCCGCATTCGCACTGCGGCGCAATTTGCGCCGTGTCGCAGGCGAAGCAGACGGCAGAGAACGGAGCCGCTGGAAGCGATCAGAGGCAGGAGGACGTGACGACGGTCGGGAAGAGCGTCCAGAGGCTCGCCGCGAGGCCGACCCATCCGGTCGTGCGGCTGACGACGCGCACGAAGCTTGAGCGCGAACCCAAGCGGGCCGTGTGGAGCGCCGCCACGAGGCCGAGTTGCAGGCCGATCGCGACCAGCCATGCGACCGCGAAGATCACGCGCGGCAAGGACACGTCGCCGAACGCGGTTCCTCCGGCGCAGACGCCGCAAACGACCCCGTTCAGCCCGTAGACGGCGCTGAACGTCGCGAGCCAGAGGAGCGGACCGGCCAGGATACGCAGCAGGTCGTTCATGCGAGGACCCACGGCAGATAGGCCGCCAGCAGGATCGGAACCGTCACGAGGGCGAGGTAGGCCATCCACAGGCCGACGATGGGTAGCCCAGCCGCTCGGCCAGGCGCCATGAAGCCGCTGCGCAGCCGCGCGATCAGGAAGCAGGTCATGAGGACAGCGAGCGCGGCATGGAAGAGGCCGTATGCGCCGAGTACGAAGAGCGTCGCGCCATAGGCGTGTCCGGCAGGATCGGGCGTGCCGATCATCAGCCAGGCGAACGCCGCCGCGCTTCCCAGCGTGCCGAGGAGGGCAATGCCGAGACCGGAGACCGGCGCACCGCCGCGGCGGTTCGCGCGGTCCGCAAGTGCGATACCGGCGACGCCGAACGCGGCCCCGGCGAGCGCGACGGCGACGACGAAGAGCGACGGGGCGATCAGGGCCGGCGGCGGCCAGTCCGGTGCGACGGTCCACAGGAAGGCGTATCCGAAGAGCAGCGAGCCGAAGAAGGTGGCGTTGGCGACCAGGAGGAACAGCGATCCCCACCAGCCCGGCGAACGGGCAACCGAATCGGAACTCGGCAGCCGCACGCCGCGGCCGACATCCTGCGTGCCCGGATCCTCCCTGCGCCCCAGCGTCCAGACCCATCCCCAGCCGACCGCCGCCACCCCCGCCACGGCGAGGGGCGTGAGCCAGTAGACCTTGAGCAGCAGGGACAGGAAGAACAGGCCCGTCACCGCCGAAAAGACGATCGGCAGGCGCGTGTTGGCCGGGTAGACGACGTGGTAGTCCGGGTCGCCGGTGGCGATGTCGACCGTCAGCGTCTCGCGCTGCCCGTCCGGCGGATCGCCGAGATACCCCTCGCCGCGCGCCAGGCGCACCGCGAGTGCCTCGTCTGCCCAGAGCGGGTCGCGGCCTTCGACATGCGGCAGGCTGGCGAAGTTGTAGGCCGGCGGCGGCAAAGTCATGGCCCATTCGAGCGACCCGGACCGCCAGGGATTGCGAGCGACCCGGTGGCGGGTGGTCATGTGCAGGACGACCTCCAGCAACACGATCGCAAGCCCGATCGCCATGATGAAGCCGCCGATCGAGGAGATCAGGTTGATCGTCGTCCAGCCGTCCTCGGGGGCGTAGGTCGGTATCCGGCGCCGCTGGCCCATGAGCCCGACCCAGTGCATGGCAAGGAAGGTGAGGTGGAAGCCGAAGAACACCAACGCGAAGGCGACCTCGCCCAGGCGGAAGAAGCGCTTCCGCCCGGTCGCCAGCGGCAGCCAGTAGTAGATGGCGGCAAGCATCGGGAAGACGAAGCCCCCGAACAGCACGTAGTGCAGGTGCGCGGTGACGAAGGCCGTGTCGTGGACCTGCCAGTCGAACGGCACCACCGCGACCATCACCCCCGTCAGCCCGCCGATGACGAACGTCACGAAGAAGCCCAGGATGTGCAGCATCGGCAAATGGAGCTGCGGCCGCCCCTTCCACAGCGTGCCGATCCAGGCGAAGATCTGGATGCCCGTCGGCACTGCGACCAGCGTGGAGGCCGCCGAGAAGAAGGCGAGCCCCATGTGCGGGATGCCCGTGGCGAACATGTGGTGGACCCACAGGCCGAAGCTCAGGAAGGCCAGCGCCACCACCGCGGCGACCACCCAGCCATAGCCGAGCAGCGTCGTGCGGGCCATCACCGGGATGATCGTCGAGACCACGCCCGCGGCCGGCAGGAAGATGATGTAGACCTCCGGATGGCCGAACAGCCAGAACAGGTGCTGCCACAACAGGCTGTCGCCGCCGTGCTCGGCCTGGAAGAAGGGCAACCCGAACGCCCGCTCCACCTCGAGCAGGATCGACCCCAGGATCAGCGGCGGAAAGCCGGTCAGGATCATCAGCGAGGTGACCAGCGCGTACCAGGCGAAGATCGGCATCTTGGCCAGCGACATGCCTGGCGCGCGGTACTTCAGGATCGAGACGGTGAACTCGACGGCGGCGCAGATCGCGGAAATCTCCACGAAGGTGATGCCGATCAGCCAGAAGTCGGTGTTGATGCCCGGCGAATAGATCGGTCCCGTCAGCGGCGGATACATGAACCAGCCGCCGTCCGGCGCGATGCCCAGCACCAGCGAGAGCAGGAGCATGGCGCCGCCAAAGAAGTAGCACCAGAATCCATAGGCGGTGAGGCGCGGATAGGCGAGGTCGCGCGTGCCCAGCATCTTCGGCAGCAGGTAGATCGCCAGGCCCTCGAAGGTCGGGATGGCGAACAGGAACATCATGATGGTCCCGTGCATCGTGAAGAGCTGGTTGTAGATCTCCGGCCCCGCGAAGGCCGAGTGCGGCGTGGCCAATTGCGCGCGGATCAGCATCGCCAGCACGCCGCCGACGAGGAAATGGAAGAACGCCGTCGCCAGGAACATCCGCCCGACGTCGCTGTGGTTCACAGTGGAGAACCAGCCCTTCCAGCCGGGCTGTGACGACCAGATCGCATCGAGCCGGCGATGGCGCTTCAGAGCGTTCATTCGGCGCCTCCGAGGAATGCCTGCCATGCTTCGGCATCGTGGGCGACCACGGTGAAGGCGTGGTCCATGTAGCCCACGCCGCTGAACTCGGCGCTGCGTCCGGCATAGATGCCGGGCGCGTCCGCCTCGATGCGCAGCACGTTGACGTGGCCGGGGATCGCGTCCAGCTTGCCGGCCAGGCGCGGCACCCAGAAGCTGTGGATGACGTCGGCCGTGGTGATCGCCACGGCGACGGGACGGCCGGCCGGTATGTGCAGCACGTTGAGGGTCGAGCGGCCGGGCGCGTCGTCATAGGAGAAGGACCATTCCCACCGCCGCGCCTCGGCCGCGACCGCCACGACGTCCGCCCCGCTACGCGGCAGGAGGCGCTCGCCGATCACCAGCCCGTAGGCCAAGAGGGCGAGCAGGACCGCGACCGGGAACGCCAGGCCGAGACCGACGATCCAGCGGCGTTCCTGCCTCGCCTCGTCCCCCGCGCCGGGGTCGCGGCCGCGGCGGAACGCCAGCGCGAGCAGGACGAGCACGAGCACCAGGATGGCGAGCGACCCGGCGAGCATGACCCACCACAGCGTGGCGATGTCGCGCGCGGCGGGTCCGGCGGGATCCACGGTCGAGAGCGGGCCGGCGCAACCGGAAACGAGAACCACCGTTGTGAGAAGCGGGAGAGCGCGAAGGAGACGGCGGCGATGCCGAACGAAGAATTCCAGGGGAAAGACGAGAAACTCATCGATCCCGTCGCGCAGGACCCGGGATACGACCAGACCGAGTCCCAGATCGCCATCCTGGGCCATCCGATCCATGCCATGAGCGTGTCGTTTCCGGTCGCGCTCACCTTCTGCGCCTTCGGTGCCGACATCCTCTACTGGTGGACGGGCGAAGCCTTCTGGGCGCGCGCCGCACTGTGGGCGGCGGGAACCGGGTTCCTGTTCGGCATGCTGGCCGGCCTCTCCGGCACGGCGGAACTGCTTCTGGTCTCCGGCATCCGCGCCCGCGCTGCGGCCTGGACGCACTTCATCATCGCCGTGACGCTGCTCGCGCTCCTCGGCACGAACTGGGGCCACAGGCTCTACGGCTACGAAGACGCGGTGCTGCCCTATGGCATCCTCCTGTCGGCGCTTTGCGTGGTCATCGTGGGGTTCACGGGGTGGCATGGCGGCAAGCTCGTCTTCGATTATCGTCTCGGCACTTCGAAAGGCAGCTGACCGCCCCTCGGCCGAAGCATCCAGTCGGGAAAGCCGATCCAGCCGAGATCCGGCTTGCCCAGCACGAGAACCAGGATCGCGCAGGCGCAGGCGAGCACTCCGGCCAGCGGCAGATAGGGATTGGGCGGCCTGTGCTTGCCCGGCTCCTCGGCGATGCGCACGATGCTGTGGCCGACCCAGGCATGGAGAACCAGCAGCAGCGCGACGAAGACGAGCTTGGCGAACAGCCAGGGAACGAAGGCCTGCCGCAGGAATATGAGCCATGTCCCCGCGATCACCGCGATCACCGCGGCGGGGGTGACGAGCATCGTATAGGTCAGGTGAGTGGCGCGGCGGATGAGATGATAATCGTCCTGTGCGATCGCCGGATCGTGCCGCGCCAGCATCATCGGCAGGGCGATCAGGCCGCCGCACCAGATGCTCAGGCACACGATGTGCACAGCCTTGAAGATCGGCACTGTGGCCAGAAGCCATTCTACCACGTTGCGGCACCGATCTGCATGGAAATCCTTCCGGGTTCCTCCCCAAACCGGCCACGGGCTCCGTGGTTCCGGCGCGGGAATTCAAACGGGCGAGATGACCCCGTCGAGGCGAACGAGGTCCGCACCCCGGTCGTCCCGGCGGATGGAGCGCCGCCCTTGACCGCGCCACAATAACGCCATTCTGACGGTCATGCTTGGAAATGCGGGGGCGATCAGGAAGACGGAGTACCCCGCATGGAAACGCGGCCAAACAACCAGAACAATGACGGCGCGCCCCTGGAAGTCGTCGAGTTCGAACTTTCCCTGAATTCGCAGGATATTGCCGAGTGCGGTTTCGAGGCCGCGGTGCGCCATGCGGCCGACAAGGCCGACGGCCACTTCCTGTTCCTCATGCCCGCCCACATGATCGAGGATTGCCAGCGCGTCGCGGCCGTCAGCGTCGGCGGCGGCGACGATCGGTCGACCGTGCTGGTCCTGCTCCAGGACGACGGTCGCTCCGTCCGCATCGAAGACGCCGAAGGAAGCGCCAACCCTTTCGCGGGCATGGCGCTCTCCTATGGCGGTCTTCTGAGGCACCTCAAGGACCTGCCCGAAAGCATGGCAGCCTGAGCCGCCCGTCTCCCGGCCGGCGAAACGCACCCGTCCCGCCGGCCTCGAGCTTTCGGTCTACAGTCCGCCGATCACGTCCTCGATCCGGACGGGGAAGCGGCGAGGCCTGACTCCGGTCGCATGCCAGACCGCGTTGGCGATGGCGCCGACCGTGCCGGTGACGCCGATCTCCCCGACGCCCTTGATGCCGAGCGGATTGACGAAGGCATCCTCCTCCGGAACCAGGATCGCATCGAGCCTGGGCACGTCGGCATTGACCGGCACGTGGTACTCGGCGAGATCCGCATTCATGATCCGGCCGGTCCTCTCGTCGGTGATCGCCTCCTCCAGCAGCGCGAAGGAGATACCCCAGATCATCCCGCCGAAGTACTGGCTGCGGGCGAGCCGCGGGTTGATGATGCGGCCCGCTGCGAACGCGCCCACGAGCCGCGTGGTGCGGATCTGCCCGAGATCCGGATCGACCTTTACCTCGGCGAAGACGGCGCCGTGCGAATACATCGCATGCGCCGCAGCATCCGCCGGATCGCGCGCCGCCTTGGCGTTGCCGACGAGTTCGCGCTTGCCGGCGCGGGCGAGAATGTCGGCATAGCTTTCGCTGCGGCTCTCGTCGTCGCGGCGGTGGAGCCGCCCGGCGCGCGCCACGACGCCGATGTTGCCGGCACCGAAGAGCGGCGAAGCCGCATCGGCGGTGGCAAGCTCCGACAGTTCCCGGATCACCTCCGCGCCGGCATTGTGCAGCGCCAGTCCGGCGCTGGCCGTATGGGCCGAGCCGCCTGCCACGCCGCCGTCGGGAAGGGTGGAGACGCCTGAATGGAGTTCGACCTTTTCGGGATCGAGCCCGAGCGCCTCGGCGGCGACCTGGGCGAGCGCGGTCCACGCGCCCTGCCCCATGTCGGCGCCCGCCGTCTCCACCAGCGCCGTGCCATCGGCACGCAGCGTGGCGCGGCCCGCAGCCGGGAATTGCGGGCAAGGGAAGACCGCAGTACCCATGCCCCAGCCGACGAGGAAACCGTCCTCGTCGCGCATCTGGCGCGGCGCCAGCGGGCGGGATGACCACCCGAAGCGCTCCGCTCCTTGCTCGTAGCAGTCACGAAGCGCCTTGGAGGAGAACGGCTTTCCACTGCCCGGCTCCGTCTCGGCATAGTTGGCGAGGCGGAAGGCGAGCGGGTCCATGCCACAGGCCTCGGCCGCCTCGTCCATGGCCACTTCGAGCGCCGCCGATCCCGACGCCTCGCCCGGCGCGCGCATCGGCCCGGGCGTGCCCGTGTCGAGACGCACGCCCTGGTGCTCGGCGAGGATCGCCGGGCTGGCATAGAGCGGCAGCGAGGCGTTTGCCGCCGGCTCCAGGAAGTCGTCGAAGCTTGAAGTAGCGGCGATGGTCCGGTGATGGAGCGCGGTCAGGTGGCCAGCATCGTCCATGCCGAGCCGCAGCTTCTGCCAGGTGCGCCCGCGATGACCGACCGGGCCGTACATCTGCGCGCGCGGCAGCGCGAGCTTGACGGGGCGCTTCAGCATGCGCGCGGCCATGATGGCGAGGATCTGCGGACCATTGATGATGGCCTTCGATCCGAAGCCGCCGCCGAGGAAGGGCGAGCGGATCGTCACGTTCGCGGCCGGGATGCCGAAATAGGCCGCGTAGGAGGCGCAGCTCATCGCCAGCGCCTGGTTCGGCATGTCGAGCATCAGCCGGTCGCCGTCCCACTCGGCGACCACCGCATGCGGCTCCATCGCATTGTGGTACTGGGCCGGCGTGTCGCAGTCGAACTCGACCACCTTGGATGCCGCCGCCAGCCCCGCTTCCACGTCGCCATAGGCGGTGCGCGGAGGAGCGCCGACGCCGACGGCCGGCGGGTCGAAGCGCACGCCGTTTCCGAGCGTCGTGCGGGCGGGTTCGGCGTCGTACTTCGGGTTGAGGAGCGCGGCACCCTCGACGGCGGCCTCGAGCGTCTCGGCCACCACCAGCGCGATCGGCTGGTTGACGTAGCGCACCGTGTCGTCCTGCAGCACCTCGACGCGGAAGCCGAAGGGCGGCATCTTTTCGTTCGGATCGTGCGAAAGCGTCAGCCGGTTCGACGGCGTCAGCACATCCACGACGCCGGGATGCGCCTTCGCCGCCTCCACGTCCATGAAGGTGACGCGTCCGCGCGCGATCCTGCTCACGGCCGCGACCGCATGGAGTATCCCGTCGGGATGATTGTCGGCCGCGTAGGTCGCCCGGCCGGTGACCTTGGCGACGCCGTCGCGGCGCGTCAGGGGCTGGCCAGCATTCGATCCGAAGCGGACTGTCTGTGGGGATGGTGTCTCAGGCGACATTGGTGGCTCCCGGAATTGTCGAGAAGGGCGAGGCCGGAAGAGCGGGCATGTCTTCCGGCGTTCCCTGCGAAGCGAGGGATATCGCGCGTGCGACGAGGCGGCGCGCCAGTTCGATCTTGAAGGCGTTGTCGCCGGAGGGTCGTGCGTCGGCCAGCGCGATCTTCGCCGCTTCCGCGAAGGCCTGCGCCGACGGGCGCGCCCCTTCCAGTGAGGCCTCGGCGGCCCGGGCACGCCAGGGCTTTGCGGCCACGGCGCCGAGCGCGATTCGCGCCCCGCCGATCGTGTCGCCCCGCATCTCGATCGCCACCGCCGCCGACACCACCGCGAAGGCATAGGAGGTGCGCTCGCGCAGTTTCAGATATCGCGAATGTGCCGCGAAGGCCGTCGCCCCGGCGGGGATACGCAGTGCCACGACGAGTTCGCCCGGCGCAAGCGCGGTCCTGGCCTGCGGCGTGTCTCCGGGCAGAAGGTGGAGGTCGTCGACCGCGACGTCGCGGCGGCCGGAGGGGCCTTCCACCTCGACGACCGCGTCGAGCGCGGCCAGCGGCACGCAGAAATCCGACGGGTGCGTGGCGATGCAGTGCTCGCTCCAGCCGAGCACCGCGTGAAGCCGGTTCTCGCCTTCCCTCGCGTCGCATCCCGAGCCGGGCACACGGCGGTTGCAGGCGCTCGCGGTATCCTGGAAATAGGCGCAGCGCGTGTGCTGGAGGAGATTTCCGCCCACGCTCGCGGCGTTGCGGAGCTGTGCCGAAGCCCCCGAAAGCAGCGCCTCGGCGACGGCAGGAAAGGTGCGGGCGAAGCGCTCGTCATGGGCGAGATCGGAATTGCGCACCATCGCGCCAATGCGCACGCCGCCTTCGGCATCCCACTCGATACTTCCGAGGCCGGGTAGCCGCGTAATGTCAACGAGCCGATCTGGCCGCTCGGCGCCGATCTTCATCAAGTCTAGGAGGTTGGTGCCGGCGGCGAGATAGGCCGAACCCGGCTCGGAAGCCGCCGCGACCGCCTCTGCCACGCTGGCGGGGCGGATGAAATCGAAGCGGTTCATGCCGCGGCCCTCCCCTTGTCCTGCGCCATCGTCTTTTGCGCTTCCAGCACCGCCTCGACGATGCCGTGATAGGCGCCGCAGCGGCAGATATTGCCGCTCATCAATTCGCGCACGCGCTCGGGGTCGTCGCCCGCATGGCCTTCCGCGATCAGCCCAACGGCACTCATGATCTGGCCCGGCGTGCAGTAGCCGCACTGCAACGCGTCGTTTTCGATGAAGGCGGCCTGCACCGGATGCAGCACATCGCCGTCGGCAAGGCCCTCGATGGTGGTGATCTCGGCGCCGTCGAGGCTGGCGGCAAGCGAAAGGCAGGAATTGATGCGCCGCCCGTCGACAAGCACGGTGCAGGCGCCGCATTGGCCGCGGTCGCAGCCCTTCTTGGTGCCGGTCAGGTCCAGCCGTTCGCGCAGGAGGTCGAGAAGCGTCACCCGCGGGTCGTCCAGCGCGATTTCGTGCGGATGGCCATTGAGGGTAATGCTGATGGAGAGTGACATGTGGTACTCCGATCAGAAGATGTATGTTGGGAACGAAGTCGCCGCTCGGCGGCTTGGAAAGTCGAGGCGGGCCGGTCGCGGTCGCGACCCCCGGACGGGATTCGTGATTGGAAGTGCGTTTCCCGATAGGTGTATTTATACGGAGGGAGCCTCCGTTTATCAAGAGGGCGAGCAGCCCCGCGGGACAAAAAGATGGTGCAGGAACCGAACAAGGCAAAACGAAAGCTCCGCGCCGACTCCATCCGCAACCGCGAACGGCTGCTCGAGGCGGCCGCGCAGATCTTCAGCGCGGGCGGCCCGCAGGCGAGCCTGGAAGCGGTGGCGCGGCAGGCCAGCGTCGGCATCGCGACGCTCTACCGCCACTTTCCGACCCGCGAGGACCTGTTCGAGGCGGTCTACCGCCACGAGGTCGACCATCTCGGCGCGCTGGCCGAACAGTATGCCCAGGACCCGGATCCGGTGGAGGCGCTGCGCCGGTGGTTTCACGCCAACGTGCGGCTCGTCGCCACCAAGAAGGGCATGATGGAAGCGCTGCAGCTCGTCGCGGCCGCCTCGCCTGGCCTGAGGGCCTATTCCTTCGAGCGACTGACCGGAGCGATCCGCCTCCTGCTCGACCGCGCGGTGGCGGCCGGCGCCATGCGCTCCGACATCCCGCCCGAAGACCTGCTGCGCACGCTGCTCGGCATCTACTATTCGCAAGGGTCCGGCGACTGGCAGCCGGCGGCGCTGCGCCTCGTCGACGTGTTCGTTGACGGCCTGCGCACGCGCTGAGGCAAGGCGGGAGCGCTGCGGCAAATCGATTGCACCAGTACGCGGCGCGGGTTCAATTCGCACCGCACACACGATAGCATCGCGCGATCCACCGGAGCTCCCCCATGAACACCCATCCGCCGCTTTCCAACATCCAGACGCGCGACGTCGAGGCGCTGCTGCATCCCTATACGCCGCTGCACAAGCTACGCGAGAACGGGCCGACGGTGATCGAGCGCGGCAAGGGCGTCTATGTCTACGACACGCGCGGCAAGGAATACATCGAGGGCATGTCGGGCCTGTGGTGCGCGGGGCTGGGCTTCGGCGAGGAGGAGCTGGTGGAGGCCGCAACCGAGCAGATGCGCACGCTGCCCTACTACCACCTGTTCGGCGGCAAGGGCATGGAGCCGGCCATCGAGCTGGCCGAGAAGCTGAAGGAGATCGCGCCCGTGCCGATCTCCAAGGTCTTCTTCACCTCGTCGGGCTCGGAGGCCAACGACACGCAGGTGAAGCTCGCCTGGTACATGAACAACGCGCTCGGACGGCCGAAGAAGAAGAAGATCATCTCGCGGCAGAAGGCCTATCACGGGGTGACGATCATGTCGGCCTCACTCACCGGCCTGCCCTACAACCACATGGGCTGGGACCTTCCCGTCGACCGGGTGCTCCACACGGACTGCCCGCACTACTACCGCTTCGGCCAGGACGGCGAGAGCGAGGCGGAGTTCACCGCGCGCATCGTGAAATCGCTCTCCGACCTGATCGAGCGCGAGGGCCCCGACACCATCGCGGCGATGATTGCCGAGCCGGTGATGGGCGCGGGCGGCGTCATCGTGCCACCGGCCGGCTACTACGCCGCCGTCAAGGAGGTGCTCGACGCGCACGACATCATCCTGATCGACGACGAGGTGATCAACGGCTTCGGCCGCACCGGCGAGTGGTGGGGCTGCCAGTCGCTCGGCATGACGCCCACCACCATCTCCGCCGCCAAGCAGATGACCGCCGCCTACGCGCCGCTCGGCGCCGTCATGGTGCCGGAGGACATCTACCAGGCCTATGTCGACCATTCCGCGAAGATCGGCACCTTCGGCCACGGCTTCACCTATGGCGGCCATCCGCTGGGCTGCGCGCTGGGCGTCAAGGCAATCGAGATCTACCAGCGCCGCGACATCATCGGCCACGTGCGAAAACTCGCGCCGGTCTTCGCCGCGCGCATGGACAGGGTCGCGCAGCACCCGCTGGTCGGCGAGGCGCGCTACTGCGGCCTGATGGGCGGCGTCGAGCTCGTCGCCGACAAGGCCACGAAGCGACCCTTCGACCCCAAGAGCGGCGTCGGCCCGCAGGTGGCGCGCATCCTCGAGGGCCACGGCGCCATCCTGCGCGCCATCGGCGACACGATCGCGCTCTGCCCGCCCATGGTCATCACCGAGGCCGAGCTCACCGAGCTCTTCGACCGCCTCGAAAAAGGCCTCGCCGATGCGGAGGCCTGGGTGGCGAAGGCGGGGCTGCGCCCTACCTGAGGCGGAACGAAGAGAAGGAACTCCCCATGGCAAACCCCTCCCCCGGCTTCGCGAAGAACCCCGGCAAGGTCATCACCGTCGAGCCGCATCCCGGCACGGTCACCGTCACGGCCGGCGGCGTCACCATCGCCCGCTCGGACCATGCCCAGGTGCTGACCGAGGCGCCCTACCCGCCGGTGCTCTACGTCCCCTTCGCCGACGTCGACTTCCTGCAGCTCGAAAAGACGCTCAGGACCAGCCACTGCCCCTGGAAGGGCGACGCCACCTACTGGCGCGTGCGCCCGGCCGGCGACCGCGGCGAGGACGCCATGTGGGCCTACGAGAACCCCTATGACGAGATGGCGGCGATCCGCGACCACGCGGCCTTCTATCCCGACCGCGTGACAATCGAGACGACCTGACACGGCGCGCCGGCGGAGGCGCCTTCCCGCGCCCGCCCTATCGCCCCTCCGGCTCCGGTTCCGCGTCCGGGTCCGGCACTTTCGCGTCCACCTCCGCCTGCGCGATCCCGAACACGTCGGTCAAAAGCCGCCGCGCCTCGCAGCGCGCCATGTAGATGATGCGCTCGTCGATGAGCCGGAAAGCCTCGGCGAGTTCCTCGTCGCTACGCACCTGACGCTTCTGCGCGTGCTCGCGCGCGATCGCCGCCAGCCGGTCGGAGAGCTGGACCATGGCCGAGAGCGCCGCGACCTGCCGGGCCTCCAGCGGCCGCCCGGCCACCGCGCTCTTCAGCATCGCCTCGGCGCGGAAGGAGAGCATGGCGCCGATGCGTTCGATGCGGCCCTCGGGGTCGTCCTCCTCGTCCGGATCGAACACCTCGGCCGGGGCCATCTCGAAGGGCTCGTCGGGGATAGGCTCCATCTCGCGGTCGAGTTCCTCGCCGGCGCCCGCCCGCGCGGCAAGCTCCATCGCCTGGTTCCAGGCGCCGCGCACGCGCTTGAAGCGGAAGTCGAGCGTCTTCCAGCCCTCCTGTCCCGCGCGCTTGGCGATCGACTTCGGCCCGACCCCACAGGCCATCGCGACGCGCTCATGCGTCGGCGGCTGACCCTCGCACAGCGCCCGAATTCCCGCCCAGCGTTCGTCCGGCAAAGCATCCGGCATCTCAGTCTCCTCGATAGCGTTTCAGGGAACGTGCCGGAAAAGAAAAGCCGGCCGGTCGTCTCACCGGCCAGACAATGGCCACCGCCACCGGGGGCCGCATGTGTCCGACACTGCTTGAAGGATACGGGAGGACCGTAGGGACGTGGATAGAATTACTGTTTCAGCTGAGCGCGCCCCCAAACTCGCCGTTCTGCCCAGAGTGGTCGCCGCCTGTAAGCTGACATTCCCGGAAGCTCCGGATCGGCATGGTTGCACTATGAACCGACCTTCTCGGGCGAGCGAAAGAACGGTCTGCATCCACCAGGATGGTGAGCAGACATTCAAGGGTGTAGCCCATCAATTGCGGCGATCGGCTCGTCTATGCTCGGCTGGCACTTATCGATTTCCTCGGCATCGGCGGTGAAAAGCTACCGAGACCGATCGACTGCAGAGAGATCCCTGAACCCGGCAAAGGCGCAGACCCGAAACGGAAACCTTGGCCAGACCGTCTAGAGAACTTTCCAGCGGGCAGGCCAGTCGAGACTCTCGTTCACCCATGCTTTAGTTTTTCCGATGCGAGCGAATATCACGCACGTCTGTACTGGCTGATATGATCAAGTCCGGCTAGCGCAGCATCCCGATAAGTTCTCCCCGAGCGCCTCCGTCCAAAACCATATCCAGCCTCGATAGCCGTCAAGCGTTGCGAAGGGTCACCGTGGCTACAGGAGTTCGTGCTCCAACTAAGCCAAGCCTGTCCGATACCCTCAAAGTCTGATGTCGAAAAGCGTACTCGATATGAAGAAAGAAAAAAACCCGCTAAAAAATCTGCATGCAACTCAGAATTGTAACATGGAAAACGGTCAAAGTACCCCGCTTCCCATGGCATCTTATACTGTAATATGTGACCGTACTCATGGGCGCAGATAGCCATGAGTGCATAGTCTCCGTCTGGACGCGCAAGCATTTTCTCAAGGAGCAAAAGCCCTACAAGGACGGTACCCTCAGTCCCGGGCACTTGGGTATGCCGCGACGCGAGCGCGTTGGGCTGGCCATCAGCATCCTCTTCATCATAGTATCCGAAGCCGGGTTTTACATTAAAAAGCTCACTTAGCGGGTTTAGGACGTTCATATAAAGTGAATCGTCGAACGCAGGTCGACCTGATTCCTCAATTATTTCCCGCTTGCTCCAAGGTACCTTCACTACAGACGGCCTATCCACGTAAGACGTAAACCTTGATAAAACGTCGGCTGAGGCATCGCATCCTTGTAGGTCATTTAAAGCTCCGCAGGCTTGTCCGTTCTGAGCGTCGTCGCAACCGGAGCTCGCAAAAGCATGAGGTCTATTGCCCAAGCATATGATAGGGCTAACAAAAAGCGGAATTGATTTTATCAATGTACGGCGAGAAAGGTCAATGGACATGATTTAATCACCAAGACTGTCTATTTCGGCTAGAGAAGGATTTGTTTCCGCAACCCACTTCTTCAGCGTTTCGTACGAGTCCTCATTGTAGGGGTTGCGCCATTCGAATAATACAGAACCGTCCAGACCGTCTTCAAACTTCCATTTCGGGCCGAAATAGACTATCGCAGCGTACATTAATTTCGCCTGCTGACCTGCCACTGAACTTTCATCCAGCGGCGGTTAGAGCCTTGGCCGTTTCTGTTACGCCGTAGGGCGCGGTTCGAGCAACCGGTGGAGACGCGAAGCCCTTATCGAGCGAAGCGTCGGAGGCGGTTGCGGCGAGAGTTCCGGCGAAGGCCGCCGGGGTCTGGTATCCGAGCGAGGAATGAGGTCTCGCAGAGTTGAAGTCCTGCCGCCACTCGGCGATGGCGTTGCGGGCGTGGTCGAGGCCGAAGAACAGGCTCTCGTTCAGGAGTTCGTCGCGCATCCGGCCGTTGAAGGATTCGACGTAACCGTTTTGCATGGGCTTGCCCGGCGCGATGTAGTGCCATTCGACGCGATGATCCTTCGACCAGGCGAGGATCGCGTTCGAGGTGAACTCCGTGCCGTGGTCGGAAACGATCATGTCCGGCTTGCCGCGACGGCTGATCAGATCGGTCAGCTCACGGGCCACCCGACGACCGGAGATCGACGTGTCGGGGATGGCGCCCAGGCATTCGCGGGTCACGTCGTCGACGATGTTGAGCACGCGGAACCGCCGCCCGCAGGCAAACTGGTCGTGCACGAAGTCCAGCGACCAACGCGCGTTCGGCCTCGCCTCGACCAGGATCGGCGCCCGCGTGCCCACCGCGCGTCGCCGCGCCCGGCGCTTGCGCACTGTCAGCCCCTCCTCGCGGTAGAGCCGATAGATGCGGTTGATCCCTGATGGCTCGCCCTCGCGCCGCAGCAGGATGAACAGGCGCCGATAGCCGAAACGCCGGCGCTCGTTGGCGAGATCGCGCAGCCGGCCGCGCAGTTCGGTCTCCGGCGCCCGGCACGACTGGTAGCGGATCATCGTGCGATCGGCACCGACGATGGAACAGGCCCGACGCTCCGACAGACCCATGACGGCCTGCAGATGCGCGACGGCTTCGCGCTTGGCGGCGGGCCCTACCATTTTTTTGACAGGAGCTCGCGAAGGGCCGAGGCTTCCAGCATCTGCTCGGCGAGCAGGTTCTTCAGCCTCCCGTTCTCGTCTTCCAAAGCCCTCAGGCGCTTGGCGTCGGACACGTCCATGCCGCCATACTTCGCCTTCCAGTTATACAGCGTCGCCTCAGAGACCCCGTGCTTGCGGGCCAGGTCACCTGCCTTCGCACCCGCCTCGTGCTCGCGTAGAACCCCGATGATCTGCTCTTCCGTAAATCGCTTTCGCTTCATCTGTCCGTCCTTTGATCGAGAGCCGGACTCTAACTCCAGGTGGAGGAAAAACTCAGTGGCAGGTCACTGCGAAGCAGATGTACCGCCGGCAAGGGCGGCATTATAGAACATTCGATGCACCTCCTTCCATGGGCGAACTTTAGTTACACAATAATAATCGTGTATAACAGATGCTTGTCGATAGGGGCCTACCCATGGACTGCCAGCGGACCAAAAAACACGTGGTATAGACGCGCCGTCAACTATTGCATTCTTAGGAGCTGTCCATCTCTCGCCGTTCGGATCCGTATAGGAAAAGTCAGTCAGCAGACGTGCATTGCGAGGTCCCTCCAGGACCACCACAAGTTCGCCGCTGAATGTACCGTGTTGAGCAAGACACGGTGTCGACAAGAATGCGGAAAACAGTAATAGTAGGATCGTGTTCACGCTTCGCATCCGAGACACCTTCGGTTGGTAGGACCCAATGAAATCAGAAGTAATACAGTATCGGGAGAGAGTCGAGAGTGAGCGCGGTCCTCTGAAGGTACTACGCTCGTTGGTGCGTCACCCAACCGGATTAAGTGCTCCTTTTGCGGTAGCTCTTGCGCTGTGTCTGTCAGCGCCCGTGGACGGCAACACGCAAGAAAGTTGCTTTTTTGAGTGCAAAGAGCAGTTTAAATTCATGCAGGGGTATACCGAGTATACACCTAGGGCGGCAGTTGTTGAAATGTTTGGAAATCCTTCTCGCGTTGCGCGGAACGAATTCGCTGCAATGGAGGAGTATCAAGGCGTCTCTTTGAATTTTTATATTATATACGATCAGGATATGAAGAAAGTAAAAAATGTAGGATTGTATTCCTTCGAAAAACCAGAAAATGCCCGGATACCTTTTTTGCATATGTCAATCGGTGATCGGGATTATAATGTTCTTAGCGATATAGATTTCGCGCTTCTGTCAGGTAGCTGCGGAGGCGAAACCTCGGAGGGGGACGCGAGGTATAATTACAGATGGACGCCTAGTTGTTATTTTGGTCGTCCGGGTATGTATAGGAATTTTTCGTTCATGCTGATGGGCGGAGATAGCGAGCTCTGTCCCGGAATGGAAGATTTTGGAGTCATAAACTTGCAGGAGCATAAATGTAAGCCAGGCGCGATCTCCGTTGATGCGGTTGTCGTGGATTTGAGTGGAGAAGAGGATCCGAACCTTTATGGAGAGTTAATTTCCTCATTCATTTACTGGAGCGAATTTTAGTGGAAGCTGCTCCGTCACTGACTTTCTGAAGCTAGCCGAACGGGAAATTTCCGACTTGAAGGGACATGCTGTAGGGCGAATTGCCGAAACCTAGCACCGCTGGACCTGTATAATCTCCCTTCAGCCGATGCACCGGATTTGTTTGCGGACTCCCTCCGCAATCGGCTTAGCCGCGCCTCCTGTTGCACTGTGACCGCGGACGTCCGCTTCCACGCTGAACTGTTGCGACAGCGGACCATCCGGAATCGGCCCCGTTGACGACATTCTCACATATCGCTCTGACGTTCCCCGCACTGCCACGACGCATCAGCCAGAAGGCTGGCGCGTGAGCGGCTTACTTGTGGGAGCGGAGAGGCTGAGCGAGATGCCGGCGGAGCGGCATGGCTCATCGCCGTGGAAAGAAACCATCACCGTCTCGCTTCGCGAGCCACCTCTCCCCCGTTGGGAGGGAGGAAAGGGGTGGCGGCTTCCCGACTCCCTACTCCCTACGCACAACGCACTCCCTACTTTCCCACAGCCGCCTGCGCCGCCGCCAGCCGCGCGATCGGCACCCTGAACGGCGAGCACGACACATAGTCCAGCCCAACTTCCTCGCAGAAGCGGATGGACGCCGGGTCGCCGCCGTGTTCGCCGCAGATGCCGAGCTTTATGGCGGGCCGCGTGGTGCGGCCTTTCTCGGCGGCCATGCGGACCAGTTCGCCCACGCCTTCGACATCGAGGGTGACGAAGGGATCGGCCTCGACGATGCCCTTCTGGCGGTAGGTTTCCATGAACGCGGCGGCGTCGTCCCGGCTGATGCCGAAGGTGGTCTGCGTCAGGTCGTTGGTGCCGAAGGAGAAGAACTCGGCGGCCTGCGCGATCTCGTGCGCGCGGATGGCGGCGCGCGGCAGCTCAATCATGGTGCCGACGAGATAGGCGATGGTCTCGCCCGTCTCCTCCATCACCGCCTTCGCCACGGCGTCGATGCGTGCCTTGACGAAGTCGAGCTCCTTCACGATGCCGACCAGCGGCACCATGATCTCGGGCTCCACCGGCGCGCCGGTCTTGCGGCCGGCCTCGATCGCCGCCTCGAAGATGGCGCGCGCCTGCATCTCGGCGATTTCGGGATAGGAGACGGCGAGCCGGCAGCCGCGGTGGCCGAGCATGGGGTTGGCCTCGTGCAGGGCCTCGGTACGCTGGCGCAGCTTTTCGGGCGACACGCCGATGGCCGCCGCGACCTCCGAGATCTCCTTGCCGGACTTGGGCAGAAACTCGTGCAGCGGCGGGTCGAGCAGGCGGATGGTCACCGGCAGGCCGGCCATGATCTCGAACAGCTCGGAAAAGTCCGAGCGCTGCATGGGCAGGAGTTTTGCCAGCGCGGAACGCCGGCCGCTTTCGGTGTCGGCGAGGATCATCTCGCGCATCACGTTGATGCGGTCGTCCTCGAAGAACATGTGCTCGGTGCGGCAGAGCCCGATGCCCTCCGCGCCGAAGGAGCGCGCGGTGCGGGCGTCGACCGGCGTCTCGGCATTGGTGCGCACCTTCATGCGGCGGATCTTGTCGGCCCATTCCATGATGGCGGCGAAATCGCCCGAAAGCTCGGGCTGGAGCATGGCGACCTGGCCGGCCAGCACCTGGCCGTTGGCGCCGTCGATGGTGATGACGTCGCCCCTCTTGAAGGTGCGGCCCATGGCCGTCAGCGTCTGGTTGCGGTAGTCGACGCGCAGCTGGCCGGCGCCCGACACGCAGGGCTTGCCCATGCCGCGCGCCACCACGGCGGCGTGGCTGGTCATGCCGCCGCGCGTGGTCAAAATGCCCTCGGCGGCGTGCATGCCGTGGATGTCTTCCGGGCTGGTCTCGATGCGCACCAGGATGACGCGGCGGCCGGCGGCCTTCAGCTCCTCGGCCTCGTCGGAGGAGAACACGATCTCGCCGGTGGCGGCCCCCGGAGAGGCGGGCAGTCCGATGGCGATGACGTCACGCTCGGCCTTCGGGTCGATGGTGGGGTGGAGAAGCTGGTCGAGCGAGCCGGGCTCGATGCGCGAGACGGCCTCCTCCTGGCCGATCAGCCCCTCGCCCGCCATGTCGACGGCGATCCTGAGCGCGGCCTTGGCCGTGCGCTTGCCCGAGCGGGTCTGGAGCATCCACAGCCGCCCGCGCTCGATGGTGAATTCGAGGTCCTGCATGTCGCGGTAGTGGCCCTCGAGTCGGTCGGCGATGGTGACGAAGTCGCGAAAGGCCTCCGGCATCAGCTTTTCGAGCGAGGGCTTGTCGGAGCCGGCGCCGATGCGCGCCTCCTCGGTGATGTTCTGCGGCGTGCGGATGCCGGCCACCACGTCCTCGCCCTGCGCGTTGACCAGGAACTCGCCGTAGAGCTTCTTCTCGCCGGTCGAGGGGTTGCGCGTGAAGGCGACGCCGGTGGCCGAGGTGTCGCCCATGTTGCCGAACACCATCGCCTGGACGTTGACGGCCGTGCCCCAGCTCTGGGGGATGTCGTGCAGGCGGCGGTATGTGATGGCGCGGGGGTTCATCCATGAGGAGAACACGGCGCCGATGGCGCCCCACAGCTGCTCGCGCGGGTCCTGCGGGAAGGGCTTTTCCATCTCCTCGAAGACCTTCGCCTTGTAGAGTTCGGTGACGCGGGCCCAGTCCTGCGCCGTCAGCTCGGTGTCGTACTCCGCCCCGCGCCGCGCCTTCTCCTCTTCGAGAATCTCCTCGAACATCTCGTGCTCGAGCCCCAGCACGACGTTGGAATACATCTGGATGAAGCGGCGGTAGCTGTCATAAGCAAACCGCCGGTCCCCCGCATCCCGCCCCAACGCCTCCACCGTCTCGTCGTTCAGGCCAAGATTCAGAACTGTGTCCATCATGCCAGGCATAGAAGCCCTAGCGCCGGAGCGGACGGAGACGAGGAGGAGGCGGTCGGGGTCGCCGAAGCGCTTGCCGGTCAGTTCGCCGATGCGGTCGAGGGCGGCGTCGACCTGGTCGTCGAGTTCGTCGGGGTAGGAATGGCCGCTGGCCTGGTAGTGGGTGCAGACCTCGGTGGTGATGGTGAAGCCGGGGGGGACGGGCAGGCCGAGCCCGCTCATCTCGGCGAGATTGGCCCCCTTGCCGCCGAGCAGGTTCTTGTCCCCGGCGCCACCGTCGGCCTTGCCGCCACCGAACCCATAGACCCACTTCGCCATGCCGGCTCCTCCATCGTCAGTGCCGGATGCGTGATATTGCGTTGCACGCGCAATATCCATCGCAAATGCTGTACGGGCTAAAAAACGCACGGAAACATCGCGCGTATCCGCGATGCCGTTCGGTACCTAGTTCGAGGAACATGAGCCGCCGCGAACCGTTCGAACCGGGCGACGGCATATTGCGCTCGCACGGCCATCTCCATATAAGACCGGTCTGCCCGCGGCACCGCGATTGGGGCGTAGCCAAGTGGTAAGGCAGCGGTTTTTGGTACCGCCATTCCCTGGTTCGAATCCAGGCGCCCCAGCCAGCGCATTTCATTGCGTCGCCCAGTCGGTCAGGCGGAGCCTGCCCGAGAGCGCTCGCGATCTACCGATGCGTTCGCTGCCCGTCCGGCATCTGTTCTCCCGCCTGTCGCGCCGCCGGCATGACGATCTCCTTCTCGAAACCGATTGTGTCTTCGCCGCTGCTGCCTGTACTGATGCACGACCGGCTCAGGCATACGGATACCCACGATGCGCACGATCGAGGACCAGGCGTTCCTCTGGCTTCTGCTGCTCACCTCCATCGCGTTCGGTATCATCGTGTGGCCCTATTTCGGCGCCGTGCTGTGGGGGGTGATCGCGGCGATCCTCTTCCTGCCGGTTCAGCGTCGGCTGACGCGGGCAATGGGCGGCCGGGCCGGGCTTGCCGCGATCGTCACCGTGGTGCTGACCGTGCTCCTGGTCATCGTGCCGTTGATGCTGATCGCCTCTTCGCTGGTGCTCGAGGCCACGACACTTTACGAAAACATCCAGTCCGGTCAGGTCGATCTTGGGCAGATCCTCAAGAGCGTCTTCGACGGCATCCCGGCCTGGATGAAGGAGCCGCTCGCCGCGCTCGACCTGACCAGCCTAGACGCCATCCGCGACCGGCTGTCCGAGACGTTCACGCAGTTCCTGCAGGTGCTCGTGTCGCGAGCGCTCATCGTGGGGCAGAGCACGCTGGAATTCTTCGTCGGCATCGGGGTCATGCTCTATCTCCTGTTCTTCCTGCTCAGGGACGGCGCGGGGCTGACCCGTCGCATCAAGCGCGCGATACCGCTGCGACCGCGCCAGCGCGACGCGCTGCTCGAAAAATTTGCCGTGGTGGTACGCGCGACGGTCCGGGGTTCGCTGCTGGTCGCGGCAGCGCAAGGCGCACTTGGCGGGCTGATCTTCTGGCTGCTCGGCATCCACGCGCCGGTGCTCTGGGGGGTGCTGATGGCGTTCCTCGCGCTTTTACCGCTGGTGGGCTCGGGGCTCGTGTGGGCGCCGGTGGCGATCTACCTGCTGGTCTCGGGATCGGTCCTTAAGGGCCTCATTCTGATCGCCTTCGGCATGCTGGTGATCGGGCTCGTGGACAACCTGCTCAGGCCCTACCTGGTGGGCAAGTCGACGCGTATCCCCGACTACGTCGTGCTGATCTCCACCCTCGGCGGCATATCCGTGTTCGGCCTCAACGGGTTCGTTATCGGGCCGATGATCGCCGCGATGTTCATCGCGGTATGGGACATCTTCGTCGCGACGCGCGAAAGCCTGGAGCCGGACGCGCCACGTCCGGCAACGTCCGTCGACGCCTAGCGCGGCGCGCGGACAGACGGCGACAGCCGGGTCTTACGACGAAGGGTTCGACACCCTCGGCCACCTCCCTGCCGGATCTGGGCACACCCCGGTTTGATGCGCATCAATGCCGCCGTCTCCCTGCCATGGTCGGATGGATCAAATTCCGCAGGAGATTGCCGCCATGAACTACCGCACCGTGATGGTCCAGCTCGGTCTCGACGAAGCGCCGGAACCGCGCACACGGTTCGCACTCGACGTCGCGACGCGCTTCGAGGCGGATCTGGTGGGATTTTGCGCGGCCGAGCCGCACGCGTCGATCGCGCCGATGGACGGTGCGATCGTCAGTGCCGAACTGATCCGGCGCGAGGGCGAGGAGATCGAGACGAGGCTGGGCGAGATCGAGAAGGCCTTCGAACGCGTCGCGGGCGGCGGCGCGAGCGCGTCGTTCCGCTGCATGGTCGGCGATCCGACGCGGCTCTTCGCGGAGCATGGGCGGGCAGCGGACCTTCTGGTGACCGGCATCCCGAAGAAGGGTGCGCGCGACACCGCCCATACCGTCGATCTTGGGGCGCTGATCCTGGCGGCGGGGCGCCCGGTGCTCGTCGCCTCGGGGGCCGAGCAGCTCCTCAAGGCCGAACGCGTGCTGGTGGCCTGGAAAGATACGCGCGAGGCGCGCCGGGCGGTCGCGGACGCCATGCCGTTCCTGGCGCGCGCCGGGGACGTGCTGATCGCCACCGTCGACGAGAACGAACGGGCCCGCTCGAAGGAAAGCCTGGCCGACGTCGTGCGCTTCCTGAAGAAGCACGGCGTGGCGGCTCGCTCGGAGTGTCTGCTTCCGGCCGACGAGGAGTTTGGCGATACGCTGTCGACGACGGCCTTCGAAATCGGCGCCGACCTGATCGTGTCGGGCGGCTATGGCCACAGCCGGCTGCGCGAATGGGCTTTCGGCGGCGTCACCCGCCGGCTGCTCGATGCAAGTTCGGTGAACCGGCTCCTGTCCAACTGAGTTGCGTCGCATCCTCCCGAGCGGCGCGGCGTCTCGGGCAACACCCTGAGGCCCCCTTGCGGCCGGACCTTCGCGTCCGGCCGCTTTTTTCGTCATGCGCCAGCCGCGATCCATTGATCTTCGTCAAGGTGGAAGTGCCGTCTACAGCCAGAATGAAGGCTCCGGAGAACGTCGCGGAGCAGGGCTCCGCGAGAACCACATCGGGCGCCTGGCGATCGGGCGCACCGTTTCCGGCAACCTTTATGGAGATTGCCATGAAACATGACCTGCAGCGGACTGCCCTCGACATCCTTTCATCGTGCGTCGACATGAGTGTCGCGACGGTGCGGCCGGACGGCGCACCGCAGGCGACCGTCGTGTCCTTCGCGCATGACGGCCTGCTGATCTATTTCGGCTGCGGCGCCGATTCCCAGAAGGCGAAGAACATCGCGCGCGAGCCGCGCATCTCAGTCACCATGACGGCGCCCTACGACGACTGGATGAAGATCCGGGGCCTGTCGATCGCGGCGATCGCCGAGGAGGTCACCGCGCCCGGCGAACTGGAACAGGTCTGGACGCTGATGACCGAACGCTTTCCGCAGATCGCCTCGGTGGAGCCGGTTGAGCCGGGTGCGGTCAAGGTCATGCGGGTCAGGCCGACGATGATCTCGATCCTCGATTATTCGAAGGGCTTCGGACACACCGACCTCGTCTCGATCGAGGCGGGCGACATCGCCGAGACGCTCGACAGCCTGCGCCACCACTGGCTGATCCCGCTGGGCGAAGCCGCCTGAGCGGAACGGGCCGGACCGCGTCAGCCTTGCGGGGTGGGAGCGAGCTGTGAGCCGCCGCAGACGTGGATGACGTCGCCGGTGACGAAGGAGGCGCGGTCGGATGCCAGGAACGCGATGGCGCCGGCCACGTCCCGAGGCGTGCCTAGCCGCCCCAGCGGCGTGACCGCGCGAAATGCGTCGGCGGTCGCTTCGAGCTTTTCAGCGCTGCCGATGTTGAACGGCGTCTTGAGATAGCTCGGCGCCACGGCGTTGACGCGGATGTTGTCCCGACCGAGCTGGACCGCCAGCGTGCGGGTGAGCCCGATGAGCCCCGTCTTGCTCGACGCGTATCCGATGCCGGTGCCGCTCAGGTAGACGCGCGAGGCGACGTTGACGATGCTGCCGCCGCCGGCGGCGCGCATCAAGGGCAGTGCCGCCTGGACGAGCAGCATGGGGGCGGTGAGGTTGAGCGCCAGCACCGCGTTCCAGACGTCGAGATCGACCTCGCCGATTCGCGGCGCACCGGAGCGGCCGGCATTGTTGACGAGGCAGTCGAGCCGGCCGAAACGTTTGGCGAACTTTTCCACCAGCGGCGCGGCGAAGGCCGGATCGGACAGATCGGCGGGGATAGCGAGCGTCTCGACGCCCTGGTCGCGAGAAATCTCCGCACAGACGGACGTCGCGGCCTCGCCGTCGAGATCGGCGATGGCGACGGCGAAGCCGTCTTCGGCCAGCATCCGCGCGGTGGCGGCGCCGACCGCGCCTGCGCCTCCGGTGACGAGCGCGACCTTCATGAGCGATCCTTCGAGACGACGGCGGGAAGCTGCGGCATCAACGCTGCCATGGCATCAGCCTCCGCTGCAGCCATTGCAAGAGATAGGTGAGAAGCACGCCGAGCATCATGACGACCAGCAGGCCGGCATACATCTTCTCCGGGTTCAGCACTTCCCAGTAATAGAAGGTGATGTAGCCGACGCCTTGCCTGGCACGCAGGAACTCGACCGAGATGATGACGATCATGGCCGTGCCGAGCGCGATCCGGAGGCCCGCGAAGATGACCGGCATGGCACCGGGCAGGATGACATGGCGCATCATCTGCCAGCCATTGGCGCCGTAGTTGCGGCCGGCCATAAGGTAGACCCGGTCGATGCCTCGCACGCCGGCCATGGTGTTGATGGTCATGAGGATGAAGACGGCCAGCGCCACGACAAGGATCTTCGGCCCTTCGCCGAAGGGATCGGCGAAGATGAGCATGACTATAGGGAAGATGGCTATTTTTGGCAGCACGTAGATGGCCGAGAGCGTGGTGTCGAGCATCAGGCGCACGGTCTGGTTCACGCCCATCACCACGCCGAGCAGGATGCCGGGGATGGAGCCGAGCACGAAGCCGATCAGGACACGGCTGATCGTTGCCAGCACATGGCTTTCCGACAGGAGGGTCCACACGCCGGCGAGGCCGTCGCGGCCGAAATATTCGGGAATCAGCCATGGCCGGCCGATCAGGCTGGTCTGGGAGAACTTATCGTAGCGCACCGTCATGTCCCAGAGGCCGGCGAGGATGCGGGTCGGCGGCGGGAACCAGGTGGGATTGATGAGGCCCGTCTGCGCCGAGAACTGCCAAAGCAGGAGCACCAGCGCAGGGAAGCCGAAGGCAAGCGCGCGCTCGTAGGCCGCGCGTCTCCGCAGAGGCACCATGCGACCGAGGCGCTCGCAGATCATCACCAGGAGCACGAAGCTCGCAACGATGGCGAACCAGGCGAACGGAACCCAGAGGCCTGCGAGCGCCAGCACGGCATTGAGCGCCACGATGCCGGCGGCGAGAACGAGGATCGCGCGGCGATCGGCGGTATGCTTGGCGGCGCGAGCGGCGGGTTCGGCCGAAACGGGAACGGGCTTGACGGCGACGTCGCTCATTGCTGCAGCTCCATGGCGCGGGTGACCTCGCTCGACAGCCGCTCCCAGATGCCGGCCCGATACTCGGCGAAGCGCGGCGTGTTCATGGCGTCGATGCTGCGCGGGCGGGCAAGGTCGATGTCGAAGGTCGCCAGCCGGCGCCCCGGCTGGGCGCTCATCAGGATGACCCGGTCGCCGAGCAGCACCGCCTCGTCGAGGCTATGGGTAATGTAGACGACCGTCTTGCGGGTCTCTTCCCAGATGCGCAGCAGTTCCTCCTGCAGGACCACTCGCGTCTGCGCGTCGAGCGCGCCGAGCGGTTCGTCCATCAGGAGGACTTCGGGGTCGTTGGCGAGCGCCCGGATGATCGAAACGCGCTGCTTCATGCCGCCCGAAATCTGGTGCGGGTAGTAGTCGGCGAATTTGCCGAGGCCGACACGGTCCAGCCAGTAGCGCGCCGTCTCATTGCGTTCCTTCCGGCCGATGCCGCGCATCTGGAGCCCGAAGGCAACGTTGTCGATGACGCTTTTCCACGGGAAGATCGCGTACTCCTGGAAAACGACGCTGTTGAGCGGTTTTCCGGGTTCGGCGCCGGGGCGGATCTCGATCGTTCCGGATGAGATCTCCTCCAGCCCGGCCAGCATACGCAGGAAGGTGGATTTGCCGCAGCCGGAGGGGCCGACGATGCAGACGAACTCGCCGTCCGCGACCTCGAGGCTGAAATCCTCGAGCGCCACGATGGAGCCGTCGAGCGTCGGATAGGTCTTGGTCACGTTGCGCGCCGAAATCTTGGCGGCGCCGGCGCGGCCGTCGCGGTCATGGTCGGTCATGCGGGGTTCCGGATGAGCCGACGCGGGCGGAAGGACTCCGCCCGCATCGGAAACGTCATCGGCATCACATCCTGCCGAGCGTCTCGATAGCCTTCCTGGTGAAGGTCTCGTCGACCGCCTTCGACAGGTCGAGCGGCTCCTCGTACTCGGTACGGCCGTTCTCGCGATGCACGCGCTCGACGTCGGCCAGGCCCTCGACGGGGATGGCGACGTTGGGATCGTATATCACGGGGTTGCCCTGGCGGATCGCCTCCTCGGTGGATGCGGTGTTGGCGAGATAGGCCTCGATGTTCTCAGACGCGAGATAATCGTCGCCCTGCATCATCCGTGCCGCCTCGGCGAGCGCCAGCACGAAGCGTTCGGCGGCTTCCGGCCGCTCCTTGATGAATTTTCCGGACGCCACGAAGGCGACGGTCATCAGGCCCGGGGTAAAGTCCTGCGCCAGCACCTCGGCGGTGCCCGACGAAATCGCCTGGTCGGAGAAGGGCGAGCTGAGCAGCGCCGCGTCAACCGACTTCGCCTCCAGCGCAGCCGGCATGTCGGCATTGCCGATGTTCATGAGTTCGACGTCGCGGATGGTGAGGTCGGCCTGTTCGAGCGCCTTGCTGACGAAGAACTCGCCGCCGCTGCCCGGACCGCCCGCAGCCCCGATGCGCTTGCCCTTGAGGTCGGCGATCGATCCGATGGCGCCCGAGTCGGCCAGGTCCTTGCGCACCAGGAGCTTGGTCGGGCCGTTCTCCATCGGGTCGAGCGCGCCGGGCGCGATGATGCGGATGTCGAGGCCCCGGTCCCAGGCCGACCAGAGCGAGGAGACGATCGCGATGCCGCCCACATCGACATTGCCCTGGTCGAGGAAGGCGATGGCCTCCGTGCCGGATTTCACCCGCTCGAACTCGACGTCGAGCCCGTATTTGTCGAAGATGCCGCGCTGCTTGGCCACGTAGGCCGTGGCGAACTTCATGATCGGCACGTAGGCGACCTTCACGGTCTGCGGCGGATCGAGCGGCGCGACGTTCGCGGCAAGGCTCGTGTCCGCGGCGAAGGTGCCGCCCACAAAGAGCATCGTGGCGGCGGCCCAGGCGCCGAAGCGCCTTCTCGTAAGATTCAGCATGGTCTTCCTCCCTTTCGTCGATCGTCCTGCGCTGATACCGGCAACGGGTACGGTTTGCGCTTTCGCTGTTTCCTCGTCCGGCCGGCGCCAACGCCTGAGCTGTGTGGCGCGCGGAACGGGGACCGGAACACTAGGGGGCGGGGAAAGCTTGATCAAACGCTTTTGCGACCGCTAATGGCACAGCATGCGCAATTCGACGGTCCACACAGGACAAGGGAGCCGGACGATCGATCTTTCAGGCAAGGCAATGCTGGCGCTATGGAACGGCGTCGACCCCGCGGTGCGGCGCGAATACGACGCCTGGCACAGCCGCGAACACGTGCCCGAGCGAATCTCGGTGCCGGGGATGATCGGGGCGCGGCGCTACGGCCGCGTCGGGGGTCCGCTTCCAGACTATCTGACGCTCTATGACCTAGCGGACACCGGGGTGCTGGAGAGCGCGCCCTACCGGAAGCTCCTCGACAATCCGACGGACTGGTCGCGGAGCATGCGGCCGAATTTCCGCGGCTTCATGCGGCTTT
Source organism: Aquibium oceanicum (assembly GCF_001889605.1). Classification (NCBI taxonomy): domain Bacteria; kingdom Pseudomonadati; phylum Pseudomonadota; class Alphaproteobacteria; order Hyphomicrobiales; family Phyllobacteriaceae; genus Aquibium; species Aquibium oceanicum. Next base: position 1,497,378 of record NZ_CP018171.1, on the reverse strand, counting down.
GCGGCCGGCGTATCGGCTCGCATGGCGGCGGCCTCGGCGGGGCGCTCGCCACGGTGGTAGTGGACGACACGGTCGATCTCCGGGGAGACCGGCTGCACGGCGCGCTGGCGAAGCTGTTGTCGCGGACACCGTTCATCGCCGCGCACGTGATCGAACGGGATGCCGGCGTCCCGGAGGTGCCGTTTTCGATCGGCGGCGCAGCGCCGGACTTTCCGCGCGAAGGGGCGATCCTGGTCGAGAGCTACGGCGAGACGACACAGCACGAGGCCATGGACGGACTCTTCGCGGCGCTGAGGGACGGCGGCGTGCCGTCGCCCGAAAAGACGCTCACAATCTACCGCCTCGCGCATGCGTTGGACGCCGCGGCGCTCGACCGGATGGTGATGCTGCATCGGGAGGATTTTCTCCAATCGGGCGAATAGGCGCGCGGCTCCGCCGCCTTTACGCGGTAGCGCCGGGTACCTAGAAGGGGCGTCACCAACGATCGAAATCGCGAGACCGCCCGATGAACGACGTCCTGATCGACCGCCTCGCCATCCGGGATCTGGTGGAGAACTGGGCGGTTTGGCGCGACGCCGGCGACTGGGAGCGCTTCCGCGGCGTGTGGCACGACGACGGACGCATGATGGCGACCTGGTTCCAGGGCACGGCCGACCAGTTCATCGCCGTTAGCCGCAAGGGCTTCGAGAACGGCGTGCGTATCCTGCACTTTCTCGGCGGCACCTCGATCGACCTCTCCGGGGTACGCGCGATCGCCCAGACCAAGATGACGATCAGCCAGCGTGCGGCGGTGGAAGGCGTGGAGTGCGACGTGGTGTGCACCGGCCGCTTCTACGATTTCCTGGAAAAGCGCGACGGCCGCTGGGGCGTGGTGCTGCGCCAGCCGATCTACGAGAAGGACCGGCTCGACCCGATCGACCCGACCAAGGCCCCGAAGCTCGACCCCGAGCTTCTGGCCCGGTTTCCGGAAGGCTATCGCCATCTGGCTTACCTCCAGACCGGCATCGGCTACGAGGTCAAGCGCGACATGCCGGGTCTTACCGGTACGGAGGTCGAAAAGCTGTACGAACGCGGACGGCGGTGGCTGGCCGGGGGCGACCTCTAGACGGGATCTGCCGGTCCACGAAGGCGCGGTAGCGCGAAATTGGTCGTTCTTTCGGCGGAATTTACTGGATAGTCTTCGAAACGCCGCCGCTTTGGTCGCCCGTCGGAGAAGCCCATGAAGTTCGCGCTGGTCCTCGCCGTGCCGCTGTTTGCCCTGTGCGGATGCATGTCGTCGGCGCTGGACGACGAGATCGTCTCGTCGATGCATTACGACTCCATCGCCTGTCCGGACCTCATCGCGCAACGAAATTCGCTCGCTGCGCGCTACGCGATCACCGCGAGCGGGCCAGCGCTCGTCCCCGGCGAGAGGCCGAAGTATCTGGAGCCCGGGGTCGGCATGATCGTGCCGGACTATCGCAGCGCCAGCGACAAGGAACGCGGTAAGGCGATCGGCGAGGTCGCGGCGATGGACCGCTCGATCGCCAGGCGGAAGTGCGGATAAGGTTCGAGAGTCGAAGAATGGTGCCGGAGGCCCACCTCCGCGCCACATCTGACGGGTATGCGATCCGGACCTTTCAACCGGACTTTCCGGGCATCGCGGCGATCGTCTTGCGCAAACGGCCCGCCGCCAGCCCCACCGCAGGTTCCTTCTGCACCGCCATCAGGTAGCGGAGCCTGAAGCCGGCCGGCGGGTTGGGGCCTTCGCCCAGAAAACCGGCAGCCTCGTCGCGGATCGTCGTCAGCCGGCCGGGTTCGTCGACATCCCCGTCGACTACACTCTGGTCGATGCCGGCGATCAGCTCCGACAGGGGCTTCATCCAGGCGAATCGCGGGTCGCCGATCAGCGCGAACAGCATCGTGTAGGGATTGTCGAGCGTGGGATCGTCGCCGATCTCTGCACGAATCAGCGCCCGGTGCAGTTCCTGCAGGGCCGAGGAAAGTGCCGCGGCGTGCTCCGCGCTTGGGTTCGTCTGTGTCGCCATGGTATTTCCTCGATGCGAGCCATGCGGCCGTGCGCAAGACCATGGCTTCAATCAAGTTGATTCGACCGCGCGTCAGGAGCGCGTCGGAGAATGTCTGGCCGTCTCCCGCCAGTCATCCCGCTTCACGGATTCGTTCGGCGGTCTGGAGGTCGACCGAGACCAGCTGGCTGACGCCCTGCTCGGCCATGGTGACGCCGAAGAGGCGGTTCATGCGCGCCATGGTGATGGGATTGTGGGTGATGATGACGAAGCGCGTCTGGGTGGTGCGCGCCATTTCGTCCATCAGGTTGCAGAAGCGCTCGACATTGTGGTCGTCGAGCGGGGCGTCGACCTCGTCGAGCACGCAGATCGGCGCGGGATTGGTGAGGAAGACGGCGAAGATCAGCGCCATCGCCGTCAGCGCCTGCTCGCCACCCGAAAGCAACGTCATGGTCTGCGGCTTCTTGCCGGGCGGGCGGGCGACAATCTCCAAACCGGCTTCCAGCGGATCCTCCGATTCGATCAGCTGGAGTTCCGCCGTGCCGCCGCCGAAAAGGTGGGTGAACAGCCGCTGGAATTGGGCGTTGACCTGGTCGAAGGCGGCGAGCAGCCGGTCGCGGCCCTCCTTGTTCAAGCTCTGGATCGCCTGGCGCAGCTTCTTGATCGCTTCTACGATGTCCTCGCGCTCCGAGACGATCAGTTCCAGGCGGTCGGACAGTTCCCGCTGCTCATCCTCCGCCCGCAGGTTGACGGCACCGAGCCGCTCGCGCTCGATCTTGAGCCGATCGACCTTGCGCTCGACCTCTACCATGTCGGGGAGCGGATCACCGGGGGCGAGGCCGGTCTGGCGGATCACCAGGTGCGGCTGGACGCCCAGAGCCTCCTGGATACGCGCCTCGGCGTCCCGGCTGCGTTCGTCGGCTGCGGTAAGGCGTTCTTCGGCGCGGGCGCGCGCCTCGCGCGATTCGGCCAGCCCCTGGATCGCCGCGTTGGCGGCCTTGTCGAGCGCGGCTTGCCGCGTCTCGGCTTCCGCCAGCCGGTCGGCGGCCTCGCGGCGCTTGCGTTCGGTTTCCGATAGCTGTGACATGAGGGCGCGGCGGCGCTGGTCGAGGTCGTCCGGAGCGTCGGCCATGGCCTCGCGCTCGGCCGCCGCCTCGGTGCGGCGCTCGCCGAGCGCGGCGATCTGGCGGTCGGCATTCTCCGCGCGCGATATCCAGGTGGCGCGGTCCTTTGCGATCGTTTCCAGTCGGCGCTCACGGGCCTCGGCCTCGCGCTTCAGCCCATCGTTGGCCGCCCGCGCTTCGGCAACCGCGCTGCGATCCTGCGCCACGATTGCGGTCTGTCGCTCGAAGGCGGACTGGAGGTCGCGAGGATCGGGCGCACCAGACAGCGCCGCCTCCGCCTCTCCGAGCAGTCGCGACTCTTCGTTGCGGCTTTCCTCGATGCGCGCCAGTGCTTCCTGCAAGGCGGCCCGGCGGGTCGCGAGCTCCCCGGCGGAACGCTCCGCCTTGGCGAGTTCGTCGCGGGCCGCGCCGAGCGCGCGCTGGCCGGCACGCCAGGCCTCTCTCGCCGCCTTCTCGGCGTCGACCAGCGAACGTACGGCGGCTTCCGCTTCGGCGAGCACGGCTTCCGCCTCCCGCACCTTGGCGCCGGCCGCTGATGCCTCCTGGTCGAGCTCGGCCAGCCGGTTCTTCTGCGCCAGCCGCTGCGCGGCGGCGGTCGGCGCGTCGGCACCGGCGACGAACCCGTCCCAGCGCCAGACGGCACCCTCGCGGCTGACGAGGCGCTGGCCGGGCGCGAGCATCGCCTGGAGACGAGAACCGTCGTCCTTGTCGACGATGCCGATCTGCGCCAGGCGACGGGCGAGCTGGCCCGGCGCGCGCACCTTGTCGGCCAGCGGCGAAACGCCCTCGGGAAGTCGCGGGTCACCGTCAGTGACGTCGATCCCCCCCCAATGCGCGGGCGCCGCCCGGTCGAGCGGTGCGTCGAGGTCCTCGCCGAGGGCGGCACCCATCGCGGTCTCGTATCCGCGATCCACCTTTATCTGCTCCAGCACCGCCGGGAAGAGATCGGAGGAGCCGGCATTCAGGATCTTTGCCAGCGTGCGCGCCTCGGTCTCGATGCGCTGCAACGCGGCCCGCGTTTCCTGCACCAGCGGCCGCAGCGATCCTTCCTTCGAGCGCGCCTCGCTCACCCGCCGTTCGGAGGCGACCGCAGCCGCCTCGGCTTCCGTGACTGCCACTTCTGCCTGTTCGACGAGGCGCTTCTTCTCGGCCGGGTCCGGCAGCGCGGAAAGCCGCGCGGCGATCGTCTCCATTTCGGCCCTGGCCTCGCCAAGCTGTCGGTCGAGGCGCGTCCTGCGCTCGGAATGCTCGCGCACGGCGCGCTCGAACTGGGTGCGCGCGGCATTGGCCTCGGCGCGTTCCGCCGTGACCTTCGCAAGCGCGGCTTCGCTGGCGGCGAGGCGCTGCGTCGCCTCCTCCAGCGCGAGACGCGCGGAGGCCTCGCGATCGGTGGAGCCGGCCTGCTCGCTCTTCAGGACCGCCTCTTCCTCGCTAAGCCGCGCCAGCGTCTCGGCATTGTCGCGCACCATGCGCTCCTCGCGCGCCATGTCGGCGTCAAGCTGGGCAATGCGCTTGTCGAGCTCGGCGGTGCGGGCGCGCAGGCGCTCGGCCTCCTCCTCGATCTGGGTACGGGCGATGGTCAAGCGCTGGAGCGCGGCGGCCGCGGCAGCCTCGGCATCGCGCAGTTCGGGCAGTTTCATGGCGCCGACGGCCTGATCCTTGGCGGTGTTCATCTGCGCCTGCGCACGTTCGCCGACGAGCGAAGTCGCGGCCGAGAGCGCCGACTGCGCCTCGGCTTCCTGCGCTTTGGCCTGCGACCAGCGCAGGTGGAGCAGGATCGCCTCGGCCTGGCGGATTTCGGACGACAGATTCTTGAAGCGGGAGGCCTGCCGCGCCTGGCGCTTCAGGCTTTCGATCTGGGCCTCGAGTTCGCGGGTGACGTCATCGAGCCGTTCGAGGTTTTGCTCCGCTGCTCGCAGGCGAAGCTCCGCCTCGTGCCGGCGCGAGTGGAGACCGGAGATACCGGCCGCCTCTTCGAGCAGCGCCCGGCGCGCCTGGGGCTTGGCCTGGATCAGTTCGCCAATGCGGCCCTGCCCGACCATCGAAGGCGAACGCGCGCCGGTCGACTGGTCGGCGAAGAGCAACTGTACGTCCTTGGCACGTGCTTCCTTGCCGTTGATGCGGTACACGGAGCCAGCCTCGCGCTCGATGCGGCGCGAAACCTGCAACTCGTCGGCGTCGTTCCAGGCGGGTGGCGCCTTGCGCTCGGCATTGTCGAGAAAGAGCGTGACCTCGGCCGTGTTGCGTGCCGGCCGTGTGCCCGAGCCGGAGAAAATGACGTCGTCCATGCCGGACGCGCGCATGTTCTTGTAAGAATTCTCGCCCATGACCCAGCGCAGGGCCTCGACAAGATTGGACTTGCCGCAGCCATTGGGGCCGACCACGCCGGTCAGCCCGCCTTCAATCATGAAGTCGGCGGGCTCGACGAAGGATTTGAAACCGAGGAGACGGAGGCGGGAAAAGTGCATCAGGCCGGCCCGCCGCGCAATGCGGGCGCGGTCTTGCCCCGCCCGCCCGTCAGGGCGACGTCAGAGCAGCGGATCGATGATCGCCGACATCTGGTCAATCGTGAGCGCCCCCGGATACCGCTTGCCGTCGATGAAGAATGTCGGTGTCGAATCCACGCCCAGTTCCACGCCATGGTCCTTCACCGACCTGACATCCTCCAGAAGCTGCTGGTTCGTCAAGCAAGCCTCGAAGGACTCCTGTGAAAAACCGGCCAGGCGCGAGATCTGCAGGAGCGCGGTGCGAGCATCCTTGACCGGCGCCCACGCATCCTGCTGGGCGAACAGCACGTCGACCATCGGGAAATACTTGTCGTCGGCGCAGCGCGCCAGCATGAAGCCTGCCTCGGCGCGCGGGTCGAAGGGAAATTCGCGCAGGATCAGCTTCACCTTGCCAGTGTCGATGTACTTCTCCTTCAGCGCCGGAAGCGTCGCCTCGTGGAAATGGGCGCAATGCGGGCAAGTCATCGATGCGTATTCGACGATGGTGACCGGCGCGTCTTGCTGGCCCATCACCTTGTCGGGCAGCGCGCCGGGCTTCATCAGATCCGACATGTCGACGGTGCCGGCCGGTTTGGGAGCAGTTCCGGTGGGCGACTGCGCCTGCGCTTCACCCACCGAATCGCTGCACGAAGCGATCAGCGGAAGAGCCGAGAACATTGCCAGCGCACCGACCACCTGACGACGCGAAATCGAACGTACCATTTGCGAATCACCCGACCATTGTTGCGATTGTGCGGCTTCTTGCATTCAATAAGCCATAGTTGGGCGGTATTTAAGGCAAGCGGGCGCCGGTTCCCAGCACGAATCCGCGTGCCGGGCTTCACGATGGCGCTATGACGCCCCCGGCGATCCGGAATCTCGGAGTTTACTTGCGGGAGCCGAGCACCGAACGCCCAAGCCGCTCCAGCGATGCGCGCAGGCTTTCGTCCTCGATGCCGCCGACGGATCGCGCAAGCCGCGATGCCTCCTCTCGGTCGAGTTCGCGCAACTTTGCGGGCTCGGGCCCGCGATGGGCGAGCACCGGCTTCTGCACGATTTTGATACGTCCGATCGCCGCGAAGCCGAGAAAGGCGTTGACGCGGCCGATGATCTCGCCGGTCTCGTGCTGGAGATGCAGGGCCGCCGCGCCCTCGCAGGCGATGACCAGCGTGGCCGGTTCGAAAGGGTCTTCCTCGTGCAGCCGCCGCGGCCATACGATCTTTTCCGGTCGGCTCGACCGCGCGAGCTTCGCCCCGGCTATTTCGTCCCAGGACTGGACGAGGCCGATCGAGACGCCGGCGCGCTTGCGCAGGACCGGGTCGATGATGTCGCTCGCCAGATCGCTGACGGGCACGGGCTGGTTGCTGCGGGGTCTGGCCGCCATGATGCTGTTCCTGACCGGCGGCGGGTCTGCTATGCCGCGACCGATCCTGATGCCGCTGGAGCGCGACCCTACCGCATGTCTATGGCGAAGTTAAATCCAAAGGGTGCATCCGCCGATGCGCGCGCCACCGGGGCGCAGTTGCTTGCCTGGTACGACCGGCACCACCGCAGCCTGCCCTGGCGCCTGCCGCCGGCCCGCATCGCCGCAGGCGAGCGGCCCGACCCCTACCGCGTCTGGCTGTCCGAAATCATGCTCCAGCAGACGACCGTGCAGGCGGTGAAGCCCTATTTCGAGACCTTCACCAGCCGCTGGCCGAGCGTGCGGGCGCTGGCCGGCGCGCCCGGCGACGACATCATGAAGGTATGGGCCGGGCTCGGCTACTACTCGCGGGCACGGAACCTCAAGAAATGCGCCGAGGCGGTGGTGGAGCGGTTCGGCGGAGAATTTCCGGCGGATCTCGACCTTTTGAAATCGCTGCCCGGCATCGGCGACTACACCGCGGCGGCGATTGCCGCGATCGCCTTCGATCGTCCGGTCGCGGTGGTCGACGGCAATGTCGAGCGGGTCGCGACGCGGTTGCGCTCGATCGCCACACCGCTTCCGGCGGCCAAGCCGCAGATCCGCGCCTTCGTGCAGTCCATCCTGCCGGCCGCACGCCCCGGCGATTTCGCGCAGGCGACGATGGATCTCGGCGCCACGATCTGCACGCCCAGGCGACCGGCCTGCGCGTTGTGTCCGGTGAATGGGGACTGCCTCGCCTTTCTCGGGGACGAGCCGGAGCGCTTTCCGGTGAAGGCGCCGAAGGCGGAGAAGCCCAAGCGGCTCGGCGCCGCCTTCGTCGCGCAGCGAAACGACGGCGCGATCCTCCTGCGCAAGCGGCCCGAGACCGGCCTGCTAGGCGGCATGAGCGAGCCGCCGACTTCGGGCTGGACCTCGCGGCAGGACGGGGAGCCGGGGCTGGAGGCCGCGCCGTTCGAGGCCGAATGGGAGCCGGCGGGAATGGTCGGCCACGTTTTCACGCATTTCGAGCTTCGTCTTTCGGTCTACCGGGCGAACATCGACCGCGCTGCGCCGGACGGCTGCTGGTGGTCGGCCGCCGCCGATATCCACAGCGAGGCCCTGCCAACCGTCATGAAAAAGGCGATCGAAGCTGCGATACCGGGCGCGACGCTGAAGCCGGTCCAGAACCGCCAGCAACGGAGAAACTGATGCCGGAGATCCGCCATATCGTGTTCGACATCGGCCGGGTGCTGATCCACTACGATCCGAACCTGCCGTTCAGCCGCGTTATCCCCGACGAGGCGAAGAGGGAGTGGTTCTTCGCCAACGTCTGCACGTCGGACTGGAACCTTGAGCAGGACCGCGGCCGCAGTTGGGAGGAGGCCGAGGCGCTGTTGATCGCGCAGCATCCGGACGAAGAGGAGAACATCCGTGCCTTCCGGCGCTTCTGGCACGAGATGGTGCCGCACGCCTATGACGGGTCGGTGGAGATCATGCTGGGCCTGATCGAGGCCGGCCGCGACGTGACCATGCTGACCAACTTCGCCACCGACACCTTTGCGGAGGCGCAGGCGCGGTTTCCCTTCCTGACGCGGCCGCGCGGCGTGACGGTCTCGGGCGAGGTGAAGCTGATCAAGCCTGACCGGGCGATCTACGACCTTCACGCCGAGAGTTTCGGGCTCGACCCGGCGGGGTCGCTGTTCATCGACGACAGCCCGAAGAACGTCGAGGGCGCCAAGGCGGCCGGCTGGCAGGCGGTGCTGTTCACCGATCCCGACACGCTGAGGCGCGATCTCGGGCGGGCCGGCGTATGGCCGGTCGCCGCGCGAAATTGATTTCGCTCGGATCGCGTATCGTCTCGTTTATCGCATCACCGGAGCCGGCGACCACGAGGCGATCGCGATCGTCAGTTGCCGCTTCCACTACAAAGCCTGAGTCTCAAGCCCCAGCTGCGACCATCCCGTCCCGGACCTGCCGGCGCAGGTCGTCGATCGGCTGCATCTTGCCGCCTGCCTCGTAGTGCCAGAAGGTCCAGCCGTTGCAGGCGTCGAGGCCCTGGACGCGGGCGCCCATGCGGTGGATTGAGCCGGCCTCGGAGCCGATCGCCAGCGTGCCGTCGGCACGCACGCTGGCTGTCCAGCGGCGGCGGGCGTCCGACAGGAGGGTCCCCGGCGCAATCATCCCGCTTTCGATGAGGCTGACGAAGGCGACGCGCGGCTCGGCGCGCTTTCCCGTCATCGAGGCGAGTTCGGGTGCCTCCAGCGGTTCGACGGCGGCGATGCGCGCCGTTGCGGCGTCGATGTAGGCCTGCTCGCGCTCTATGCCGACGAAGTGGCGGCCGAGACGCTTAGCGACCGCGCCCGTGGTTCCCGAGCCGAAGAAGGGGTCGAGCACCACGTCGCCCGGCCGGCTCGACGCCATCAGCACGCGGGCGAGAAGGGCCTCGGGCTTTTGCGTGGGGTGCACCTTGGCGCCGGCTTCGTCCTTCAGCCGCTCGCCGCCGGTGCAGATGGGAAAGAGCCAGTCCGTGCGCATCTGCAGGTCGTCGTTGGCCGCTTTCAGGGCGTCGTAGTTGAAGGTGTAGCCCTTGGCGTTCTGGTCGCGGGTCGCCCAGATCATGGTCTCGTGCGCATTCTGGAAGCGGCGGCCGCGGAAATTCGGCATCGGGTTGGTCTTGCGCCAGACGACGTCGTTCAGGATCCAGTAGCCGAGGTCCTGCAAGGACGCGCCGACGCGGAAGATGTTGTGGTAGGAGCCGATCACCCAGATCGTGCCGCTGGGCTTCAGCACGCGGCGCGCGGCGAGCAGCCAGGCGCGGGTAAAGGCGTCGTAGGCGGCAAAACTCTCGAACCGGTCCCAGGCGTCGTCGACCGCGTCGACCTTCGACTGGTCGGGGCGGTGCAGGTCACCCTCGAGTTGAAGGTTGTAGGGCGGGTCGGCGAAGATAACGTCGACCGACTTTTCCGGCAGCCGCTCCATCGCCGCCACGCAGTCGCCTTTCAGGATGCTGTCGATCCATTCGGCGCTTGCGGAGGACGGCGCGAGATCGTCGACGAGGCGAATGGCAGACATGGACACACCTGGAACGCTGGAAACGCTTCTACTGGCCGACATGGTTACCGTTTAGCGTAAACATTCGGTGAAATGCCGCGCATCGTTGCGTCGCGGGGCTTGCGGCACTATCTCGGATGCAGCCGACGCGCGCCGGCCGCGCCCCTCCCCTTTCGAACCTAGAGCCTGAAATGCAGCCACAACTCATCATCTTCGACTGCGACGGCGTCCTCGTGGATTCCGAGATCATCGCCGCGCGCGTCGAGGCCGCCATGATCTCGGAGGCCGGCTTCGCGATCACGCCCGAGGAGATGATGGAGCGCTATTCCGGCTTGACCACGAAGGACATCCTGTTTCGCATCGAGGCCGAATCGCAGGTGCCGTTCCAGGCGAGCCTGCTCGACCGCATGAAGGAGACGCTGGACCGAAAGCTCGCGAGCGACGTGCGCGCTATCGATGGCGCCGCGGCGGCCGTGGCGGCAGTGCAAGGTCCCTACTGCATCTGCTCGAACTCCGCGCTTTCGCGCATCGAGGCCATGCTGACGCGCACGCGCATGCTGCCGCTGTTCGAAGGCCGCATCTTTTCGGCGCGCGACACCCCCTCGCAGCGCACCAAACCGGCGCCCGACGTCTTCCTGCATGCCGCCCAGGCGATGTCGAAAGACCCAGCCGCGACCTTCGTCATCGAGGATTCCGTCCACGGCGTCATGGGCGCCAAGGCCGCCGGCATGCGCGTCATCGGCTTCACCGGCGCCAGCCACTCCTATCCCGGCCACGCGGACCGGCTGACGGAAGCCGGGGCTGAGACGGTCATCAACCGGTGGGTCGATTTTACCGCGACGGTGGCCGCGCTGTCGGAGTGGTCGGAGGCGGTTTAAGCGGGGCGGCGGAGTCGGCGACGAAGTCTCGCGCTTTTCCCGTGGGTTGACTTGACGAAGCGTTCTTCGCAACGTCGCGGTATGGGAACATCGGACAGCGCTCCAATGCCCGGTTCTGAAACAGAGTGGACCGTCGTCATTGCCGACGATCATTCGGTCGTTCGCACCGGCTTGCGCGAAATCCTGTCCTCCCTCCCCTGCGTCAGGATCGTCGGAGAAGCCCAGAACGGCCTCGAAGCCATCGCATATGGCAAGAGGTATCAGCCTTCGATGATGACACTCGATGCCGGGATGCCGATGTGCAACGGCATGGAGGTCCTGGGCGAATTGCGACGCTGGTCGCCCCAGACCCGGGTCTGCGTGGTGACGGGATTCACGTCAGTGGGCAGTCTCTCCGACTGGCGATCGGCTGGTGTGGACGGACTTTTTCTCAAGAGTTCTGAACCGACGGAACTGCGGGAAGGATTTAGCCGGATACTTGCCGGGAGCACCTATCTCCAGCGCGACATCCGTTGCCTCCTCGATGATCGACAGCAGGTTGTCGAGCTCACCCTGCGGGAACGGCAGATCCTCCATCAGGTCACTCTCGGACTTTCCAATGCCGAAATCGCCGATAAGCTCTCGATCAGTCCGAAGACCGTGGACAATCATCGCTCCAGCCTCATGGCCAAGCTTGGCGTCCATTCCGTAGCGCAACTGGTTGCCTACGCCCTGAAGGAAGGACTGCTGGAGCCGGCGCGCCAGGCTTAGCCGGCAGCGAGCTCCAATCCGGCTGTGGCGCTACCTCCGAAAAAGTCGGGTTCGCCCCCCCTCGAATAGGGTGTGGACCTCATGCAGGGTATCCAGTGGAGCAGATAGGTACGTTCCCGAAGGGCAACCCTGGAAGGAGGAACGACATGAAGATGAACATACTTTGCGCCGCATTGATCGCCTCGAGCGCCGCTTTCGCCGGCCTTGCAACGACGACCACGACCGCCATCGCGGGCCAGTGGAAGAACTGCAACCATGAAGGCGGGTTCTGCAACCCGTCCGGTTACACGACGAAGATCCGCTATGGCGTCAATGGCAGGTGGAAAGTGAAGAACACCACCGGCGGTGCCTGGTGCACCAATCAGACCTTCGGAGATCCTGCCCCGGGAAGGCGCAAGAACTGTGATGCCTACTACCCGAACTGGGAAACGTGCACACACGAGGGTGGCTTTTGCAAGGTCGGTGCCGGCACGTCCGTCCGCTACGGCACCAGCCCGCACAAGTCCGGGCGATACTACCAAAAGAAGGCCGGAAACGGCGGCATCTGGTGCGACAACCACAATTTCGGCGACCCGGTGATGGGGAAGCGCAAGAATTGCTGGGTGCTGAAGTAGCGAACGCAATCGTCATGTCCGATCTCAGACCGGGCGGCGGCAACCCGCCCGGCTTCAAGTACTGAATGGCGTGTCATTCGACCGGCTGACCAAGGATCGAGGGCTTCAGGCCCGAAATCCGGAAATGCGATCCACGCCGGTTCGTCGCGATCTGCGAGAAGGCCCAGCCGTTCTTCGCGCATATCCTGCTCACTGCCTCGAGCCCCAGCCCTTCTCCGCGGCGGCGCTGCACCGCAGCGTCAGGGTCTGCCTCTCCCTGGTCGAGAATTCCCTTGCCGCGATCGACGACATCGATCGCCACGCCATCGAGCCTCCTGCGTACGCCGATCAGTATCCGGTCCGATCCGCTGTGCATGATCGCGTTCGAGACGAGGTTTGTGAGGACCCGCAGAAGGTCTACGGGGTCGGCGTGAACACGTAGGGAGGTCTTCACAGCCCTCAGGTCTATTCCATGCGATGTCGCTTCGTCGGTGAACATGAAGACCGCGTTCTCAATGGGCGCAGAAAGAGGAAACTCTTCATTGCTGATGGCATCATCGGGCGACCCGCGTTTCTCCGCAGCGGGTTCGTCGAGCGCCGGTCGCCGGACATCGACCAGTTGCTGAAGGTAGGCGAGGGTTTCGGACAATTGCACGCGTGTCTCCGCTCCACCCATGCCGGGATCGTCTGACATTCGCTCGACGGCAATCTGCAGGGAGAGGAGCGGCTGCCGGATGTCGTGGCGGGTGGTATCGAGTTCAAGCGAGCGTTGGACTGCAAGATCGCGGGACTGTCTCTCCCTTCGACGCAGCACCCAGGTCTGGCGCGCAACCGCCAGGGAAAAGACGAAGCCGTCCAGCAGCTGCCCGTATCGCAGCACCGCCTCCTTCTGTCCTGGCGGTAACAACGATTCCATCTGCGAGAGAACAGTGAATGCCCCGACATAGCCAAAAAGAACGAGCGACCCGAGGAGATAGAAAGCGCCGCCCGGAATTCTGTCGCGCACGGCCGCGAGTGACGCTGCCATCTGGAGTACCAGGAAACCGAGCACGATGAGACCGGCGTACGATTTTACCGTAACGAGTGGCAGGAAGATCGGCGCCGGCATGTAGCAGATCGCCACGGCGAGCAGCACCATGATCGATCCATTGAGGATGGCGTGCCGCTTCCCCGTCTTAATGAATTCGCGCGCCATGAGCAGCGCGAAGCAGACGGCGACGAGTCCGATCACATGCGATGCAACCGCGTTCCATTCAGGCAGAGCCGGCCAGACATGAGCGAACAGTGTGCCGTCGAGCTGGGCATTGTAAGCCATGACCGACAAGAAAACCCCCGCGTAGAGCGCAGCAACCTTTGAGCGAAGCGCAACGGCGAAGGTGAGGATGAAAACGAGCAGAACCAGTGCGGCGGCATAAAAGATGGCGAGCGGGATCTCCCGGGCGAGATTGACCTCCGCCGCGCGGGAGGAGGGGTAAATCGACAGGGGCAGCGTCGCGGGACCATCGAACTCGGCATAGAGCCAGAGACGGATCGCCTCTCCCGGACCGAGCGAGAAGGCCTCGCTTACGAGATGCCGAGAGAGCACAGCCCGATCGTAGAACGGTGTTTCATCATCCTCATCGAGAATCTTGCGGGTCTGCCCGATGACCTCAAGCCAGACCTCCAGCTTGCGCAAGTAAGGTCGTCCGGCATCGAGAACCCACTCTTCTGCAACCGAGCCTTCATTGCGTAGCAGTGACGTCAGCCAGAATCCACTGTGCGTAAGTCCGAACGAGAAGTCCGGATCGGGGACGGCCATGAAGAGACCGCGGGTGAACATGTCCCGTGCGGTCCGCAGGTCGACGGAAGCCCGGCGCACTTCCAAGTATGCTGCGTGGTCGCCAATCCGATCGGTCGTGACGCCGTGGCCCAACCGTAGCGGTCGCTCTCCCGGAGCACCATTGCCCTGGGATGGCTGGTACAGCACCGCCGAAAACAGAACTATCAACACGCCAGGCAGATGCCGAATCACACGGCCCCAGTTCGCCGAACGGTTCCGCAGCACATGTCCCGTGCCGGTCGACCGGTGCAGAAAGCCCACTTCGCCCTCGGGTCCTTCGATGGTGGCTGTCTACCTTGCCGCACGCCATCGCGAAAGTTTCAGGTCCATCGTACAGATCCTGGAGAATCTTCCAAGGAACTCTCCGGCCTCAATACCTATCGGGGAAGGCGCGCACGGCGAGAAACAACGCAAACGGGCGGACTGGAATGTCCGCTGCGGAAGTCATTTTTCCTCAGCTGCCGACATTCCGTTCTCGGCCTCGTAGCTGCCGAGAGGTGGATTGGCTAGCAACGGCAGCTTTCGGGCTATCGTGGCAATGGGTCGATTTCCCCATTCCCCAGCAGCCCCAGACCGCCAGCTTCACCCTACCGCGCCGGACCTTCGTCGAACCCTATCAGCACTCGTATCCCGTGGCCGTCCGGCGTCGGGATCGTCGCGTTGGGATCGGAGAAGACGAATTGGGTGGCGGGGGACGCGGCGACGATGGCGGTCTGATACTGATGGAGCTTGGAATAGAGGACTTCCTCGCCGCGTACCACCGCGACGCGGATCGGCATGGTGATGGTGCCGTCGCGGGCGACAGGGCCGGGCACGACCTTTCCGGCGGCGGCCACCGTGATCGTCATGGTGCCGGCGCCGTAGGCGCAGCTTCTGGTCACGTCCGTTATCGAGGCCTGGTAGACGATCCTGTCGCGGTCGCCCTCTGCGCCCTTTTCGAAGGAGTTGTAGAAGGCGGTTCCAGATTGCAGCGTCACGCGCGGGCAATAGGCGCGCAGTTCGTCGGCGTTGTATTTTTCCTGCTGGGTTACGTCCTGCGTCTTCGTGCCGCCGCCGAGCCCGAGGCCCAGGCCGCCGGCACCCGACTGGCAGCCCGCCAGCGCCATCGTCAACACCAGGCCGGTGATTCCGGCACCGGAACGTGCAATCCTTGAAACAAAGGCCATCTACCGCACTTCCCCTTGGCAAAGCGGACGTTCTATATCAACGCCGCGCGACAAATGCGACCGAACGAATAAGGTTTTTCGACGACGCGGCCGCGTCCAGCATCGGCAAGGAAATCATGCGCTACATCAGCACCAGGGGCACTGCGCCCGTTCTCGGATTCGGCGACGTGCTGCTCGCCGGCCTCGCGCGCGACGGCGGGCTCTATCTGCCGCAGACGTGGCCGCAGTTGTCGCCGGCGGATATCCGGGCGCTGCGCGGGTTGTCATATCCAGAGATCGCCATCCGCATCCTGACGCCGTTCCTGGGTGGGGAGATCGACGCGGCGACGTTCTCGCGCATCGTCAACGAGAGCTACGCGACGTTCCGCCATCCCGCCACCTGCCCGATCGTGCAGACGGGGGCGGACGAGTTCGTGCTGGAACTCTTCCATGGTCCGACGCTGGCCTTCAAGGACGTCGCCATGCAGCTGCTCGCGCGGCTGATGGACCACGTGCTGGCCGAGCGCGGCGAGCGCGCAACCATCGTCGGCGCCACCTCGGGCGACACCGGCGGCGCCGCGATCGAGGCCTTCGCGGGACGCGACCGGGCCGATCTCTTCGTGCTCTTCCCGCACGGCAAGGTGTCGCCGGTGCAGCAGTTCCAGATGACGTCCTCGGCCGCGCCCAACGTGCACGCCCTGGCGATCGAGGGCAATTTCGACGACTGCCAGAGCATCGTGAAGGCGATGTTCAACGACCACGGCTTTCGCGATCGCATGGGCCTGTCGGGCGTGAACTCGATCAACTGGGCGCGCATTATGGCGCAGATTGTCTACTACTTCTCTTCCGCGATCAGCCTCGGCGCGCCCGATCGTCCGGTCTCCTTCACCGTGCCGACGGGCAATTTCGGCGACATCTTCGCCGGATATGCCGCCAAGCGCATGGGCCTGCCGATCGAGCGGCTGGTCATCGCCACCAACGACAACGACATTCTGGCCCGCACGCTGGAGACGGGGCGCTACGAGACGCGCTCGGTGATCGCCACCACCTCGCCGTCGATGGACATCCAGATCTCGTCGAACTTCGAGCGCCTGCTTTTCGAGGCGGCGGGCCGCTCGGCCGAGGCAACGGTCTCGGCGATGGAGGGACTGAAGCAGTCCGGCGCCTTCACGGTGCCGGAAGCCACGCTCGCCGCGATCCGTGCGGAGTTCTCCGCCGGGCGCTCGTCGATGGACGAGACCGCCGCGACGATCGCCGATACGCTCGCCGACTGCGGCTATCTCACCGACCCCCATACGGCCACCGCACTCGCGGTCGCACGGCGGGAAGCGGCGGGTTCTGCGCCGATGATCGTCTTGTCGACGGCGCATCCGGCTAAGTTTCCGGACGCGGTGGAAGCGGCCGCGGGAATCCGCCCGAACTTGCCATCATGGCTGGCCGGGCTTATGGAACGGGAGGAAAAGTACACGGTCCTTCCATCCGACGTGAAAATGGTGGAAGATCACATAAGCAGCCGTGCACGTACGGCGGCTTAGGGAGTACGAGGAGTTCGCCTTATATGGGAGTTGAGGTAAGCCGTCTGTCGAACGGCCTGACGGTTGCAACCGAAAACCTTCCCCACATCGAGACCGTCGCCCTCGGAGTCTGGGTGAAATCCGGCTCTCGTAACGAACGCGACGACGAACACGGGATCGCCCATCTGCTCGAGCATATGGCGTTCAAGGGAACGGGCAGCCGTTCCGCCTGGGACATCGCGTCGCAGATCGAGGACGTGGGCGGGGAAATCAACGCGGCGACGAGCGTCGAGACGACGTCGTTTTACGCCCGGGTGCTGCGCGACGACATTCCACTGGCGATCGACCTCCTGGCCGACATCCTGATGGACTCGCGCTTCGACGCCGACGAACTGGCGCGCGAGCAGCACGTGATCCTGCAGGAGATCGGCGCCGCGCACGACACGCCCGACGACATCGTGTTCGACCGCTTCACCGAGACGGCCTTCCGGCACCAGACGCTCGGCCGCTCGATCCTCGGCACGCCCGAAACGGTCAAGTCGTTTACGCCGAAACAGATCCACGACTTCATGGCGCGGCAGTACGGCGCCGACCGGATGGTGGTGGTGGCGGCCGGCGCGGTGAAGCACGACGAGTTCGTGCGCGAAGTGGAAAAGCGCCTCGGCTCATTCCGCGAGAAGGCGCCGGGCGAGGCGCCCTCCAGCGCAAACTACGTCGGCGGCGACTACCGGGAAGACCGCGACCTGATGGACGCGCAGATCGTGCTCGGCTTCGAGGGACGCGCCTACCACGTGCGCGACTTCTACGCCTCGCAGCTCCTGTCCATGATCCTCGGCGGCGGAATGTCGTCGCGGCTCTTCCAGGAGGTGCGGGAAAAGCGCGGGTTGTGCTATTCCGTCTATGCCTTCCATTGGGGCTTTTCGGACACCGGCGTGTTCGGCATCCATGCCGCAACCGGCAAGGAGGACATCGAGGAACTGGTCCCGGTGCTGCTCGGCGAACTGCAGAAGACCGGCGACTTCATCCACCTGGACGAGCTCAACCGTGCGCGCGCGCAGTACCGGGCGGGCCTGATGATGTCGAGCGAGAGTGCAGCGAGCCGGGCCTCGCAGATCGCGCGGCAGATCATGCTGTTCGGGCGCCCGGTGGCGAAGGAAGAGCTGATGGAGCGGCTGGCGGGCATCACCATCGAGCGGCTGACCGACCTGTCGTCGCGGCTCTTCACGACCAAGCCGACCGTGGCGGCGGTGGGACCGGTGGGAACACTGGCGGCCTTCGAGGATGTCGCGGGCATGCTGACCGCGCCGCCGTTCACCATGCGCAAGCTCGCCGTCTGAGCCGCCGTTCCGGCCTGCCGGCAGTCCATGCTGAGCCTGCCCCACTTCGGACGGGAACTTCCCCGGGTGACGGGCGAGCGGGTCGTGCTGCGCTTTCCACAGAATTCCGACTTCGCGGAATGGGCCGAACTGCGGCGGCGCAGCCGCGGCTTCCTGGAACGATGGGAGCCGAAATGGGGGAGCGACGAGCTGGAGCGATCGGCCTGGCGCATGCGGGTGCGGCGCTATCGCGAAGAGTTTTCCCGCGGCAACGGCGTGCCGTTCCTGATCGTGCTGAAGCAGACGGGCGAGATCGTCGGTGGCATTTCGGTGGGCAACATCCGGCGCGGTGTCGCCCAGAGCGGCCAGATCGGCTACTGGATGGGCGAGCCGTTCGCGGGGCGCGGGCTGATGGCGGAGGCGGTGCGGCTGGTGGTCGGCCACTGCTTCGGGCCGCTGCGGCTGCACAGGATCGAGGCGGCCTGCATCCCCGGCAACGAGCGCTCGGTTCGCGTGCTTGAAAAAGCCGGATTTACCCGCGAAGGCCTGTTGCGGTCCTACCTCAAGATCAACGGCCTGTGGCAGGACCATTACCTTTACTCGCTCATAGCCGGAGAGTATCACGTGCAGGAATATCGGGATCAGGCGGTTGGAAGCTGAAACGAGATATCGTCGACCGCCAAAGGCCTTCCTGACGGCGCTTGCCGCTCTCCTCGTGGCCGTCGTCGCCTTCATCGCTCCTGCTATGGCGATCGAGCCCATCAAGATATCGCGGGATGACGTCGCGCTCGACCTGTCGGGTGCGCTGGACTTTCATCCCAACCAGGGCGCCAATTTCCAGGTCTCGACCGCTCCGGGCAGCGACGGCATCGTGCGCCGCATCGAGGTGGAGGCGAAGGACCAGGAATCGAGCGGCGACTGGGCGGTCTTCGCCCTTGCCAACACCACCGAACAGCAGATCGACAGGCTGATCGTCGCTCCGCACTACCGGCTGGTCAATTCCGGGATCCTGTCGCCCGACCTTGGCTCAAGCCGCATCGCCGCGATCACTCCGAGCGAGGGCTTCAGGCTCGACCGCCAGCCGAGCGCCGACGCCGACGTCTTTCTGCTCACGCTCAATCCGGGCGCGGTGGTGACCTTCATCGCCGATCTGAGCACGCCCGAAGTCCCGCAGGTTTATCTCTGGGAGCCGGAGGCCTACAAGGACACAGTCAATTCCTACACGCTCTACCGCGGCATCGTCATCGGAATCGCCGGCCTGCTGGCGCTGTTTCTGACCATCCTGTTCGTGGTCAAGGGCACCTCGATGTTCCCTGCCACGGCGGCGCTTGCCTGGGCGGTGCTCGCGTATGTGTGCGTCGATTTCGGGTTCCTGACCAAGGTGATCGAGATCGCGCCCGGCAACGAACAGATCTGGCGGGCCGGTACCGAAGTGGCGCTCGCCGGCACTTTCGTGGTGTTCCTGTTCGCCTACCTCAACCTCAACCGCTGGCACGGCCATTTCAGCTACGGCGCGGTGGCCTGGATCCTCGGCCTGATGATGATCGCGGGCGTCGCCGTCATCGAGCCTTCTATCGCGGCGGGCATCGCGCGCATCTCCTTCGCCACCACCGCCGTGGTCGGCATCTTCCTGATCGTGCTCCTCGGCTTCCGCGGCTACGACCGCGCCATCATGCTGGTGCCGAGTTGGCTGATGGTGCTGGTCTGGCTCGCCGGGGCGTGGATGGCCATCACCGGCGTGCTCGACAACGACATCGTGCAGCCGGCACTGGGCGGCGGGTTGATCCTCATCATCCTCCTGATCGGCTTCACCGTCATGCAGCATGCCTTCTCGGGCGGAGCGCTGCACCAGGGCTTGTTCAGCGACATGGAACGTCAGGCGCTGGCCATCACCGGGTCCGGCGACATCGTGTTCGACTGGGACGTGCTTCGGGACCGCGTCGTCACGCGGCCGGATATCGGCGAGCCGCTCGGCCTTCCGCTCAACAGCCTGCACGGCCCGGCACGCAACTGGCTGCCGGCGCTTCACACGGACGACCGCGACACGTTCCGCACCACGCTCGACATGGTGCTGGAGCACCGGCGCGGCCGCGTCTCGCTGAGCTTTCGCCTCCGGGGCGCCGACGGCTACTATCACTGGTACAATTTGCGCGCCCGCCCCGTGATCGGCTCGGACGGCGAGATCATCCGCTGCGTGGGTACGCTGTTCGACGTGACGGAGCAGAAGAAGGCGGAGGAGCGGCTTCTCCACGACGCCGTCCACGACAACCTGACCGGGCTGCCGAATCGCGAACTCTTCATGAACCGGCTGGAGACCGTCATTTCCATTGCCGGCACCGAGGAAACGGTCAGGCCGACAGTCTTCATCATCGACATCGACCGCTTCAAGCAGGTCAACGAAGGGCTCGGCATGTCGGCGGGCGACACCATGCTCCTGACGATCGCGCGCCGCCTGCACAGGCTGTTAAAGCCGAACGATTCGCTGTCGCGGCTTTCGGGCGACCAGTTCGGGCTGATCCTGCTTTCGGAACACAATCCCGCCCGCGTCGCGGCCTTCGCCGATGCAGTGAAGCAGGCGATCCGCGCGCCGATCAACTTCGCCAAGCGCGACATCGTGCTCACCGCCTCGCTCGGCCTCATCTCGTGGACCTCGCCGCAGACGACGGCCGAGGACATGATGAAGGACGCGGAGCTCGCCATGCACCAGGCCAAGCGCTTCGGCGGCGACCGCATCGAGCCCTTCCGTCCGGCGTTCCGCGCATACGGCACCGATCGGCTGCAGCTCGAATCCGATCTGAGGCGGGCGCTGGAACGCGGCGAGTTCCGCCTCGCCTACCAGCCGATCATCCGTCTCGAGGACACGTCGGTGGCCGGGTTCGAGGCACTGCTGAGATGGGAACATCCGCGCCGCGGCATGATCCCGCCTTCGGACTTCATCCCGATCGCCGAGAGCTGCGAACTCATCGTCCAGCTCGGCTTCTTCGCCATGCAGAAGGCCGCCGAGGACCTGGCCTCTTGGCAGAAGCAGACGGGCGAGACACCGCTTTCGGTTTCGGTCAACCTGTCCAGCCGGCAGCTGATGCGCCAAGATCTCGTGTCGGACGTCCGCTCCGTGCTGGCGCGCGCCAACCTGAAGCCGATCTACTTCCGGCTCGAACTCACCGAATCGCTGGTGATGGACAATCCGGAGCGCTCCACGCACATCCTCGACAAGCTGCGCCAGCTTGGGATCGGCCTCTCGCTCGACGATTTCGGAACGGGCTATTCGTCGCTTTCCTACCTGACGCGCTTTCCGTTCGACACGATAAAGATCGACAAGAGCTTCATCGACGACCAGAGCGCCAAGAAGCCGGTGCTGTTGAAGTCGATGGTGAGCATGGCGCACGACCTCGGGCTCTCGGTCGTGGCGGAAGGCGTGTCGACGGAGGCCGACGCGCTTCAGCTCAGGCAGATGGGCTGCGAATACGTACAGAGCTTCATGTTCGGATCGCCGATGACCGCCGACGCGGTCACGCGGATGCTCAAGGAGCAGTTCCCGCTCACTCAGGCGTGACCGGCCACCGGGCTGAGATGCGTCACGTCGATGCCGAGCGAGGCGAGCAGGCGGTCGTACTTGCGGTCCATGTCGCCGTCGAAGAGGAAATCGGCCGAAGCCGGGCAGGTCAGCCAGCCATTGTCGGCGATCTCTCGCTCGAGCTGGCCCGCGCCCCAGCAGGAATAGCCGAGCGCCATCAGGGCATGGCGGGGCCCCTTGCCGGCCGAGATGGCGCGCAGGATGTCGATAGTAGCCGTGAGGCAGACGTCCTCCGAGACCGGCAGCGAAGATTCCACCACGTAATCATCGGAATGGAGCACGAAACCGCGGCTGCGATCGACGGGGCCGCCGTTGCGGACCGGAAGATCGCGCGCGCCGGGCGGAAGTCGGATCGCCTGCTTCTCGTCGACGACGCCGAGTTGCACCAGCAGGTCGGGAAAGCGCATCGGCTGGGCCTGATTGATGATGATGCCCATGGCGCCCTCCTCGCTGTGGGCGCACATATAAACTACGGAACGCGCGAAGCGATCGTCCTGCATGCCCGGCATGGCAATCAGGAACTGGTCGTCCAGGAAGCCGCTCGCAGCGGGACCCTTCTTCTGGCGCAGCATGTCCATGCGCGAAATTTACAGCCTTTTGCCCGGCGTTGAAAGGCGATTCCTCCCGCCGCCACCGCGCAGAACTAGTGCGTCACGCAGAAATGAACCCGCGTGGTTGGAATTGGGTTGATAAGCGGGGGCATCTTGGACCAACTCGTGCCATGATTCCGCTTCGCGCCACCCAGGCCGCCATCGCGCTCGCCGTCCTTCTTCCCGCGCCCGCAGGCGCGTCCTCCAGCGATGTTTACCGCACCGAGGGTGGGGCGCTGCGCCTGGTGACCACAGGCCTCGCCGGACCGGACGGCACTCTTCGCGGGGCGATCGAGATCGCCCTCGAACCGGGATGGAAAACCTACTGGCGCGAGCCGGGCTCCTCCGGCGTGCCGCCGCAGATCGACGTGTCCAAAAGTCTGAATGTGTCTGGCGCGGAGTTGCACTTCCCGGCACCCGAATGGCACGAGGACAGCTACGGCGCCTGGGCGGGCTATGGCGGTTCGGTGACGCTGCCGGTGACCTTTTCCATTCCGGCGCCGGACCGCTATTCGCTGATCGAGGCGGACCTGTTTCTCGGCATTTGCGAGGACATCTGCGTGCCGGTGCATGCGACGCTTTCGGTCGAACCGGGGAGCGATCCGGACAATCTTCTGGACAGGCAGTTCGTCGACGCGGCCTTCGCGAGACTGCCCGCCCCCGCCGGCGAGGACTTCGGGATCGTCGGTGCAGACGTCTCGGATGACGCCGTGACCATCGAGGCGGTGCTGCCGGCCAACGCGGCGGACGCACAGCTGTTCGTGGCGGGCAGCGACGGCTACGTGTTCGGCTTGCCGCACCGAACGGAAATGGCGCCGGGAAAGGCCGCCTTTGAACTTCCGGTCATGGCAAAGCCGAAGGACGGCGATGGCGCTGCCTCCATCGCCTATACGCTGGTTGCGGGCGGCAAAGCAGCTTCCGGCGAATTCCAGCTCCCCTGACCTTGCGGAACTGGACAAACGCCATCGGCTCGGTAATGAAGGGACAACGACCCGGAATTCCGGGGGATTCATTCGGGGATTTGCGGATCATGATTTCAGTTGGCGAGAAGCTGCCGGAAGCGACGTTCAAGACAATGACGGCGGACGGCGCCAAGGACATCACGGTCGACGAAATCTTCGCCGGCAAGAAGGTGGTGCTGTTCGGTGTGCCGGGCGCATTCACCCCGACCTGCAGCAACAACCACCTGCCGGGCTACCTGGAAAACCACGACGCCATCCTGAACAAGGGCGTCGATACGATCGCGGTGGTTTCGGTCAACGACCACTTCGTGATGGGCGCCTGGGCTCGCTTTACTGGCGGCGAGGGACGCTTGCTTTACCTGGCCGACGGCAACGGCGCCTTTGCGCGTGCCACCGGCCTGGAGATGGATGCGAGCGGCGGCGGGCTCGGCCTGCGCTGCAAGCGCTTCTCGATGATCGTTGAGGACGGCAAGGTCGCGGCTCTCAACATCGAGGACATGCCGGGCAAGGCCATCGAATCGGGCGCCGCGAAGATCCTCGAACAACTCTGATCAGCCTACGGCAGGCGTGCGGGGCTTTTCCGCCCCGCCGCGCTTGAACGGCGCCATACCCATGCGCGCCAGTTCGTCGGCGCGCTCGTTCTCCACATGGCCCGCATGGCCGCGTACCCAGTGCCACGTGACCTTGTGACGGCGGTTGGCCTCGTCCAGCGCCTGCCACAGCTCGACGTTCTTCACCGGCTTGTTGTCGGCGGTCTTCCAGCCGCGCTTCTTCCAGCCGTGGATCCAGCCGTTGATGCCGTCCATCACGTATTTGCTGTCGGTGTGCATGAGCACCGTGCACGGCTCCTTGAGCGCGTTCAACGAGGAGATAGCGGCCATCAGCTCCATGCGGTTGTTGGTGGTGGCGGCCTCGCCGCCCGAGAGTTCCTTGACCTTGCCGTTGTAGCGCATGACGGCGCCCCATCCGCCGGGGCCCGGATTGCCCGAGCAGGCGCCGTCGGTGAAAATCTCGATGGTCTTCATGGTAAGGTCAGTCCGTATTCCGTGGCGGAGGAGATGTGGCGGTGGAACCGCAAGCGGCGGATGAATTCCGACGGGTCGCGCTTTTGCACCAGCGCACCGTCGGGAATGGTCAGCCAGTCGTAGAGCCGCGTCAGCATGAAGCGCAGCGCCGAGCCGCGCGCCAAGAGCGGCAGCGCCTCGCGCTCGGCCGGTTCCAGCGGCCTGACGCTCTGGTAGCCCGCGAGCAGGGCGCGGCCCTTGGTCAGGTTGAAGGAATTGTCCTTCTCGAAACACCAGGCATTGAGGCAGGTCGCCACGTCGTAGGCGAAGAGGTCGTTGCAGGCGAAATAGAAGTCGATCAGGCCCGACAGCCGCTCGCCGAGAAAGAAGACGTTGTCGGGGAAGAGGTCGGCGTGGATGACGCCCGAGGGCAGGTCGCCCGGCCAGGCTTCGGCGAAGGCGGCGAACTCCGCGTCGATCTCGGCGGCGAGGCCGGCCTCGTATTCGTCGGCGCGCGGACGTGTCATCTCCCAAAGGTGCTTCCAGCCCTCGACCGAGAGGCGGTTCTGACGCCGCATGTCGAAATCGCCGCCGGCAAGGTGCATGCCGGCCAGCGCCTTGCCGACCTCGCGGCAATGCGCGGCGGTCGGGCGCCGCA
Organism: Aquibium oceanicum; assembly: GCF_001889605.1. Taxonomy (NCBI): domain Bacteria; kingdom Pseudomonadati; phylum Pseudomonadota; class Alphaproteobacteria; order Hyphomicrobiales; family Phyllobacteriaceae; genus Aquibium; species Aquibium oceanicum. The sequence goes on along the minus strand of NZ_CP018171.1, from coordinate 1,472,524 downwards.
TCCAGACGCCTTCCAGGAATGTGATGATCGCGGCCGGACGGCCGGCGAGCGTGCCGATCAGGCCGCCGTCGCGGCGCTCGACCGGCAGGGGGCAGTTGATGCCCTTGCGCGCCAGATGTTGCATCAGGCCGAGGAAGAAGGGCAGTTCGGCTCCGTCGACGCGCTTCTCGTAGAGCGTGAGGATGTAGGTGCCGACGGTGGTGTGCAGGAGGTAGTTGGAGTTTTCGGAGCCTTCGGCGATGCCCTTGTAGGACATCATGTCGCCGAGCGCGTAATCGCGCAGATATACCGAGAGCTCTTCTTCCGAGACGTCGGTGTAGACGGCCATTTCCGTGGTCAGCCGTTGACGAAGGCCATGTCGGCCCGCGTGAGCTCGACGTCGCGCAAGGTGCGCATCACGGGGAACTCCTCCGTCTCGGTGGCGGTCACGGCAAGCTCGACCGTGACGTCGAAGCGATCGCGGAACGCCTCGATGATCTCGTTGACGATAATCTCGGGCGCCGACGCACCGGCGGAAAGCCCCAGCACCGCTATGCCGTGCGTGTCGTCCCAGGGAATATCGGCCGCGCGCTGCACGAGGTGCGCGCGTTTCGCCCCGGCGCGTTCGGCGACCTCCACCAGGCGGCGGGAATTCGACGAGTTCGGCGCGCCGACGACGAGAAAGAGATCGGCGCCTGCGGCGGTTTCCTTCACCGCGTCCTGGCGGTTCGTGGTGGCGTAGCAGATCGATTCGGCCGCGGGCGCCTGGATCGCGGGAAACCGCGCCTGGAGCGCCTTGAGGATGCCCGCCGTGTCGTCGACCGAAAGCGTGGTCTGCGTCACGAAGCCGAGCGCCGCGGGGTCCTCCGGTGCGAAGACTGCGACGTCCGCCTCGGTCTCGATCAGGGTGGCGGCGCCATCCGGCAGTTGCCCCATCGTGCCGATCACCTCGGGGTGTCCTGCATGGCCGACCAGTACGACGTGCCGTCCCTGCCGCTGATGCCGCATGGCCTGCTTGTGGACCTTGGAAACCAGCGGGCATGTGGCATCGAGATAGAAGAGTTCTCGCGCCCTGGCGTCCTCGGGCACCGATTTCGGCACGCCATGGGCGGAAAAGACGACCGGGCATTCGCGGTGTTCGGGCGGGATCTCCGACAGTTCCTCGATGAAGAAGGCGCCGAGCGTCTGGAGCCCTTCCACGACATAGCGGTTATGTACGATCTCGTGGCGGACATAGACCGGCGCGCCGTACTTCTTCAGCGCCAGGACGACGATCTGGATCGCGCGGTCTACGCCGGCGCAGAAGCCGCGCGGCTCGCACAGGCGGATCGTCAGGGGCGGCTTGTTCGGGGGCTGCGTCATTTCAAACATCTCCGGGGCGGACATGATGTGCCCTCCCCCACCCTGTCAAGGGCGGGACCCGTTGCGGGCGATGGTCAGTGCCGCTCGTCCCGCCAAAGCGTCACCGCCAGCACGGCCGCGAGCGCGGCGGCAAGCCCGTACCATGTGACGGCGTACTGGAGGTGGTTGTTGGGCAGGTCGATGATTGTGACGCCGCCGACCGGCAGCATGCTCGAATCGCCGCCCTTTTCGGCGTCGATGAAGAACGGCACCGTTTCAGCCGGGTCGAGGCCGGAGATCGAGGCCATTGTCGACCAGTCCTTCCAGAAGAAGGTGCGCTCCTCGGGCTTGTTGTCCGGCACGATGAAGCTCGGCTTGCCGTCGAGCCTTTCGCGGACCAGGCCGGTTACCGTCACGTCGCCCTCCGGCTGCGAGCCTGGCCGGCGCGCGGCGTCGCGCAGGTCGTAGGGGACGAAACCCCTGTTGACGATGACCGTGTCTCCCGCCGCTTGGCTTTCGTCGTCGGCGAGCACCAGCGGCGTATAGACGTACCATCCCGACTGGCCCTCGCTGGTGGCGAAGAAAAACATCTCGCGATCGTTGAGGAACCGGCCGTGCACGGTCACCGGCGTGTATTCGAGCGAGCCTTCCCGTTCCCCCATCGCCTCGATGTCGGCGATTCCAACCGGCTGCGAATGCGTGCGCTCGTCGATCTGCGCGATCAGCGCTTCCTTCCAGTGCAGGCGCTGCACCTGCCAGGTGCCGAGGCCGATGAGGATGGCAAAGACGACGAGGCCGGCGGCGAGCGCGATCCAACGCCGTCGTGCGCCGGAGCGCAGGGGATGGGTCCCCGTCATCATTCCCGGTCCAGGCGCCCCTCGGCCGCCTTGTTGGAGTATTGCAGGGTCAGCAGCACGCCCTTGATGAGGCGCAACGATACCAGGCCCAGCACGATGGTCAGCGGAATCCAGAGGAGGAAGTGTACCCACAGCGGCGGATTGACGGTGACCTCCATCCACAGCGCTAGGCCGACGACCACGAAGCCGATGATGAGGATGACGAAGACGGCCGGGCCGTCGCCGGCGTCCGCGTAGGAATAATCGAGCCGGCAGTTAGCGCAGTTGTCGCCGACAGAGAGGAAGCCGTCAAACAGCTTTCCCTCGCCGCACCGAGGGCAGCGGCCCTTGAGGCCGGCGGACACAGGATCGACCGGGGGATAGTGGGCTTTGTCTTCGCTCATCGTTCTCCCGCTCCGCTGTCGTTCGACACCTCATATGGTGCGCTGCGGTGGCCATAAAAAGGAAACGGCCGCGCTAGCGCGGCCGTTTGTTGTCTTTGTTCGCGGGCGTCAGTGGCCGGCGGCGATGGTCGCTCCGGCGGACGCCCAGACGTAGATCGAGGCGAAGAGGAAGAGCCAGACCACGTCGACGAAATGCCAGTACCAGGCCGCCGCTTCGAAGCCGAAATGCTGCTTGGGCGTGAAGTCGCCTGCCATGGCACGGAACAGGCATACGAGCAGGAAGATGGTCCCGATCAGCACGTGGAAGCCGTGGAACCCGGTCGCCATGAAGAAGGTAGCGCCGTAGATCGAATCGGCGAAGGCGAACGGTGCGTGCATGTACTCGTAGACCTGGACGAAGGAGAACAGCACGCCGAGCCCGACCGTGAGCACCAGTCCCCAGATGAGGCCCTTGCGGTCATCATGCAGCAGCGCGTGGTGCGCCCAGGTGACCGTCGTGCCGGAAAGCAGGAGGATGATCGTGTTGTAGAGCGGCAGGTGGAAGGGATCGAGTACTTCGATGCCCTGCGGAGGCCACTGGCCGCCGGTGAACTCCGCCCGTGCGACCTGCGCCGCCTCGCCGGGGAAGAGCGCGGCATCGAAGAAAGCCCAGAACCAGGCGACGAAGAACATCACCTCGGAGGCGATGAACATGATCATGCCGTAGCGCAGGTGCAGCGACACCACACGGGTGTGATGCCCCTCGTGCGCTTCCTTGATCGTGTCCGACCACCACGAGATCATCGTGTAGATGACGATCATGAAGCCGACCGCGAAGATCCAGTAACGGGCACCCGCTAGGTCGAGGCCCAGGAAGGGCACCGAGCCCGACTTCATGCTCTGCATCCATGCGATGCCGCCGATGGCCATCACCAGGGCACCGACGGAGCCGATGAAGGGCCAGGGGCTGGGGTCGATGATATGGTAGTCGTGTTGCGGTTTGGCGTGTGCGTCAGCCATTTCAGCCCCCGAGATTGCTGGACTTGTTGGTGGTCGCGTCGGGCGAGACCGCGGCGGCGTTGGCTGCCGCGGGTTCCTCGTCGATTGCGAAGAATGTGTAGGAAAGGGTGATCGTCGTCATGTTCTTCAGTTCAGGCACCTCGTCGATCGCGGGATCGACGTAGAACACGACCGGCATGTCCAGGGTCTCGCCCGGCTTCAGTTCCGTGTCGGTGAAACAGAAGCACTCGACCTTGTTGAAGTAGGCGCCGGCCATCTCGGGCGTGACGTTGAAGGTGGCGCGGCCGCGCGTTGTGCGGCTGAAGGGATTGGTCGCTGTATAGTGAACCTGCGTCGTCTCGCCGATCGGCATCTTGACGGCGCGCTGGACCGGCTTGAATTCCCACGGCAGGTTCCCCGCCACATTGGCGTCGAAGCCGACCGTGATCTGCCGGTCGAGCACACTGTCGGAATACTGCTCGACGCGCTGCGTGGTGCCGCCATAGCCGGTGACCTGGCAGAACATCTTGTAGAGCGGAACGGCGGCGAAGGAGACACCGACCATGCCGGCGAAGGTCGCCAGGCAGGCACCGGCCACGATCAGGTTCGACCGCGTCCTCAGCCTTTCGTTGCCGCTCTTCATCGCGTCCGCCATCGCCGCCTCACAGCGCCCTTTGGAGGATTGCAGGGCCGAACTTGGCGATCGTCGCGATGTAGAAAATGATCACCAGCGCGGCGAGCCCGAGCCCGATCGCGATCGAACGGGCGCGACGCGCCTTGCGCTGCTTCTCGGTGAGCGTGATGCCCTCGTTCTCTTTTTCGGCCAAGACCATCATCCTCATGCCACCAGCGCGCGGGCGACGACCGCATCGATCAGATAGGCCGCGAAGATGGCGAACAGGTAGACGATCGAATATCCGAACAGCGCCTTGGCCGGCTTCATGACCCGGTCTTCGTCGCGCTGGTTGAGCACGCCCCAGGCGTACCAAACGAAGCCCACGCCGAGCGCGGATGCGCAGACGCCGTAGGCCGCGCTCGAGAAGCCGAACACCCACGGCGCCACGCCGACGGCGGCGACCACCAGCGAATAGGCGAAGATCTGCCGGCGAGTCGATGCTTCGCCGGCGACGTTCGGCATCATGGGAATGCCGGCGCGGCCGTATTCGCCCGACTTGAAGAGCGCCAGCGCCCAGAAATGCGGCGGCGTCCACAGGAAAATGATCAGGAACAGGATTACGCTCTCCAGGCCGACGGAACCGGTCGCCGCAGCCCAGCCGATCATGGGCGGAAAGGCGCCGGCGGCGCCGCCGATGACGATGTTCTGGGGCGTCGAGCGCTTCAGCCACATGGTGTAGACGACGGCGTAGAAGAAGATGGTGAAGGCGAGCAGCGAGCCTGCGAGCCAGTTCACCAGGACACCGAGGGTCATTACCGACAGCGCCGAGAGCACCAGGCCGAAGGCCAGCGCCTCGCCGCCAAGGACCCGGCCGGACGGGACAGGACGGCTCGCGGTGCGTGACATCACCGCGTCGATGTCGGCGTCGTACCACATGTTGAGCGCGCCGGACGCGCCCGCGCCGACGGCGATGGATAGGATGGCGATGAGCGCAATCAAGGGGTTCAGCGCGACGGGTGCCGCGAGCAACCCCACGACGGCCGTGAACACCACGAGCGCCATCACGCGCGGCTTCAGAAGCGCGAAATAGTCACCGGGCGTCGCCTCCGAGAGATGGACGCCGTCTTCCAAGCGGCTGTCTAGTCCGGCCATTGCCATTTCAAACGTTTCCAGTCTTCGTTCTTCTTGTTAATGCGAAGCCGCCGTCGTCGCGGCGGCTTCGATGTCGATGCGCAGCCTACTTGATCTTCGGCAGCTGTTCCCACTGGTGGTGGGGCGGCGGCGACGAGAGCTGCCATTCCAGGGTCGTCGCACCTTCGCCCCAGGGATTGGCGCCGGCCTCGCGCTTCTTCGAGAAGGCCTCGAAGACGCCGTAGAGGAAGATCAGCACGCCGATCGCCGAGAGGTAGGACCCGTAGGACGACACCATGTTCCATCCGGCGAACGCATCCGGATAGTCGATGTAACGGCGCGGCATGCCGGCAAGACCCAGGAAGTGCTGCGGGAAGAAGACGAGATTGACGCCGATGAAAGTGACCCAAAAGTGGGTGCGCGCGATCAGCGGCGAGTACATGTAGCCGGTCATCTTCGGGAACCAGTAGTACCAGGCCGCGAAGATGGCGAACACGGCACCGAGCGACAGCACGTAGTGGAAGTGCGCGACAACGTAGTAGGTGTCGTGGAGCGCCCGGTCGAGGCCCGCATTGGCGAGTTGGACGCCCGTCACGCCGCCGACCGTGAACAGGAAGATGAACCCGATCGCCCACAGCATCGGCGTGCGCATCGAGATCGATCCGCCCCACATGGTTGCTATCCACGAGAAGATCTTCACGCCCGTCGGCACCGCGATAACCATCGTGGCGAAGACGAAGTAGCGCTGCGTGTCGAGCGAAAGACCGGTCGTGTACATGTGGTGCGCCCACACGACGAAGCCGACGACGCCGATCGCGACCATCGCATAGGCCATGCCGAGATAGCCGAAGATCGGCTTCCTGGAGAAGGTCGAGACGATGTGGCTGACGATGCCGAAGCCCGGCAGGATCAGGATGTAGACCTCGGGGTGGCCGAAGAACCAGAACAGATGCTGGAACAGGATCGGGTCACCACCGGCTTCCGGCGCGAAGAATGCCGTGCCGAAATTGCGGTCGGTCAGTAGCATGGTGATGGCGCCCGCCAGGACCGGCAGCGACAGAAGCAGCAGGAAGGCGGTGATCAGCACCGACCAGGCAAACAGCGGCATCTTGTGCAGCGTCATGCCCGGAGCGCGCATGTTGAAAATCGTGGTGATGAAGTTGATCGCGCCGAGGATCGAGGACGCACCGGCGATGTGGAGCGACAGGATGGCGAAATCCATCGCAGGACCCGGTTGGCCCGACGTCGAGAGCGGCGGGTAGATGGTCCAGCCGCCGCCGACGCCGTGGGCGCCGGGAGCGCTCGGCATGAAGGCCGACATCAGAAGCAGGATGAAGGCCGGCGGCAGAAGCCAGAAGGAGATGTTGTTCATGCGCGGGAACGCCATGTCCGGCGCGCCGATCATGATCGGCACCATCCAGTTGGCGAAGCCGCCGATCAGCGCCGGCATGACCATGAAGAAGATCATGACCAGCCCGTGTGCCGTCGTGAAGGCGTTGTACATGGACTTTCCGGCATCGACGGCGGCGTCGCCCTCGACGCCGTAGACCATGCCCGCCAGGCCATGGAAGATCTGGATGCCGGGCTCGGCGAGTTCCCACCGCATGACGACCGAGAGCGCGCCGCCGATGATGCCGGCGCAGATCGCGAAGATCAGATAGAGGGTTCCGATATCCTTATGGTTGGTCGAGTAGACCCACCGCGTCCAGCCATACGGCTTGTGCTCGTGGTGGTCGTGAGCTGCAGCGCCTGCCATCTTCACCGCTCCATTGTCATTCTGTCAGGGCCCGGGATCAGTCGCCGGCGGCCGCTAGCTTCGTCTTCGATTCGATCTGGGCCATGAGGGCCCGGTTGGCACCGGGGAGGTCCTCCCGCGCGGCAATCAGCCAGGAATCATACTGCTCGCGGCTCACGACCCTTATGCCGATCGGCATGAAGGCATGGTCCTTGCCGCAGAGTTCCGAGCACTGGCCATAATAGAGCCCTTCCTTGGTCGCCTTGAACCAGGTCTCGTTGATGCGGCCGGGGACCGCGTCGACCTTGATGCCGAAGGACGGCATGGCGAATGCGTGCAGCACGTCGCTGGCCGTCACGAGGACGCGCACGGTCGTATCGACCGGGACCACGACCTCGTTGTCGACGGCCAGGAGCCGCGGATAGCCGACGAGGTCCTCCTTGCCGAGTTCGGCGCGAGCGCCATCCTGCAGCAGAGCGGCATTGAAATTGAAAGGCTCTTCGAGCTGATACTCGTAGTCCCAGTTCCACTGGTTGCCGATCGCCTTGATCGTGAGTTCCGGCTCCTCAGGCGGCGTATACTGCGCCGTGAGCAGCTGGAACGAGGGAATGGCCAGGAACAGCAGGATCACCACAGGACCGACCGTCCAGATCACCTCGATGACCGTATGATGGCTGGTGCGGGACGGCACCGGGTTGGCGCTGGCGCGGTAGCGGAAGATCACCCAGGCCAGGAGCAGGAGCACAAGGAGCGTGATCGGCGTGATGAACCACAGCGTGTACTGCTCGAACCAGCGGATCTCTTCCATGATCGGCGTGGCCGCCGGATTCATGGTCGTCTGCCAGTCGACGGGGTTGGCCACCGCGGCTGTCGCCGCCGCCATAAGCGCAATCGTGCCGGACACCAGCGTCAGGAACTTTCTCGTCACGCTCGATTTCTCCTCGATCGCCGCGGTCGGAAGGGCCGCCGCGCACATTTCCCAGCCGGGCTGGAAAGGCCCGGCATGACTCGCGCCGTTAAAACCATACTCTCTCGCGGACCGCAACAAAACGCCCGCTGCCATCCGTGCGGCATTTTTGCGCCAGATCAAATCGGCACCCCGTCCGTGGTGGCAGATTGGGGCGCCGGTGCGCTGCGAATAGCAGACAAAGAGGCGAGCGCGCGCGGCGAATCGCCCCCGCGTCGCAATTCGGGCAAATTCCCCGCACAGTAGGGCACGAGTAATCCGCGATGCCGATGTGTGCGCTTGGTCCGGCGCGTGCCGCGCGGTACATTCCACCTGATTCGCCACGGAGCGCAGATGAGCATCCTTCCCGCACGGACTTTTCTCACCGGCCTCGGCGCCGTTGCTTTCGCAATCGCGACTTTGCCAGCCGGCGCGCAGCAGACCAGCCCCGCCCGCTCCACGCACGGTGCCTGGTCGATCATCTGCGACATACCGGCGGGCGCCACCGGCGAACAATGTGTGATGATGCAGAACGTGGTGGCGGAGGACAGGCCGGAGGTGGGTCTCTCGGTCGTGGTGCTGAAGACCGCCGACAACAAGGCCGAGATCCTGCGCGTGCTGGCGCCGCTCGGCGTGCTGTTGCCGAACGGGCTGGGCCTCAACGTCGACGGCAAGGACATCGGCCGCGCCTATTTCGTCCGCTGCTTCCAGGACGGCTGCTATGCCGAGGTGATTCTCGAAGAGCCGCTACTGGAGACGCTGAAGACCGGCACCTCGGCAACCTTCATCGTCTTCCAGACACCCGAGGAAGGCATCGGCATCCCCGTGGACCTGAAGGGCTTCGGCGAAGGATTCGCCGCGCTGCCTTGAGGCGGCGGCCTTTCGGGCACGATTACTCGCGCACTGCGTAGCGCTCGCGCATGAGATCCACCGACCTGCGCACGAGTTCTTCCAGCACCTCTTCGTCCACGTCGGTCAGCCGCTTCAGGTAGAGGCACGACTTGCTCGTGGTGAAGCGGCCGAGGCGGCCCATCAGGTCCGGCCATCCTTCGAACCCCGGCATGACGTAGATGGTCATCGCCGCCTTGCGCGGCGCGAAGCCGGTCAGGAACCAGAAGCCCCTCTGGCCGCCCGGGTGCCTGTAGTGATACTCGCCGAACCCCACCATCGATACGCCCCACATGCGCGCCGCCTCGCTACTCGCGCGTTCCAGTATCGGCACCAGGCGCGCGGCCTCGTCGCGGCGACGGTCGTCCGCGATTGCGGCCACGAAGTCCGCAACGCTGGCATCCGTCGGCAAAGTCTTTTGCGTGTAAGCCATCGCCAAATGCCTCCCGGGGTGTGGGAATGATCCCGACCTTCGCCTATCTAGCAGGAAAGCGAACCAAGTCCGATCGGGAACCCGCATGACCCAGAGCCTGCTTGAGAAATTCGACGTCTCCGAAGAGACCGTCCGCCGAATCGTCTCCGACGCTATCTCGGGCGCCGACGATGGCGAACTGTTCCTCGAATACTCCGAAGGGGAGGCGCTCGTCTTCGACAACGGACGGCTTAAGACGGCGAACTTCAACACCGACCAGGGGTTCGGGCTGCGCGCCGTCGCTGGGGAAGCGACGGGCTTCGCCCATGCGAGCGAACTCTCGCAGGCGGCGCTGCTGCGCGCCTCCGACGCGGTATCGACAGTCAAGGCCGGGTATTCAGGCTCGCTCGCCGCGGCGCCGACCGGCACGAACCGCCGGCTCTACGACGACGTCAACCCGATCGCGGCGCCCGGTTTCGCCGAGAAGGCGAAGCTTCTGCAGGAGATCGACGGCTGGGTGCGCGCCAAGGACCCGCGCGTGCGCCAGGTGACGGCCTCGCTTGCGGCCTCGTGGCAGCAGGTGGAGATCCTGCGTGCCGACGGGCATCTGGTGCGCGACATCCGCCCACTGGTGCGCATGAACGTGTCGGTGGTGGTCGGAGACGGCGACCGCCAGGAGAGCGGCTCCTACGGCATGGGCGGCCGCAAGGGCTTTGGGGAGTTCGTCGCCGAGGAATCCTGGAAGCATGCGGCTGACGAGGCACTGCGCCAGGCGCTGGTGAACCTCGAGGCTGTCCCGGCGCCCGCCGGCACCTTCGACATCGTTCTTTCCTCCGGATGGCCGGGCGTGATGCTGCACGAAGCGGTCGGCCACGGGCTCGAAGGCGACTTCAACCGCAAGAAGACCTCGGCCTTCTCCGGCCTCATGGGGCAGCAGGTGGCGGCCAGAGGCGTCACCGTGGTCGACGACGGCACGATCGCCGAGCGGCGCGGCTCGCTGACGATCGACGACGAGGGCACGCCCTCGGCGCGCAACGTGCTCATCGAGGACGGCAAGCTCGTCGGCTACATGCAGGACCGCCAGAACGCGCGCCTGATGGGGGTTGCCGCCACCGGCAACGGACGGCGCGAGGGCTATGCCCACCAACCGATGCCGCGCATGACCAACACCTTCATGACCGCCGGCGACAAGACGCCCGAGGAGATCATCGCCTCAGTGAAGAAGGGCATTTATGCCGTCTCCTTCGGCGGCGGACAGGTGGACATCACCAGCGGCAAGTTCGTGTTCGGCTGCACCGAGGCCTACATGATCGAGGACGGCAAGGTAACCCAGCCGATCAAGGGCGCCATGTTGATCGGCAACGGCCCCGACGCCATGCACCGCGTCTCCATGATCGGCAACGACATGAAGCTCGACACCGGCATCGGAATGTGCGGCAAGGCCGGCCAGGGCGTGCCCGTCGGCGTCGGCCAGCCGCATCTCAGGATGGACCGGATGACGGTGGGCGGCACGCAGGCGGTGTGAGGGCTCAGAGCTAGGAAGCGTTCGTCCGCGGCAGCAGGGCTTTGCACATCAAACGGGAACTTCCATTGCATCGCTGACGGCCATAGGTAGTGCGGCATGAACCCCCCCTCCTCCATCGTCATCCTCACCGGAGCCGGCGTATCGGCGGAATCGGGGGTGGACACGTTTCGCGACAAGGGTGGCATCTGGTCGAAGGTCGACTATCGAGACGTTGCGACCCCCGAAGGATTTGCGCGCGATCCGGCGCTCGTGCACGACTTCTACAATGCCCGGCGGCGCGGGATGGCCGGGGTGGAGCCGAACGCGGCGCACGCCGCGCTGGCGCGGCTGGAGCGCAAGTTCGACGGCGATTTCCTGCTGGTGACCCAGAACATCGACGACCTGCACGAGCGCGCCGGGTCCTCGAAGCTGATCCACATGCACGGCGAACTGGGCAAGGCGCTGTGCGCCAATTGCAGCAACCGGCACGCCTGGGCCGCAGACATGGCGACCGACACGCTATGCCCGGCCTGCGGGTCGACGGGATACATGCGGCCCGACGTCGTGTGGTTCGGCGAGATGCCGTACCACATGGAGCACATCCAGGCGGCGCTCGAGGCCTGCGATTTGTTCGTCTCGATCGGCACCAGCGGTAACGTCTATCCCGCCGCCGGCTTCGTGCAGGAGGCGCAGCGTGCGGGCGCCCACACGGTGGAGCTCAATCTCGAACCGTCGGAGGGGTTTTCCCTGTTCACTGAAGCAGAGCACGGTAAGGCGACCGAGATCGTTCCCAAGTATGTTGAGCGGCTGCTCGGCGCTCGGGGCTAGACGCCGAATACGTGACGGCCCTCCTCCCTGGCTTGGCACCGGCGGTCTTGCGCGATATCCCGGCGAAGGGAGGCACTGCGGATGAACGAGCAGGAGGTTGACGTCCTCATCGCGGGCGGCGGTCCCTTCGGGCTGATGCTGGCGAACGAACTGGGGCGGCGCGGGGTGACGGCGGCGCTGTTCGACGCCAAGCCCTCGACCGCTTTCAATCCGCAGGCGAACGCCACGCAAGCGCGCACGATGGAGCACTATCGCCGCCTCGGCTTCGCCGACGAGATTAGGCGGCTCGGCCTGCCGCCGGACTACCCGACCGACATCGCCTATTTCACCCGCTACGCTGGCCACGAACTGGCGCGCTTCAAGCTGCCGTCGGCAAAAGACGCGCACAGGACCACCGCCAGCAATGCCGGGTCGTGGAACGCGGCGGAGCCGCCGCACCGGGTCTCGCAAAAGTACGTAGAGCGCGTGCTGCGCAGCCACGCCGAGGCGCTTCCCGGCATCGAGGTCCGTTTCGACTGGCGCCTGACCCGGTTCGAGGACGAGGGCGAGCGGGTACGCGCCTGGGTGGAGCGCAACGATGGATCGGAGGCGCGGGAGATCGTCGCGCGGTATCTGGTCGGAGGCGACGGGCCGCGCAGCTCGGTGCGGCGCGGGCTCGGTATCACCTATGGCGGCGAGACCGGCGTGCGGCGCCACTTCTTCGGCGGGCGCATGTTCGCGATCTACCTGCGCTGTCCGCAGTTCTACGCAGTGGTGCCGCATGCGCCGGCCTGGATGAACTGCACCTTCAACGAGGACCGACGCGCCTTCATGGCAGCGGTGGATGGCCGCGGGGAGTTCGCCTTCCACACGCAGTTGCGCGACGGCGAGGACGAGGAGGCGATCACCGACGACGATGCGCGGCGCATGTTCCAGACCGCCGTCGGCGTGCTGGTGGACTGCGAGATCCTGTCGAAGACCGGCTGGACGGCCGGCCACGCGCTGGTCGCCGACCGGTTTTGTGAGGGGCGCGTAATCATCGGCGGAGATGCCGCGCATCTCTTCACGCCCGCCGGCGGGCTCGGCTACAACACGGCCATCGAGGATGCGGTCAATCTCGGCTGGAAGCTCGCCGCCGCGCTGAAGGGCGTCGCTGGCCCCGCGCTGCTCGCCAGCTACGCGACCGAGCGCCGCGCGGTAGCGGTGCGCAACACGCGCTTTGCACGCGCCTTCGCCGATTCGCTCGGCAACTACGTGCCTGCCCCCGAGATCGAGGACGAGACAGAGGCGGGCGAGGTGGCGCGCCGCGAGGCCGGCGCCTATCTGGAAGCGCACGGGCGCAGGGAGTTCAACATTCCCGGCATCACCTTCGGCGCGCGCTACGACGGCTCGCCGGCGATCCTCTCCGACGGAGCGACGCCGCCGGAGGACCTCGTCAACGAATACAGACCCTCAGCGGTGCCCGGAGGACGCCCTCCGCACTACTGGCTGGCGCCGGGCAAATCGCTTTACGATGTCTTCGGCTTCGAATGGACGCTGTTGCGCCTGGGCAGCAATCCGCCCGATGCTGAAGGCTTTATCAGCGAAGCCGCGCGCATCGGGATCGATCTCGCGGTGGTGCGCATCTCCGACGAAGCGGTCGCGGCGCTCTACGAGCGGCCGCTGGTGCTGATCCGACCGGACCAGATCGTCGCCTGGCGCGGCGCGGACGACGGGGATGCGGAGGCGGTTTTCGCGCGCCTTCTCGGGCGCGACTTCGTGGTTGCCGAGCGCGCCTGACTCAGCGGCGCTTCCTCGGCTTCTCCAGCAAGGCGACTGCTTCGACATGGGCCGACCAGAGGAACTGGTCGATGGGCACGATGCGTTGCAGCCGGTATCCGCCGTCGATCAGGATTTTCAGGTCGCGCGCCAGCGTCAGCGGATTGCAGGAGACGGCGGCGAGCTTCGGCACGTCGCTGCGCGCCAGCTGCTTCGCCTGATCCTCGGCGCCGGCGCGCGGCGGGTCGAAGACGACGCCGCCGAAGGCGTTCAGTTCCTTGAAGGTCAGCGGACGGCGGAAGAGTTCGCGCTTCTCGGTGGTGACGCGCTTCAGCCCCGTCGCCTGGCGGAAGGCACGGTCGAGCGCGCCGAGCGCGGCCTCGTCCGTCTCCACGGCATGCACTTCGGCATGACGGGCAAGCCGCAGCGCAAAGGCGCCGGCGCCCGAAAACAGATCGGCCACCTTCTTTCCCTTGGCGAGGTGCGGCACGACCAGCGCGGCCATCGCGTCCTCTGCGGCGGCCACAGCCTGAAGGAAGCCGCCCGACGGCGGCTCGATCGCCAACTCGCCCGCCATGACGGCCGGCTTGCGCGGCTCCACCACGATCTCGCCGTCGACCGACAGCCGCGCGAACCCGGCCTTCAGGACAAAACGGGCTGCGGCATGACGCGCCTCCTCCGACAGGGTGCCCTGGTCGGAGGAGGCGATGTCAAGGCCGGAGGCCGTCGCGGTGACAAGCAGCCGGAACGGAGAACTCGTCATGGCGACGATGGAAGCGAGCTTGCGCAGTTCCGGCAGCGCCTCGACGATCTGGGGCAGGAGGATCGGGCATTCCGCGATGTCGACCACGCTGTTCGACTGCGCCTCGTTGTAGCCCAGCAGCAGGCCGCTCTCCGTATGGCGGGCGGTGAAGGCGGCGCGGCGGCGGCTTTCAGGCGCGCAGGCGACGAGATCGTCGACCGGCACCTCGATGCCGCGCGATTTCAGCGCCTGCACGACCTTGTCGCGCTTCCAGCTGCGGTAGGCGGACGGTTCGAGATGCTGCAGCACGCAGCCGCCGCAGACACCGAAATGGCGGCACAGGGGCTCGACGCGCTGCGGCGAGCGCTCGATGAGCGCCATCATGGTGGCTCGCTCGCCTTCCACGGCGGCCGTTACGGTCTCGCCCGGGAGGGCGAAGGGAACGTAGGCCTGGCCGCGCTCGGTCCATGCGATGCCGTCGCCCTGGCCGCCAAGGCGGCCGATCTTCAGGCGGGTGCTCACTTCCCTCATCGGTCCTTTACTCCCGCCAGCAGGAACTCGCGGTTGCCGTCGCCGCCCTCGATCGGCGAGGCAGCGGTGCCGAGCGCCCGCCAGCCCGGCTGCGTCTCCAGCCAGGCTGGCATGTCGGCGGCGATGCGTGCGCCCTCGGTTGGATCGCGCAAGATGCCCCCTTTGCCGATCGCCGCGCGTCCGGCCTCGAACTGCGGCTTGACCAGGAAGACGCCGCGCGCGCCCCGGGCGGCGAGCGCAAGCGCAGGCGGCAACGCGAGGCGAAGGGAAATGAAGCTGACGTCGGAGACAAGGAAATCGGGCGCAATACCTCCGAGGCCATGGGCTATCAGGTCGCGGGCGTTCAGCCCCTCGACGTTTCTGACGCGCGTGTCGCGCAGAAGGTCCTCGTGAAGTTGGCCGTGGCCGACATCGAGCGCGATGACGCTTGCCGCGCCGTGCTCCAGCAGTACCTGGGTGAAGCCACCGGTGGAGGCACCGATATCGAGCGCAGTCGCGCCCTTCGGATCGAGGCCGAAACGGTCGAGCGCGGCGGCGAGCTTCAGTGCGGCGCGCGAGACGTAGCCGCGCGCGGGATCGCGGACCTCGACGGCGACCGTGTCGGGGACGGACTGGCCCGGCTTGACGTCAGCTCTGCCGTCAACCGAGACGGTACCGCGCAGGATCGCGTCGCGCGCCCGCGAGCGCGACGGAAACAGGCCGCGCCGGACGAGCAGGTCATCGAGGCGGCGCTTGCCGGAATGGTTTTCGCTGGGCAGCATCCGCACTCATTGGGGGATGCACCGCCGCAAGGCAAGCAGCGCTTGAACGAATTCAGAAAGCGACGTTGACCGCGACCAGCGGATCGCGCGCCCGTACCAGCCCCTCCGGCCAGCGCCGGGTGGAGCCGACGGAGGCCGTATGGTCGATCGCGGCCGGCACGAAGACTTGCTCCGCGTCCGGCGCGAAGCTGCCGCGGATGTCGCCGATCTTCTGCGCCAGGATGCGCGCCGCGGCTTCGTCGATCGAGCGGTCGTATTTCTCGTCCGCGACAGCGGGCGAGCAGATGACGGCGACCAGCGCCGCTGCCCCCAAGAGCTTCTTCATTTTCTTATCTCCCTGTCCCGGGAGCCTGTCTAGCGCAGGCGCGCTAAGATTCGGCCAAGGGAAAGGGTAAGCGGGAGGCAAACGGTCAGCGTAAACAGACCGTTAGGAGCATGCCGGCCTTCTGGATCAGGCGCGTGCGGCCCGCGAGGCGGTGCCGAGCGCCGCGAAGACGGCACGCACGATGCCGGCAGAATCGAGCCCGGCATTGGTGTACATGCTCTCAGGCTTCGCCTGGTCGGTGAACGCGTCCGGCAGCACCAACGGGCGCACCTTCAGCCCGTTGTCGAGCAGGCCCTCATGCGCGAGGAACTGCAGCACGTGGCTGCCGAAGCCGCCGACCGACCCTTCCTCGACGGTGATCAGCACCTCGTGTTCTCTTGCCAGGCGGGCGATCATGTCGCTGTCGAGCGGCTTGGCGAAACGCGCGTCGGCCACGGTGGTCGAAAGACCGGCCGCGTCCAGTTCCTCGGCCGCCGTCAGACAGTCGGCAAGCCGCGTGCCCAGCGAAAGAAGAGCCACCTTGGTGCCCTCGCGCATGATTCTGCCCTTGCCGATGGCAAGCGCAGTGCCGCGTTCCGGCATGTCGACGCCCACGCCGTTGCCGCGCGGATAGCGGAAGGCGATCGGGCCGTCTCCATGTTCCACCGCCGTACGCACCATGTGGCGCAATTCAGCTTCGTCGGCGGCGGCCATGACGGTGAACCCCGGCAGCATCGCCAGATAGCCAACATCGAAGGAGCCGGCATGCGTCGCCCCATCGGCGCCGACATAGCCAGCGCGGTCGATGGCGAAGCGCACCGGCAGGCGCTGGATGGCGACGTCGTGGACCACCTGGTCGTAGGCGCGCTGGAGGAAGGTCGAATAGATCGCGGCGAAAGGTTTCAGGCCCTCGGTCGCCAGGCCCGCGGCGAAGGTGACCGCGTGCTGCTCGGCGATGCCGACGTCGAAAGTGCGCTTCGGAAACGCCTCGCCGAAGAGGTCGAGGCCCGTGCCGCCCGGCATGGCGGCTGTGACGGCGACGATCGTGTCGTCCTCCCGCGCCTCCTGGATGAGGCTCTCGGCGAAGACCTTGGTATAGGCCGGCGCGTTGGCGGGCGCCTTGGCCTGCGCGCCCGTGATGACGTCGAACTTGCCGACGCCGTGATACTTGTCGTCGGCCGCCTCGGCCGGGCCGTAGCCCTTGCCCTTCTGGGTAACGACATGGATGAGCACCGGTCCGTGCGCATTGTCGCGCACGTTCTTCAGCACCGGGATCAGATGTTCCAGATTGTGCCCGTCGATCGGGCCGATGTGGAAGAAGCCCATTTCTTCGAACAGGGTGCCACCGGTGACGTAGCCGCGCGCGTGCTCGACAGCGCGGGTAATGGCCCGGTCGGCGGCCTTGCCGAGATAGGAGGTGAGCTTCTTGCCGAACTCGCGGAAGCCCTGATAAGTGCGCCCCGAGGCCAGCCGCGCGAGATAGGCGCTCATGGCGCCGGACGGCGGCGCGATCGACATGTCGTTGTCGTTGAGGATGACGATCAGCCGCGCGTCGAGCGCCCCGGCATTGTTGAGCGCCTCGTAGGCCATGCCCGCCGACATCGCGCCGTCACCGATGACCGAGATGACGTTGTTCCTGCCGCCCTTCAGGTCGCGGCCAACGGCCATGCCGAGACCAGCAGAGATCGAGGTGGAGGAATGCGCCGCGCCGAACGGGTCGTATTCGCTCTCGTCGCGCTTGGTGAAGCCCGACAGGCCGCCTTCCTGGCGCAGCGTGCGGATGCGATCGCGCCGCCCGGTCAGGATCTTGTGCGGATAGGCCTGATGGCCGACGTCCCAGATCAGCCGGTCCGCTGGCGTGTCGAAGACGTAATGGATGGCCACCGTCAGTTCGACCACGCCGAGCCCCGCCCCGAGATGGCCGCCCGTCTGGGAGACCGCGTCGATCATCTCCGCGCGCAATTCGCTCGCGAGCTGAGGGAGATCGGCCTCCGGAAGCTTCCGGAGGTCTGCCGGGACGGAAACCTTGTCCAGCAGCGGCGTATCGGGTGGCGATTTGGAGTTCATGGCGTGCTTTTGCTTTGGCTGATCCTAGCAGATAGGGGCTCGACCGGCCAAAGTAAACGCGCTGGGCTCCTTATTCCGGCAGCGGGATGAACTCCTCCGCGTCGCCAGGCACGATGTCGAAGCGGCGGGTGCGCCACTCGTTCTTGGCCTGCTCGATGCGTTCCTTCGAAGACGAGACGAAGTTCCACCAGATGTGGCGCGGCGAGCCAAGCGAGGCGCCGCCGAAGAGCATGAAATGCGCGCCCTCTTCCGATTCCACCACGATCTCGTCGCCGGGTCGGAAGACCAGCAGGCGATCGGCGCCGAAGCGGTCGCCGGTAATCGTCACCTTGCCGTCGAGCACATAGATCGCCCGTTCCTCCGCATCGGCCGGGACGCGCACGCGCCCGCCTGGCTTCAGCCTGATGTCGGCATAGAGGGTGTCGCTCGCCGTGCGGACCGGCGAACGCACGCCCGAGAAATTTCCGATGACGATCCGGCCAGACGCGCCGTCGTCGTCGAACTCCGGCAGGAGCGCGCGGCCGGTGTTCTCGAAGGTCGGCGCCACCTCCTCCTTGTCGTCAGGCAGCGCAATCCAGGTCTGCAAGCCCGACATCGACATGGGCGAACCGCGCAGTTCCTCGGGCGTACGCTCCGAATGGACGATGCCGCGCCCGGCCGTCATCAGGTTCACGTCGCCCGGTTCGATGACCATCTCGGTGCCGAGCGAATCGCGGTGGCGGATGCGGCCGTCGAACAGATAGGTGACGGTGGCGAGCCCGATGTGCGGGTGCGGCCTGACGTCCATCGCCGTGCCCGGTCGCAGGATCGCCGGTCCCATGCGGTCGAAGAAGATGAAGGGACCGACGAGGCGCCGCTTCGCCGTCGGCAGCGCACGGCGAACCTCGAAACCGCCAATGTCCTTGGCATTGGGAATGACCATCAGCTCGATGGCATCGCAGGCGAAGGCATCGCCGGGCTCGGGGTCGTTGCCGGGAAAGAAGCTCATGGCGGGTTCCCTTCGTCAGGACCAGGTCAGCAGGGCGACATCGTAGCGCGCCAGGTGCCGATCGTAAGTCACCAGTTGAAGATTTTCCATGATCGCCTGCGCAAGCATGAGGCGGTCGAAGGGGTCGGCGTGGATCGGCGGCAGCCGCTCCACCATTGCGGCGTGTCCAGCCGTGACGTCGAGGAGAGAGAAGCCGGCGGTCTGGAAGTGTCCGATCGCCTCATTGCCGGAGAAAGGAGGACCGTCGGGACGACCGAGACGATGCTTGATAGCAATCTCCCAAACAGCAACCGCCGATACCAAGACCGTGTTGTCGGCATCCCCAATCGACTCGAAGACGTGCGGAGCTACGCGCGACGGGGCGGTGAGCGTCCATATCGCGACGTGAGTGTCGAGAAGAAGTCTCACTCCTCTTCAGGCCTAGCTTCTTCTCCGATAAACATCTTCTCGATTTCGGCATCCATGGCCTGAAATCCCTCGAAATCCATCGGAGGATACGTTCCGGCAAGAAAGCCCAGTTGCCGTTGCTTCTTCGGCTGTGCGTCCAGTTGAACCAGCTTCGCCGCCGGCTTGCCGTTGCGGGCGATGATAACCTCTTCCTCCGCGCCGCTTTCGACGGCGTCTACCAGCTTGGACAGGTTCGTCTTTGCCTCCAGCATATTGACGACAGGCATCGTTGCGCTCCTTAGCCAATCCTGACCAAGATAATACATGTCAGAGGGGATGGCAAACTAATCTGGATGAAAGCGAACCCGCCTTCGTCATCCGCTCGAACAGGCTTCCCACAACAGATTGACATCTCCGCCGCGCTTCTACGCCGCGCGGCCGGAAGTTTTCGGTGGTGATTCTCGTGGCGGGCGAGCCGAGGCGTAAGGCGCCGGGTGCCGCCTAGTCCGGATCGAGCGGCTCGGTTCCGACGGCCTGACCGTCGCGCGACAGGCGGATCTTCTCCACTTTGGCTTCGGCGGCCTTCAATAGCTGCTCGCAGTGGCGCTTCAGCGCCTCGCCGCGCTCGTAGATGGCGATCGATTTTTCCAGCGGGACGTCGCCCTTCTCGAGGTCGTCGACGATGCGCTCCAGCGCCTCGAGCGCCTGCTCGAAGCTCATCGCCCTGACATCCTCGTTGGCCTGTTCCGGCATGCTTCCTATCCCCTCATCAGCCGCCTGACGTGCACCGCCGTCGACGTTGCCAGGCCCTGGAGGTCGTAACCGCCCTCCAGCAGGCTGACAAGGCGGTTGGAACAGAAGCGGCCGGCGCGGTCCATCAGCTCGCCGGTGGCCCAGTCGAAATCATCCTCGTAGAGGTCGATCTCGGCCAGCGGATCGCGGTGATGGGCGTCGAAGCCGGCCGAGATGATGATCAGGTCCGGCTTGAATCGGTCGATCGCCGGTAGCACGCGCGAGCGGAAGGCCTCGCGGAAATTGTCGCTGCCGGTGTGCGGCGAGAGAGGCGCGTTGACGATGTTGCCCGCCCCCGTCTCGTCCTTCGCGCCGGTACCGGGATAGAGCGGCATCTGGTGGGTGGAGCAATAGAGCACCGTCGGGTCGTCCCAGAAGATGTCCTGCGTGCCGTTGCCGTGGTGCACGTCCCAGTCGACGATGGCGACCTTCTCGGCGTCGTACTTATTTTGCGCGTTGCGCGCCGCGATGGCCGCGTTGTTGAAGAGACAGAAGCCCATGGCGGTCAGCTTCTCGGCGTGGTGGCCTGGCGGGCGCGCCGCGACGAAGACGTTGTCAGCCTTGCCGGTGAAGACGTCGTCGACGGCCGCCGTCGCAGCGCCGATGGCGGTCAGCGCGGCCTCCCAGGTCTTCGAACTCGCCGAGGTGTCGGCGTCGATGCGCACCATGCCTTCCTCGGGCATGGCCTTGCGGATGCGCTCCAGATACTCCTCCGGATGCGCCAGCAAAACGGCGGAAGGGTCGGCTTGCGGCGATTCCACACGATCGAGGGTCTCGAAGCTCTCGTGCTCCAGCGCCTTGGCGATCGCGCGCAGCCGATCCGGTCGTTCGGGATGGCCGGGTGGCGTCAGGTGTTCGAGATAGATCGGGTGGGTATAGAGGCGTGTTGTCATGCGCGGGAACTTAGCACTCCCGCGGCGATGCGCCACCTCCGAACCGCTCCAGGCGTGTTTCCCTCAACAGAGTTGCGACAGAACGCCCACGCCGGCCTCAGGCGGGTCGGGGCGCCGTGGATGGGCCGGACGAACCGGAGGGTCGAAACTGCGCCGCCGCCTTCGCCTTCAGCTCGCGGAAATGCTCCGACGCCTCGGTCAGCTTGCGATCCCATTCGGGATTCGGCGTCTGCGTCTCGATGGTGCGGAAATAGACCGACATCAGCGCCGAGATGGCGAAGGGTTCGAGCAGCGCCGCCTTCAGCGCCCAGGCGAATACAATCGCCAGAACGAAGGACCATCCGGCGAGCTGTCCTGGCATGGCGTAGAGGATCGCCGTTGCGGGCGCGAGCATGAAGAAGAAGACGACGATGGCGATCAACCACATGAAAACCGACAGCCACACGGCGTTCCTGACCATGGTCGTGGCGTTCTGCGCATAGAGCACGACGCCCTCGCGCGCCGTGTCGAAGGGTGCGTCGCTTTCGACCTTGATGTTGTAGCCGAGGATGATCTCGTCGACATAGGTCAGCGACATGCGGATGACGCTGTTGATGAAGCCGACGATTCCCCGCAGTCCCGGGATGGGCAGGAACGCGGCGACGCCGCCGATCAGGCCGGTGATGGCACGAATCACACCCTTCACCAGCTGGTCGAGCACGAAGAGCGCGTTCGCCTCGGCGAAGCGTTCGGTCACGATCGCGCGGGCATAGGCGATCTGGCCCTGCCCTTCGGGCAATTCGCGCCCGTCGATCAGGAGGACCATCGCAGCGATGTGGCCGGCTTTGATGATGTAGAGGATGTATTCGCGCAGCCAGTAGAGCAGCAGCGAGACCGCGCCGAAGCCGAGGATGCCGCCCCAGAAGGCGAAGGTCACCGGCCCGTCGGGATCGGACATGACGTGGCCGACGCCGTAGCCGACCCCCGCTCCCGTGCCGGTCGCGACCACATAGCCCATCGTGATGGCGAAATAGACGACGAGCCGGAGTGCGATGAAGGGCCAGGTGCGCGCCATGATGCCGAGCGTGCGCCCGATGTCGAAATCCCACATGAGAACCCCCGTTCCTTTGTGCGGCGCCAACCAGAGTTAGCGGTCGGGTTCAGGGACTATCGCAAGCAGGTTTCCGTTCTCTGTCGCCGAGACCACGATGTCCGAAACGATGACGATGCGGTGGGCCACCGCACCCGGCAGCGGGATGATGTCGGAGCCCCGCGCGGTCAGGACCACCATGCCGCGGCGGTCGGCGGTGGGGAGCACGAGGTCTTCGATGTTGTCGCCATCGAGATCGCCAGTCGCCGACAGCCCGAGTTCGCGCGAGCCGATGACGTGGTTGGAAAAGCCGCGCGTCTCGTCGGGGAGGACCTCGAGGCGCCCATCGCGGAAGCGTGCCATGCGCAGCGTGCCCCTGATGTGAGGTGTCTCCACCCACACGATCAGCGGCGCATCGGAGCCCCAGTACTTCGCGATGCCGGCGATGTTGAGCCAGCGGCTGCTGCGGCCGATCTCCGGCGCGACGTCGAGTTGCCGCAGCGCCCCATCGCGCAGGCCATAGACGGCGACGGCGGCACCCCTGATCAGCGAGGAGCGGATCGTCACCACCTCGTTGGTCCCGTCGCCGTCGATATCGGCGATCCTGGGGGTCAGGTCCTCGAAGACATGCGTATCGGGAAGAACGAATTCCAGTTCCTCACCGGACTGCGTCTCGACCTTCAGGCCGCCCGCCTCGGTTGCATCGCCGAGCACACCGTGGCCGTAGCGCCCGGTCGGGCGCGTGTACCATGCGCGGACGATGTCGCCCGAGGTGGCCGTGGCTGTCGAGCCGTCGGGCAGCCCGCCGGCGGGCGGCTTCGCGCGCTCGGGCATGGCGGCGGCGGGATCGAGGCAGATCAGACGGTCCGGACAGGCCTTGAGACGAAAGACCGAGCCGGCGACGGTCTTGAGGAACGCCGCGTCGCCGGCCACCTCGATCCGCTGCACCGGTGCTGGCGTTTCGATCGCGCGGACCTCGCCGGTGCTGGCCGCACCGGCCGATAAAAGCAGCGAGAGGAAAGTGGCGAGGAGTCTCAATCGCGTTCCAGTATCTCCGTGCGCGTGATGTGGATGCCGAACCCTTCCAGCCCTACATAGTGCCGCTCGCGCGAGGCGAGTAGCTGGATAGATGCGATCCCGAGATCGCGCAGGATCTGAGCGCCGAGCCCGATCTCTCGCCATTCGCTCTCGCGTCGGACCGCTTCCTCGTGGTTCTCGCCGCCGCCCTGGCCCGGGCGGTGGCGCTCGTGGTGGCCGACGCCGACGGAGCCTTCGCGCAGATAGACGATGACCCCGCGCTTGCGTTCGCCCATGATCTTCATAATGCGCTGGAGCCGGTCGGTCTTGCCGAACATGTCGCGCACCACATCCTCCGGGTGAAGCCGGACCGGCACGTCTTCGCCGTCGCGGATGTCGCCGAAGACGATGGCGAGGTGGTGCATCGGGTCCCACGGCAGCGTGTAGGTGTGGGCGCGTGCCGGGCCGCCTGGAGTGTCGATGTCGAAGCTCTCGATCCGCTGGACGAATGTTTCCTGGCGCTGGCGGTAGGCGATGAGGTCGGCTACCGAGACCTGCTTGAGGCCGTTCGCCTCGGCAAAGGCCGTCACCTGCGGGCCGCGCATGACGGTGCCGTTATCGTTGACCAGTTCGCAGATGACGCCGACCGGGGGCAGGCCGGCGAGCTTGCAGAGATCCACTGCCGCTTCCGTATGGCCCGAGCGCATCAGCACGCCGCCCTCGCGTGCCACCAGCGGGAAGATGTGGCCTGGACGCACGAAATCCGACGCGCCGACGTTTCCGTTTGCGAGATTGCGCACGGTCAACGTCCGGTCGTCGGCCGAGATGCCGGTGGTGGTGCCGTGCTTGAAGTCGACGCTGACGGTGAAGGCGGTCGAATGCGGCGCGTCGTTGTCTGCGACCATCGGCTGGAGGTTCAAACGGCGCGCGTCTTCCTTGCCCATCGGCGCGCAGACGATGCCCGAGGTGTGGCGCACGATGAAGGCCATCTTCTCGGGCGTGCAGTGGACCGCAGCCACGATCAGGTCGCCCTCGTTCTCGCGGCCGTCGTCATCCATGACGACGACGATCTCGCCGCGCTCGAATGCGCGCAGGGCTTCGACGGTTTTTTTCTGATCGTAGGGCATGGGGCTCACTTCGTTCGCGGCAGTCGGGGAGTAGCGACAGATCGGGCCGCGTCAACCGTCTCCGATTGTCGACTGCCGATTGTCGACCGCCTTCTCTCCCACCTGCCCCCGATGCCGCAGATAATGATCTGCGATGGCGCAGGCGACCATGGCTTCGCCGATGGGGACGGCGCGGATGCCGACGCAGGGGTCGTGGCGGCCCTTGGTGACGACTTCGACGTTGTTGCCTTCGACGTCGATGGACTGGCGGGGGCTGAGTATGGAGGAGGTGGGCTTGACGGCGAATCGGGCGACGACCGGCTGGCCGGTCGAGATGCCGCCCAGGATGCCGCCGGCATTGTTGGACAGGAAGATCGGGCGGCCGTCATTGCCCATGCGCATCTCGTCGGCATTGGCCTCGCCGGTGATGCGCGCGGCCTCGAAGCCGTTGCCGATCTCGACGCCCTTGACCGCGTTGATCGACATCAGGAGCGAGGCGATGTCCTGGTCGAGCTTGCCGTAGATCGGCGCGCCGAGCCCGGCCGGTACGCCCTCGGCGACGATCTCTATGACCGCCCCAACCGACGATCCGGCCTTGCGGATGCCGTCGAGATAGTCGACGAAGACGGGGACCGAACCGGGATCCGGCGTGAAGAAGGGGTTTTCCGGGTCGTCGACGAAATCCCAGTCCCAGTGGGCCCGGTCGATCGACTTTTCTCCCATGGAGACCAGCGCGCCTCGCACAACCAATTCCGGCACGACCTTGCGCGCCAGGGCGCCCGCAGCCACCCGCGCGGCGGTCTCACGTGCCGAGGAGCGACCGCCGCCGCGATAGTCGCGGATGCCATACTTGGCATCATAGGTATAGTCGGCGTGGCCCGGTCGGAACTGCCGCGCGATCTCGCCGTAGTCCTTCGAGCGCTGATCGACGTTCTCGATCATCATGGAGACCGGAGTGCCGGTGGTGACAAGCGTCTCGCCGTCCTCTTCCGCAAGCACCCCCGAGAGCACCCTGACCGCGTCCGGCTCGCGACGCTGTGTAACGAATCGCGACTTCCCGGGACGGCGCCGGTCGAGCTCGGTCTGGATGTCGGCGAGTGTGAAGCGGATCCCGGGCGGACATCCGTCAACCACGCAGCCAAGTGCCGGGCCGTGGCTCTCGCCCCAAGTCGTCACTCTGAAGAGATGGCCGAAAGTGTTGTGAGACATGGCGGTGCGGAGATCCCGGCGGCGGACGCCCGCAATGATGACGGCGCCCCGCCGCCTTCTATTGAGCTTTGGAGAAAGGGTCAAACGGTCGGGGCGCGGAATTAGTTTTGACACATTCCTTGTATTTCTGCTCTCCTCGAATCCGATCCACAGCACCGTCCGGAACGCGCCGGACAAGCACGAACGAGGTATCCCATGCGCATCCTGCTGTCGGCCCTGTCGGCGCTCCTCCTGATGTCGGCGACCGCCTTCGCCGACCAGACCGAAGGCACGATCAAGTCCGTCGACGAGGAGAAACTGACGATCACGCTGGAGGACGGGCAGACCTACAAGCTGCCCGGCGAGGTCGACCTCGCGGGCATCGAGCCCGGCATCGACATCGTCATCGCCTTCGACGTCATCAACGGCGTGAAGCAGATCACCGACATGGCGGTCTACGAATAGGGGCGTCCGCGAACGCGGCGGCTCACAGCCAGTCGAGCCGCCCGTCGGAATAGCGCAGAATGCTGTCCTGCGGCACGTCCATCATCTCGGCCTCGGCACGGGTGGCCGTGCCGGTCTGCAGGAAGATGGAACGGATGACACCGCCATGCGTGACGCAGACCGTGTCGCGCCCGATCGCGGCAAGCCAGGGACGGACGCGCTCCGACAGCATCTCGTAGCTCTCGGCGGAAGGTCCCGGCGGCAGGAAGCCCCATTTGTCGCGTTCGCGCGCCTCCTCCGAGCCGGGAAATGCCGCCTCGATCCGGTCGATCGTCAGCCCCTGCCAGTCGCCGAAATGCAGTTCCATCAGTCTCGGTTCCAGCCGGTACCCCTGCGGTTCCATGCCGAGTTCGGTCCGCACGATTTCCATGGTCTCGCGGGTGCGCCTCAAGGGGCTGGCGACAAAGTCGAACCGGGCCGGTTCATCGATCAGTTCGGCAAGCCTGCGGCCGTTGCGGCGCGCCTGTTCGCGGCCGGTCGCGTTGATGTCGACGTCGTGCTGGCCCTGGAACCGGCTTTCGACGTTCCAGTCGGTCTGGCCGTGGCGGACGAAGTAGACGAGCGGGGGCATCGCTTCCTGGTTCCGGGACGGTTGGGGGGCGGAATTACGGGCGTCAGTCCTTGACCGTGGAGATGTCCGGTGCGTCGACGGACTTCATGCCGACGACGTGATAGCCCGAATCGACGTGGTGCACCTCGCCGGTGACGCCGCGAGACAGGTCGGACAGGAAGTACAGGCCCGAATCGCCGACTTCCTCGATCGATACGGTGCGCTTCAGCGGGGAGTTGTATTCGTTCCACTTCAATATGTAGCGGAAATCGCCGATGCCGGATGCCGCGAGCGTCTTGATGGGGCCGGCGGAGACCGCGTTGACGCGGATGCCGCTGCCGCCGAGATCGACCGCGAGATAGCGCACGCTGGCTTCTAGCGCCGCCTTGGCGACGCCCATGACGTTGTAGTGCGGCATGACCTTCTCGGCGCCGTAATAGGTCAGCGTCAGGATCGATCCGCCATTGGTCATCAGCGGCTCGGCGCGCTTGGCGACCGCCGTCAGCGAGTACACGGAGATATCCATGGTGCGGAGGAAATTCTCGCGCGTCGTCTCCACGTAGCGCCCGTCGAGTTCGTCCTTGTCGGAGAACGCGATGGCGTGGACAAGGAAGTCAATACCGCCCCAGCGCTCCTTCAGGCCGTCGAACACGGCGTCGACGGTGGCGGGATCGGTGACGTCGCAATGGCCGGCGAGATGGGCGCCCAGCTCCTCGGCGAGCGGGCCGACCCGCTTCCTGAAGGCGTCTCCCTGGTAGGTGAGCGCGAGTTCGGCGCCCTGGTCGGCGCAGGCCTTGGCGATGCCCCAGGCGATCGAACGGTTGTTGGCGATGCCCATGATCAGGCCGCGCTTGCCGGCCATCAGACCATTACCCGTCGCCATCGCATTCTCTCCCGGACTGGCTTTCTCGCGGCACTGCCTATCGCACAGCGATCCCCTCGGGACAAGCGGACAGGGCGGCGATCAGTGAGCCATGCGGCGGGCCAGGACCTCCAGGTCGGAACGCTGGTCCTCCGGCAGCATGATGCGCACGTGGACGTAGAGATCGCCCTCGCCGCCGGTCTTTTCCGGCAGGCCGCGGCCCTTGAGGCGCAGCACCTTGTCGGAGCCCGACCATGCGGGAACCGTGACCGCCAGCTTTCCCGCCACCGTCTCCACGGGAAGCTTGGCGCCGAGCACCGCATCCTTCAGGTCGACGAAGAGGTCGGCGTGAAGGTCGCGGCCCTCGATGCGGTAGCGCGGATGCGGGCGGAACCGTAGCTTGACCAGCGCGTCGCCGCCGTTCTCGCCCTGCCCCTTCAGGCGGATCGTCTGGCCGTCCTCGACGTAGCGCGGCAGCTTGACGGCGAGCTTGCGGCCACCGGGGAACAGGACGTTGACATGCGCACCCGTCGCGGCTTCCTCGAGCGAGATGTCGAGGGTGGCCGTGGTGTCGGCCGGACGCGGGCCGGCGCGGCGGTTACCGGCACCAGCGGCACCCGCGCCGCCACGGCCGAAGGCCTGGCCGAACAGTTCGCTGAAAATGTCCTCCGAGCCGAGGCCGGCGCCGTCGGGACCGCCGCTGCGGAACTCGAAGCGCGTGCTGCCGGCGCCCGGCCCGCGCCGGAAACCGGCGAACGGATCGCCGTGGGCGGCGCCCTCGAAGCCCTGGTAGCGCGGCTTGCCGTCGGCATCGATCTCGCCGCGGTCGAAGGCCGCACGCTTTTGTTCGTCGCCGAGGATCTCGTAGGCCTGGTTGGCGGCATTGAACCGCTCCTTCGCCTTCGGATCCTCCGGGTTCTGGTCCGGATGGTACTTCTTGGCGAGCTTGCGGAACGCGGACTTGATGTCCTTGGCGCTCGCGGACTTGGCCACGCCCAGTGTCTCGTAGGGATCACGCATGTGAGCTGCCTGTGGTGAAAGGAACCTGAATTGTCCTCAATATGAGGGTTCTAGGAAGAAATTCCAGTTTTCGCCGCAGGAATCCGTCGCAAAAAGTTTGATACTCAGGCCGCCTCGAAGA
The DNA here is from genome assembly GCF_001889605.1 of Aquibium oceanicum. Lineage (NCBI taxonomy): Bacteria > Pseudomonadati > Pseudomonadota > Alphaproteobacteria > Hyphomicrobiales > Phyllobacteriaceae > Aquibium > Aquibium oceanicum. The sequence continues at coordinate 1,444,287 of NZ_CP018171.1, read as the reverse complement.
CGCGGGTGAACCAGCTGCCGTCCTGCGCCAGGCAGACCTCGGCGGAATGGAGCGCCACGCCCTGGAAACTCTCGCGCGAGACGATGAAGCGGCGGCAGAGCGTGGTGTCCTCGCGGCGTTCGACGATGCGGCTTATCTCGCCGCGCGATCCGGTGTCGGGATTGGCCCAGTGGATGCGGCCGTCGGGCAGTTCGTCGAGATTGGCGGAGGATACGGCGTTGCGGATCGACACCTCGTCCGAGAGCCTTTCCGCGTCGGGGGCAGCGGCCTTGCCAGCGCCGGTCGCGTTGGTGGTGATGGTGGCGTCGACCGCCAGGCTGTCGAGATCGAGCCCTCTGGACGCGCAGCCCGACAGCACGAGAACAACTGTCGCGGCAGCCACCAGCGGACGCCTGGCACAGACGAAAACCGCCCGGAGACCGCTCCGGAATGCTTGAACGCGCCGCGACAATGGGCCATCTCCTTCCCAGGCCTCACCACCTCCCGGGAAACAATGGCGGAAACAGAGTTAACGAAGCATGACTTCACCGAAAGCGCGGAGCCGTTGCGGCTCTTCGCCGAGTGGCTGGCCGATGCCGAAAAGAGCGAACTCAACGATTCAAACGCCGTGGCGCTAGCGACCGTCGACCAGGACGGGCTGCCGAACGTGCGCATGGTGTTGCTCAAGGGCTTCGACGAGAAGGGTTTCGTCTTCTACACCAATCTCGAGAGCGCCAAGGGCACCGAATTGCTCGCCTCCATGAAGGCGGCCATGTGCTTCCACTGGAAGTCGCTGCGCCGCCAGGTGCGCATTCGGGGCCCGGTGGAGGTCGTCTCCGCCGAGGAAGCCGATGCCTATTATGCATCCCGCCCGCGCGGCAGCCGCATCGGCGCCTGGGCGTCGAAGCAGTCGCGCCCGCTCGAAAGCCGCTTCGCGCTTGAGAAGGCGGTGGCGGAATTCACGGCCCACCACGCGATCGGCGAAATTCCCCGCCCCGGGCACTGGTCGGGATTCCGCCTGATGCCGCAGGAGATGGAATTCTGGCACGACCGGCCATTCCGGCTGCACGACCGTATGCGCTTCGAGGCCCGGGACGGCGGCTGGGAGAAGACCAGGCTCTATCCGTGAGCGGCAGGAGCGGTCAACGCTCGCGCCGGCCGCGGCCGGAATAGCGCAAGAACCGGATCGCGGCTGCGACTGCGATGCCGAGCAGCGGCCATTTCGCCCAGAAATCGCCGCCCCATGTGAAAAGGTTGATGGCCGTCACCACCGCCGCAGCGATGGCAAGGCCGGCAAACTCTTTCGGGATCGGGAGCCGGGAGGCGAGGCTACCCGCTGGCGCGGGCGCCGGGGGTGCATTGCGGCCCCAGGAGGCTGGATCGGACGCAGATGGCGGCGCCTCGGGACGACGCGGCCTTGCCGCCTCACCGCCGATCCGCACGGAATAGCTCGGCACGCGCTCCTCGATGTTCTTCACGGCAAGGTCGCCGAGGAAATCGAAGCCAACGGCGACCTTGTTGCGGACCTGCTCGTAGACCGTGCTGGAGATCAGGATGCCGCCCGGCTCTGCCTCCGACTGCAGCCGTGCGGCGATGTTGACACCGTCGCCGTAGATATCGTCACCGTCGACAATGACGTCGCCGAGATTGATGCCTATGCGGAAGAACATCCGCGCTTCCTGCGGCCGCGCCGCATTGCGCTGGGCAAGTTCGTTCTGCACGTCGATCGCCGCGCGGACCGCCTCGACCACGCTGCCGAACTCGGCGATCACCGCGTCACCCCACGTGTTCACCACCCGGCCATTGTGGGTTTCCACCAGCCGGCCCATCGCCTCGCGATACTGCTTCAGCGTAGCGAGCGTGCCCTCCTCGTCGTGCTCCATCAGACGCGAATAGCCCTGCACGTCTGCGGCGAACACCGTGGTCAGCTTTCGGGTCGTGGCGGCCATGGCGGGATCCTTCGGGTGGCAAGGAGGATGTAGCCAATCCGGCAAGTCAGCGCCAGCGCCGGAGAGCCGGACAGGAGGTCGGGCAGGTACCACCACGGCGCCGGGTCAGAGATCCTCTCTGCATAGCGTCGGTTGGACGAGATTCTCAACGGATCCCGATCGCCGTTGCGCGGCAGCTTCGGGCAAGCCAGGCGCGATAGGCTGGCGCACCGACGAAGCAGGGTCCGACCGGACGCGCTCGGCTGGAGGTGGCGCCGCCGCTGCATCGGCGATCGCCCGGCGGCCGGACGGGATAGACCAGGTGTCGGATGTTCGCCGTCGATACCGGAACCCGCCTCGATGCTCTCAAGCCTCACCACCCTTCAAATCAAGTCGCTGTCGGCCAGCATGATCGGCGCCTGGACGCCGGACGAGTTTTCCCAGCTCAAGCCCGGGCAGGTGGCGGCGCTGACGGCGACGCAGGTCTCGGCGCTGTCGACCGACATCGTCGATTCGATGACGGCGACGCAGACCAGCGCGCTGGCGCCGAGCGCGATGAGCGGGCTGACGATGGACCAGCTGAGCGTCCTATCGACCGGCAACGTGGCGAGCCTCACCTCGTCCCAGGTCTCGGCGCTGACCACCGACCAGATCACCGGCCTGAGCACGGAGCAGGCCGAAGCCCTGACGCCCACCCAGATCGCGGGTCTCAGCGTCCGCCAGATCGCCGCCTTCTCTGCCGAGGACATCGCCGCCTTCTCGCCAGAGGACATCGCGGCGATCAGGCCGGCCTCGCTGCGCGGCCTCCCGCCCGAGATCGTCGCGACCTTGACCGCCGAGCAGCTCGGTGCCCTGAACCCCATGCAGATGTCGGCGCTGACGCCCCAGCAAGTCGCCGCCTTCACGGACGAACAGCTCCCGGTGCTTGCGGGATCGCAGATTGCTGCACTGCGGTCGACGCAGATCGGGGCGCTGGGCGAGCGGCTGGCCATACTGTCGCCCGACCAGATCGCCTCGGTAGCGGCCGGCGCAGTGCCGGGGCTGACCGTCGGCCAGATTTCAGCGCTGACGCCCGATCAGGCGCAGGCGCTCGTTCCCCAGCAGATCGCGGCGCTGAATGCCAGGCAGGTCGCGGCACTGGGGCCGGAGCAGGTCGAAGCGTTTACCGCCACCGACATCGCCGCCATTCAATCCCGGGCCATTTCGGGCCTGAGGTCCGAGGTCATCTCCCTCCTGAGCGCCGACCAGATCGCCGGACTGACACCGGCCCAGGTGGCCGCGCTCCAGAGCGGACAGGTCGGCGCATTCACGGAGGAGCAGCTGCCGGCGCTGTCCCCCTCCCAGATCGCGGCGTTCACTTCGCGCCAGGTCGGCGCGCTGGCCAGCGTCGAAGCTTTTTCGGCCACGCAAATCGCTGCGATTTCGCCCCGGGCGTTCCCCGGTCTCTCGGCTGCCCAGATCGGCTCGTTGTCCGCCGAACAGCTCGGCGCCCTCTCGTCCGCACAGATCGCCGCCCTGAGCGCTTCGCAGGTGTCGTCGCTCGACGGGGCGCAGATCGAGGCGATCGAAAGCGAGAGGTTCGCTTTCCTGAAGCCGCTCGCGATCAGGGGAATCTCCAGCGAGACGATGTCGGCACTGAGCGGCGAGAAGATCGGGGTGCTTTCGCCGTCGCAGATATCGGCCCTGTCGACGGGGCAAGTCGCCGCCCTCGGCTCCTCCCAGCTCGATGTGCTGTCGGCGTCCCAGATGCGCGCCCTGACGTCGGCGCATGTCGCGGCGCTGGCGCCCGAGAAGCTCGCGCTGCTCGCCACAAACCAGATCGCCGCGCTCGATCCCCGCGCAATCGCGGGCCTCGGGACCGCGCAGGTCGGCGCGCTGACGCCCGACCAGGTCCAGTCGCTCACCGCGGCACAGGTGTCGCGTCTCAGCTCCCGGCAGGTGGCCGCACTCGGTGCCGAGGCATTGCAGGCCCTGCCGCCGGCCAGCGTAGCCTCGATTCCTCCAGCATCCATCGCCGCCCTGTCGCCGGCCAGCATCGCCGCGTTCGAACCCGAGAAGATATCGGCGTTGACCACGAGCCAGATCGCCGCGCTGAAGATGTCCCAGGTCGCCGCGCTCTCGCCGACGCAGGTGGAGGCGCTTTCGACGGCGCAGATCGGCGCATTCAGCGGGCTGCAGCTCGCCGCGCTGGAGACGAACGCGTTGCAGACGTTCTCGCCGGCGCAGATCGGCGCCATCAACGTCAGGGCGATCCCGGGGCTGACGACGGAGCAGATGGCAGGGCTGAGCGAAAGCCACGTCGACGCGCTGGCCGCCAAGCAGGTCGCCGCCCTGACGGCGCGGCAGCTCGACGCAATCTCCGCCCCAGCGCTGCAAATACTCGTCGGCAGCGAACTCGCCGCGATCAGTCCGTCGGCACTCTCCGGGCTGGCCCCAGCCTCGATTGCCGCGTTTTCTCCCGACCAGATCGCGACCTTGACGCCGGCACAGACGGCCGGGCTGAAGCCGGACCAGGTCGCCGCCTTGTCCAGCGACCAGTTCTCGGCCTTCGGCGCCACCCAGATGCGGGCGCTGGGCGCCAGCCAGATGGCTTCGATGAGCCTCGACGCCCTCGCCGCGCTGACGACCGATCAGATCTCGGCACTGAGCCCCAAAGCCGTCGGGGGTCTCACGACCGCGCAGGTGGCCGCGCTGACACCCCTGCAGGCCGAGGCGCTCACCGGCGCCCAGCTTGCTACCCTGTCGTCGAACCAAGTCGCGGCGTTCGAGGCAGAGGACATCGCGACATTCTTGCCTTCCGAGATCTCGGCGCTGACCGGCGGTGCGATCGCGGGCCTGCCACCGGCAAGCATCGCCGCACTCAGCGGCGACCACATCGCCGCGCTGACCAAGCCCCAAATCGGCGCGCTGAAGGCGAGCCAGATCGGCACCTTGACAGTTTCGCAGACACAGTTCTTCACTCCGGCCCAGATGGGCGCGCTCTCCCCGGCGCAGCTTGCCGCGTTGACGCTGGACAGTACCGCGGCGCTCGGCACCGCGCAGATTGCCGGTCTGACGGCGAAGGCCGTCGGCGGTTTCACCGCGCAGCAGATCGCGACGCTCAGCGCAGACCAGATGGACGCGCTGACGGCGGTACAGGTTCGCGGCCTCGCCGCCGAGCAGATCGCAGCGCTCACGCCGGCACAACTGTCGACGTTTTCTCCCGAGGACATAGCTGCCATCACCCCCGCCGCGATCGTCGGCATGATGCCGGAGCGGATTCCGGGGCTGACCGCCGAGCAGACCGGCGCGCTGACCGCCGGCCATATCGGCGCCCTGAAGCCCGAACAGGTCGCAGCCTTCAGCCCGGCGCAGTTGCAGGGGCTGACCGGGAGCCAGATCGCGGGCATGGGCGCGGCCCAGCTCGCCGCGATTCCGGCGGAAAGCATCGCCGGCCTGACGGCGGAGCAGGTCGCTGCGCTCGCGACGAAGGCCATACCCGGCCTGACTTCCGCGCAGCTCGGCGCGTTCGGCGTGCTTCAGATCGATGCGCTGTCGCCGGCCCAGATCGGCGCCCTCACCGCTCTGCAACTGACCTCGGTCGGTACCGACGTGCTTTCGGCTTTCGAACCCGAGGATATTTCCGCCATCGCGCCGGCCGCAATCTCCGGCCTCGCTCCCGGGCTCGTGGCGGGGCTCACGCTGGAGCAACTGGCGGCCGTGAAGCCGACCCAGATCGCGTCCCTGACGGGCATGCAGCTCCAGGCCCTTTCGCCCACCCAGGCCGCCGCGCTGGACACCACGCAGGTGGCCGCGCTGACATCGGGGCAGATCTCCTCACTGACGCCGGACGCGGTTCTCGCCTTCTCGGCGGAGCAGATCGGAGCCATCACGCCCTCGGCCGTTTCCGGATTGACGGCGACGCAGGTCGGGCTCCTGTCGACGCAGCAGGTCGACGCCTTGTCCTCCGCCCAGATCGGGGCCCTGACCGCTTCGCAACTGGGCGCGCTCACCAGCGAGCAGGTGGCGACGTTGTCGGTGGAGGATATTGCGGCGATCAGCGTGTCGGCGATTTCGGGACTCTCGACCCACAATGTCGCTGCGCTCGACCTCGACCAGCTCGCTGCCCTTACGACCAGCCAATTCTCGTCGCTGGGCTACCACCAGCTCAGGGCGCTGACGCCGGCGCAGATCGGCACCCTGTCGGGCCCGCAGATCGGGGCGCTCAATGCACTGCAGGTGGCGGCGCTCGGCGGCGATATCCAGAACCGCTTCTCGCTGGAGCAGATCGCGTCCATCGCCCCACAGGCGATCGGCGGCGTCTCGCCGGCGCAGATCGGCGCGCTCGGCTTCGACCAGGTGGCCGCCCTGACCGCACCTCAGGTCGCCTCCTTGAGCGCCACGCAGATGTCGTCCATCCGACCGGACAGGATCACCGCGTTTTCACCGGAAGACATCGCCGCGATCAGTATCTCAGCATTGCCGGGGCTGTCGACGGCGGCGATATCGAACCTCACGCGCGCCCAGCTGATGGCGGTCACGGCGGAGCAGGCGAACGCGTTGTCTGCCGATCAGATCGCAGCCTTCATGGCGCGCTACGAAGAGGTGTAGCGGGAACGAGCCGACGCTCGCGCGCCAGCGGCGACCGGCCCCTACCCCTTCTTGCGGCTCATGAAGGCCATGAACGCCTGGCGGGCCTCGTCGGACTTCAGCCGGGCGCGGAAGTGGGTGCCTTCTTCCTTGATGCGGGCGACCACGTCCTCTCGGTCGCCGCGCATCAGGTCGCGCGCGATCTTAAGCGCCTCGGGCGGTTTGGCGGCGATGGCCTCGGCGGCCTTCAGCGCGGCGGCCTCGAGTTCGTCCTCGCCAACGACGGCATAAATGAGACCGGCGGCTTTCGCCCGCTCCGCCGAAAAGCCCTCGCCGAGACCGAGCAGGGCGAAGGCCTGTTGGCGCCCCAGCACCGCCGGCGCGAGCAGGCTGGAGCCTGCTTCGGGCACGAGGCCGAGATCGACGAAGGGCGTGCGGAACTCGGTGCGCGGGGTGGCAAAGGTCAGGTCGCAGTGCAGGTTGATGGTCGTGCCGATCCCGACCGCGATGCCGTCGACCGCCGAGACCAGCGGCTTCTGCGACTTCGCCAGAGCCAGCAGGAAATCATAGACCTCCATGCCGCCCTCGCCGCCGGTCGCAACCGCCATGAAGTCGGACAGATCGTTGCCGGAGGAGAAGGCGCCCGGTACGCCGAGGATCACATGGACCCGCACGGACGCATCGGCGTCGCCCTCGGTCAGCGCCTTGGCCATCGCGGCATACATGGCGCGAGTGATGGCGTTCTTCTTGTCCGGACGGTTCATCCGGATGATCTGCACCGGTCCTTGCCGCGTGACATCGATGTGGTCGGTCATTTTCTTCTCCCCTCGGCGAGCCCAGCTGTTTCTTACCGGGCTAGCCCAGCGCCTTCGCGGCTTCGGCGAGGCTGTCGGCGCCGTCGACCACGCGATCCCGCAGGGCGGCCGTCTCGCCGGCAAGGTTTTCCGCGAAGAAGCGGCAGAGCGCGATGCGGTCGGAGGCTTTGGACGCCACCGCGCCGCGGCCGAGATAGGCGGCGCCGGCGGCAAGCGCGAAGAGGCGGAGGTAGGGCGTGGCGCCGGCGAGCGCGGCGTGCGTGTAGCCCTTTTCGTGGCTGTCCATGAGGAAACGCGTCGTGGCTTCCAAATCGTCGAGCGCGGCCGAAATCTTTTCCGCCGTGCGGCCGAACTCCGGCAGGTTCGAGGCCCGCACCGCCTCGGCGTCCTTGCGCAGTTCGCCGATGTAGCCCGCGACGTGGTCGCCACCGCCGGTTGGAAGCTTGCGCACCACGAGATCGATTGCCTGGATGCCGTTGGTGCCCTCGTAGATGGGCGCGATGCGCGCATCGCGATAGAGCACGGCAGCCCCTGTCTCCTCGACGAAGCCCATGCCGCCGTGCACCTGTACGCCAATGGAGGCGACCTCCACCCCGACGTCGGTCGGAAAGGCCTTGGCCACGGGCGTCAGCAGGTTGGCGCGGTCCTGCCAGTGGCGCGCCGCATCGCCCTGTTTCGCGCGTGCCATGTCGGTGGCGTGCGCGCAGGAATAGGCGATGGCGCGCGAGGCCGCGGTCAGCGCCTTCATGGTCAACAGGTTCCGCTGCACGTCCGGATGGAGCACGATCGGCGCCATGCCCTCGCCCGTGAAGCCGGGCGCCTTGCCCTGGCGGCGCTCGATGGCATAGGCGTGCGCCTTCTGCCAGGCGGCCTCGGCGATCGCCACGCCCTGCATACCGACGGCCAGCCTGGCGTTGTTCATCATGGTGAACATGCAGGCCAGCCCCTTGTTCTCCTCGCCGACCAGGAAGCCCACCGCGCCGGGCTCGCGGTCCTTGGCGAAGCCATCGCCGTAGATCATCGTGCAGGTCGGCGAGGCGTGGATGCCGAGCTTCTCCTCGAGCGAGGAACAGAAGACGTCATTGCGGGCGCCGGGATTGCCCTGTTCGTCCGGCAGGAATTTTGGGACCAGGAACAGCGAGATGCCGCGCGTGCCGGCCGGCGCGTCGGGCAATCGCGCCAGCACCAGGTGCACGATGTTGTCGGTGAAATCGTGCTCGCCGAAGGTGATGTAGATCTTCTGCCCGAAGACGCGGTAGGTGCCGTCGCCGGCCCGTTCCGCCCGCGTCCTCAGCGCGGCGAGGTCCGAGCCAGCTTGCGGCTCGGTCAGGTTCATGGTGCCCATCCATTCGCCCGACACCATCTTCGGCAGATAGAGCACCTTCAATTCCTCGCTGGCGTGCTTCTCGATCGCCTCGACCGCGCCCATCGTCAGGGTGGGGCCCAGAGCGAAGGCCATCGAGCCGGAGTTCCACATCTCCAGCGCCGCCACGCCGAGCATCTGCGGCAGCCCCTGCCCTCCGAATTCCTCCGGGCCGGACAGCGCATTCCAGCCGCCCTCGCACCAGCGCGCGTAGAGATCCTTCCAGCCGTCGGGCATGGTGACGGCCGCATCCTTCAGCCGCGCGCCCTGCTCGTCGCCGGCTTTTGCCAGCGGCGCCACCTCCTCGCCGGCAAATCGTCCGGCCTCCGACAGGATCGCCTCCACCAGATCGGGCGTCAGTTCGGGGAAGGCCCCGTCCTCGATCGCGGCGGAGAGGCCGGCGATGTCGTTCAGCGCGAAGGCGATGTCCTCGACGGGGGCACGGTACATGGATGGTCCTCCTGCATTCCTCGGCGCGCGGGCCAGTCGGCCGGCATGCGTCGCGCTCACGGCTAGTGTTTTTTGACGTTTACGTCAATCAGAGCGCATGGGAAGGCCGGGCAAATCCGTGTGATGATTGTGGTGTGCGGAGGCGCAGGATACCCCTTCCCCCTGATGGCAGAGTTACGGGTGGGGTCCCCTCGATGCCTGCTCGGCGAATGCGTCGCTGCCGGATGAAAGCTCGACCGTTTCGCCGCCTCCGGTTATAAATCCGCCCGAAGGAGTCCTCCCATGCTTGCGCGACCGGAAAAGTTCAGATGTGTCGAATGCGGGTTGGCCTTCGGGCAGGAGGGCTTTCGAAACTACTACGGCAAGCTGGACAACGGCCCGGCCTACTGGTGCGATCGCGGAGTCCTGTGCTCGCCGGCCTGCTCGCTCGCCCATACGCAGCGCCGCGCCGAGGAGGGTACGCTGCCGCGACGGCCGGCGGACAATCCGATGGAATGAGGAACACGTCCGTCTAGCTGCGCTCTCCCGGCGGCTTGCCGTCGCGCTCGTTCTCCCAGCGGCGCCGGGCCTCCTCCAGATCGGCAACAACGCCCGAGGCAGGCCGTTTCGGCAGCGACGGCACGACGGAGCCGATGCCGCTGGCGGCAAGCAGCGCGTCCTCCATGATCCGCAGCGCGACCGGCCAGCCCTTGCCGTGCTCCCGCTCTGCCTCGGCGTCCGGGAAACCGGTCTGGACGAGATCGACGCGGGTGCCGTCGCCGTCGGGCGAAAAATCAACCGACACCGTGGAGTGGAAGTCGGTCCCGGCGAAGAGATAGGAATAGCTCAGCCGGCGGCCTGCTTCGACCTCGTGGTAGACGCCCCACGGATGCTCGATCACGCCGTCCTTGCGGTTTTCCAGCCGCCACAATCCGCCGGGGCGCAGGTCGAGTTCGAGCACCTGAGCGCGAAAACCATGCGAGGAAGCAAACCAGATCGAGACGCAGTCCGGATCCGTCCAGACGCGCCACACCCGATCGGGCGCGGCGGCGAAGCGGCGCTCCAGGCGAAGCACGTTGTGGCGGCGGTCCGCGAGCGCGGTCATGGCTGGTCTCCCTCCCCTTGCCGCGCCGGCATGGCCGCCAGCAGCGCGTCCATCCGTCCGAAGGCTTCTTCCCAGTCGGCGCGGCAGCGATCGATCCAGCGCCGCGCGACCTCGAGCCCTTCGGGCACGATGCGGCAAGGGCGCGTCTGCGCCTCGCGCCCGCGCTCGATCAGCCCGGCCCGCTGCAGGACCTTGAGATGTTTGGAGATCGCCGGCTGGCTCATCCCCCGGCCTTCGACGAGTTGGTTCACCGTGCGCTCTCCGCGCGCCAGTTCCGCCAGAATCGCCCGTCGGGTCGGGTCGGCCAGCGCCGAAAAAGTCTGAGAGAGTGGGTCGGGCATAAGCATATCCGTTTAGTTATATAACTAATCGGATATGCTTTCGCTGATGTCAAGTGTCTCGCCGCTTGGCCACTTGTGCGCACGCGGCGATCAAGTCCCGTTGGCCAGCCGCTCCGCAGCGGCGGCCGCCGCGTCCCGTGTCAGCTCTTCTTGCGCGCCAGCGTCGAAGTCCCGCTCGTCGCCTGCTTGATCTGGCTCCCGAGCGTCGGTTCGGCCTTAGCAGCCACCTTCTCCTGCTTCGGCTTTCTGATCTCGCGCGAGCTGCGTTTCTGTCCCTTAGCCATGACCGAAGGTCCTTTCCATGAGGGAGGTGTCGGCCGCGGGCTCGCGGACGGCTTCAAGGTCGCTCTGCGACGTCACCCGCTCGTGGCGTTCTTCGTCGTTGCGGATGCGGTACTGCAGTGTTCCGCCCTGCGGCGGAAGCGTGCGCGTGACGTAGTAGATCTCCGCCCGAGCGGGCTGCTGCCCGAAACCACCCCGGAAGCGTACTGCCTGGCCGATGGTGAAGAGGTGGGTGGGCGCCTCGCGGCGGGCGGGTCGGGCCACCTGCGGCGCGGGCCTGATTGGAGTAATGGTCATTTGCGGTCCTTTTCCAGTGCGGCGTCGAGATCGCCGGGAGTGATGGGCACCATGCGCCGGGTCGTCGAACGGACACCGACGGCGGGGAGGTGGATAAAGGCGGCGACACGCAGCCACGCGATGTGGGAAGGCCCCTCGATCGCTTCCTCGTCATGATCGACGAGATAGTCTCCGGCGGGTTGCGGCTGGTCGAAGCCGGGCAGCAGGAAGGGCGAGGAGAAGGCGACGGTGGTCTGCGTGGTGCGTGTCGTCACGGTCGGCTCCCCCGCGGCAACGCAAGCGGGCCGCTTATTGTTCGTGTCCGAACCGGAACGCCACCGGGCTGCCAGTACATCCGTGGTCAGCGCCGGGACAGGTTCCGTGTCCGGACGAAACGACCTGCCGCGCCATTCGGCGCGCGCGGTCGCTATCGTGAATTCGGGGGTAAATGGCGGGTCTCTGACACCGCTACAGCCAAGTCGGCCAAATCAACGCACTCTTCAGGTAGGCCTTATCCGGGGCGAATGCAAGGGCGGTGAGTGAGGCCGCAAGAGCAGCGTGCCGCTGCGACGGCCGATGGCTTCCCTCCGAGAGTGGCGTTCAGGCGCCCGCCGTCTCCCGCTCGATCTCGCGCCAGCCGATGTCGCGGCGACAGAAGCCTTGGGGCCAGTCGATCCGCTCGACCGCGGCATAGGCCTTGTCGCGCGCCTCGGCGACCGTGCGGCCGGTGGCGGTAACGTTGAGCACGCGGCCGCCATTGGCCACGATCGCGCCGTCCTTCTCCGCGGTGCCGGCGTGGAAGACCTCGACGCCACCGGATCCCGCTTCGGCCAGGCCGCGGATGGCACCACCCTTTTCGGGCGTACCGGGATAGCCCTTCGCGGCCATCACCACGGTGAGCGCCGCCTCGTCGCGCCAGCGCACCGACATGTGGCCGAGCTGGCCGTCGGCGGCGGCCTTCAGGAGCACCAGGAGGTCGTCCTTCAGCCGCATCATCAGCACCTGGCATTCGGGATCACCGAAGCGGACGTTGTATTCGATAAGCTTGGGCCCGTCCGACGTGAGCATCAGCCCGGCGTAGAGCACGCCGGAGAACGGCGCGCCGGCCTCGGCCATGCCGCGCATGGTGGGTTCGACGATCTCGCGCATCACCTGGTCGACGAGTTCCGGCGTCATCACCGAGGCGGGCGAATAGGCGCCCATGCCGCCGGTGTTCGGCCCCGTGTCGCCTTCGCCAACGCGCTTGTGGTCCTGCGCGGTCCCGAGGGGCAGCGCGATCTTTCCGTCGCACAGGCAAAAGAAGCTCGCCTCCTCCCCTGTGAGGAATTCCTCCACCACCACCTCGGCGCCTGCTCCGCCGAAGGCGCCCTCGAAGCAGTCGTCGACGGCCGAGAGCGCCTCCTCGAGGGTCATCGCCACCGTAACGCCCTTGCCGGCCGCCAGTCCGTCTGCCTTGACCACCACCGGCGCGCCGATATCTCTCAGATAGGCTTTCGCCTTCGGAGCGTTGTTGAAGCGGCGGTAGGCGGCGGTCGGGATGTCCATGCGGGCGCAGAGGTCCTTGGTGTAGCCCTTGGAGCCCTCGAGCCGTGCGGCCTCGGCCGAGGGACCGAAGACGGCTATGCCGCCGTCTCGCAGATGGTCTGCGAGCCCCGCCACCAGCGGCGCTTCGGGTCCGACCACCACGAGGTCGATCGCGTTCGTACGACAGAAAGACAACATGGCGTCGTGGTCGGCCGCGTCCAGCGCCACGCATTCGGCCTCGCGTGCGATTCCGGGATTGCCGGGCGCGGCGTAGAGCTTCGTCAGCATCGGCGAGGCGGCGAGCTTCCAGGCCAGCGCATGTTCGCGTCCGCCCGACCCGATCAGAAGCACGTTCATGTCCCGGTTCCCCGCTGTCTCGGTTGCCGTGACCGCCTAGGCCGGCGGGAGGGGCGGGTCAAGGGAAAGGGCTTCTTGACGCGCCCGCCCTGCCCTGCCACTCAACCCGGCATGGAGACGATCCAATCCCGTGACGCCCAGGGGCGCGTTGCCGATGCCCCGAGCCGGCATTGGGTTTACCGCGCCCTGCCGCAGCGGGCCTGGCCCTATGCGCAGCTGGCGCGGTGGGACAGGCCGATCGGCTGGCAGCTGCTCCTCTGGCCCTGCTGGTGGTCGGCGGCACTCGCGGCGATCGCACATGCGCGGCCGGGCGATCCGGTGCTGAGCCTGTTGCCGAACCCGTGGCACCTCGTGCTGTTCCTCGTCGGCGCGATGGCGATGCGCGGCGCGGGCTGCACCTGGAACGATCTCGCCGACGAGGACATCGATGCCGGCGTCGAGCGCACGCGTTCGCGGCCGTTGCCATCGGGAAAGGTCACGCGGCGGCAGGCCTGGGCGTTCCTGATCGCGCAGGCGCTGATCGGGCTCGTTGTGCTGGTACAGTTCAACGGCTTCACCATCCTGCTCGGCGTCGCTTCGCTGGCCGTCGTGGCGATCTATCCCTTCATGAAGCGCTTCACCGACTGGCCTCAGTTCGGGCTGGGGCTCGCCTTCTCCTGGGGTGCGCTGATGGGCTGGGCGGCGGCCTTCGGGGAACTCGGCTCGCCGGCGCTGCTGCTTTACGCCGGTTCGATCCTGTGGGTGATCGGCTACGACACGATCTATGCGCATCAGGACAAGGAGGACGACGCCGTGGTCGGCGTTCGCTCCACGGCGCGACTGTTCGGTGAACGGACCAAGCCCTGGCTGATCGGCCTCTACGGCGGGGCGCTGGTACTGATGGGGGCTGCCTGCGCCTCGGCCATGGCGCCGTTTCCCGCACTGGCGGGGCTTCTAGCGGCTGGCGCCCACATGATGCGTCAGGTGCAAGCGCTCGACATCGACGATCCCGACCAGTGCCTGCGGCTATTCCGGTCGAACAACGTCGTGGGCTGGCTGGTCTTCCTGGGCTTCGTCGGTGCCGGGATCTGGGCGACGATCAGCCCGCAGTTTTGAGCGGAACCGCCCGCCTCACGAGCGGGCGATGATCTCCTCGCCGCTGATAACGAGACGCAGGCCGAGCGTGGCGGCCTTGCGGCGGGCAAGAAAGCGCGGGCGGCGCGGCTGCGAACCGACGCGCTTGCGACGCTGGATCGGCGCGGCCTTGGCGGCCGCCGACAGCGATTCCTCCAACGTGCGGGCGATGCCGTCGGCCTCAATGAGAAGCATCGGCAGGCGATAGGCTTCCGCCCAGGCCCGCCAGTCGGCCGCGACGTCGTCAAGATCGTAGGCGACCAGCAACGGTATGCACAACATGGGGTCGGAGTGGAGGAGTTCGAGCGTCACCGTGACGCTGCCGTCGCCCTCCTCGATCGCACGCGCGGCGACGCCTCTGAAAGTGCGCGCCGGCAACAGGATCGACACCGGCAGCCCCGAGCGCACCAGCATGCGCCGCATCACCGCGCCGCGCCGGTCGATAGTCACGGTGACCTCGCCCATGTCGTCGCGTGCGGAAAAGCTCGTCACTTGCGGCAGTCTGAAAGGGTCGAGCCGCAATGCGCGGCCAGCCCACGCGGGGTTGGTCACCGAGTTCATCATTCGCCTTCCTGCTTCCCTGAGAGCCGTTCTTGCGGTCCTCGCGGGCCGGATTGTTTCCGGCCTCGTTATGTCTGCAGACTAGCGCGCCAGCCTTACCGGCGGCCTTAAGAAGTTGGGTTAAATTTTGCTGATCCGTTCGATGGTTAGCGGATTGCAACCGGCACGGGCGTAGCACATGCTCTTCGGGCTGTGCGGCGACCACACAAGGGCGGGCACCGAAGGAAAAAAGCCCTCCCGGAGGGGCGGACCGGGAGGGCGCCGTCAGGCCGGGGACGGGGGGGACGGGCCGGACGGAAGGCTGTTGCGGAGAGCGGCGGGCTGGGAAGCGGGAGCGGCGCAGACCTTTGCGATCCGTCCGCAACGCTTCCAGTTCATGCTGTTTGTTCGCGCTCTCCGGAGACGGGCTCAGAGCAGCATCAACTGCTCTCCAGCACGGACCGGCGGCTTGAAGAGATCGGTGCGGAGCGTCAGCTTGGAGCGGTTGAGGCCTAGGCGGCGCGCGGCGATCTCGAAGCGACGGCCGATCTGCCAGGCATAGGGACCGGTGCCCTTCATGCGGGTTCCCCAGCTGGCATCGTAGTCCTTGCCCTCGCGCATGGAGCGCACCAGCGACATCACGTGCCGGTAGCGATCGGGATAGTGCCGGAGCAGCCAGTCCTTGAAGATCGGGCTCACCTCCAGCGGCAGCCGCAGGATGATGTAGCCGGCTTCGCGGGCCCCCATGGCTTCGGCCGATTCCAGGATGCGCTCCACCTCGTGGTCGGTGAGGCCCGGCACGACGGGCGCCACCATGACCGACACCGGTATCCCCGCGCCGGCCAGCGCCTTCATCGCCTCCAGGCGTCGGGTAGGGGTGGCGGCGCGCGGCTCCATGGTGCGGGCGAGCCGGCGGTCGAGCGACGTCACCGAGAATGCGACCTTGGCGAGGCCCTTCTCCGCCATGCGTCCCAGGATATCCGCGTCGCGGGTCACCAGCGCCGACTTGGTGACGATGCCGACAGGATGGTCGTGCGCTTCCAGAACCTCGAGCACTTCGCGCATGATGCGGTACTGCTTTTCGATCGGCTGGTAGGGATCGGTGTTTGTGCCGATCGCGATGGTCTTGGGCTGATAGCCCTCCTTGCCGAGCTCACGTTCCAGGAGCTTCGCGGCGTCCGGCTTGGAGAAAAGCTTCGATTCGAAATCGAGCCCGGCGGACAGCCCCATGTACCCGTGTGTGGGCCGCGCGAAGCAGTAGACGCAACCGTGCTCGCAGCCGCGATAGGGATTGATCGAGCGATCGAAGGAAATGTCGGGAGATTCGTTGCGCGTGATGATCGTGCGCGGCTTTTCCGCCTGCACCTCGGTCTTGAACGGCGGCAGGTCTTCCAGCGTGTTCCAACCGTCGTCGAAGACGTCGCGCCGGATCGCCTCGAAGCGGCCGGCCGGATTGATCCCCGCAGCGCGGCCGCGCCGCCGTTCGCCGCCGACCCTGACACCGCTCTGCTCGATCATGGCGTTGGCCAATCCGCTGTCTCCGCTTGTAAAAGCGGCAATGTCCGCGCGTGCGATCTGTTCCATTCTCGTCTCCGTCCGGTGGCCCGGGGAATCGTCGTTTCGATGAAACTATTCCTATTCACCGAATGAGAACAAATCAAGAACTTTCTCGTTGTGCGGTGCAGCGCTGGAATTCGGCTAATCTTTCGGCTAAGCGAAAGGGATGTTGACGGTGCTCATCGAGACGCGCAACGACGAGGATGCGCTCGCGCGCACGTTGATGTCGCTGGTTTCCGGCGCCGTGGAAGGAGTCGTGCGCGAAGTGTTGGTGCACGACAGGGGCTCGACGGACCACACCAAGGCAGTCGCTGACCATGCCGGTTGCGCGCTGATCCCGAACGGCGAACTCGCCGCCGGAATGCGGTGCGCCAAAGGCGACTGGCTGCTGTTCATGGAGCCCGGCGCGAAGCTCACGGATGGCTGGATCGACGCAGTGGTCGCCCATGTCGGACGCCGTACCACGCCCGGACGCTTCCTGCGCTCACGGTCGTCCGACGCGTGGTTCCCCTCGCGCTGGTTTTCCCGCAGACGGCCGCTGGCGGAAGGCCTGCTGGTGAGCAAGCCGCAGGCGCTGGCGAAGCTGAGACCGGGCGACGAGGTGGACGCATTTGCCCGCCGCATCTCGGGCCAGCGCATCGGTGCGGAAATCATCCCCGCCGAAATCAAGCAGAACAGGCGCCGGATCTCGGAGATCGGCTGAAGCCAGCCGGCCTCAGACGACGGTGCCGCCGCGCTTCAGGTGCTCGTCCAGCCGAGGCATGATCTCTACGAAGTTGCACGGCATGTGGCGGTAGTCGAGCTGCGCTTTCAAAATGCCGTCCCAGGCGTCCCGGCAGGCTCCGGGAGAGCCGGGCAGCACGAAGACGAAGGTCTGGTTGATCAGCCCGCCGGTGGCGCGGCTCTGGATCGTCGAAGTGCCGATCTTGTCATAGGAGATGCGGTGGAAGACTTCGGAGAAGCCGTCCATCCGCTTCTCGAACAGCGGCTCCAGCGCCTCGGGCGTCACGTCGCGGCCGGTGAAGCCGGTGCCGCCCGTGGTGATGACGACGTCGACGGCGGGGTCGCGCGACCATTCCAGAACGATCGCGGCAATCTTTTCCTTGTCGTCGGTGACGATGCCGCGGTCGGCGAGACGGTGGCCGGCCTCGCCGATGCGTTCGGCCAGCGTGCGGCCCGACTTGTCCTCGTCCATCGTGCGCGTGTCGGAGACGGTCAGCACAGCGATGCCGACGGGGAGAAAGGGGCGGGTCTCGTCCAGACGTTCCAGGCTCATGCAGGCGCTCCCATGGTTCTCGTCGGTTCCACGAACCAGTCTGGGTGCCGGTCGCGGATACCGGCCGCGGCCTGCCCGGCGGCCCGGGGTCCGGAAAAAAGGCCAAAGCAGGTGGCGCCCGACCCGGTCATCCGCGCGAAGCCTGCGCCCGCCTCGCGCAGCGCGTCAAGCGCCTGCCCGATCTCCGGAACGATCGAGCGAGCCGGGGCTTCGAGATCGTTGCGTGTGCCGGCGAGCCAGAAACAGGCGGCGCGGTAATCCGCCTGTCGCGGGGGTACGCCGAGCGGCGGGTTCTCGCGGCTTTCGAGCCGGCGGAAGACGTCGGGGGTCGAAACGGCCATTGCCGGGTTGACCAGCACCATGTCCAGCGCCGGCCAGTCCTCCAGCGGGGCGAGTTTCTCGCCGATTCCCCAAGCGACGAGGGGGTGCGCGGCGAGACACATCGGCACGTCGGCCCCGAGCGCGGCGCCAAGTTCGGTGAGTGCCGGATTGGAAAGATGCAGGTCCCATAGTCGCGAGAGGCCGCGCAGGGTGGCCGCCGCGTCGCTCGATCCGCCGCCCATGCCGGAAGCGACGGGGAGATTCTTTTCGAGCAGGATGGACACCGGCGGGCAGCGTGCGGCGCCGGTTTTCTGCCGCAGGCGGTCGCGGGCGCGAAGAACGAGGTTGTCATCATCGGAAAGCCCGGCGCCGAAGCGGCCGGTAATCGCGAAGGCGTCCTTGCGCGCGGCGCGGAACTCGAGCCGGTCGCCGAGCTCGCAGAAGACCGCGAGCGTTTCGAGGAGATGGTAGCCATCGGCCCGCCTGCCCGTGACGTGCAGGGCGAGATTGATCTTGGCGGGAGCGCACAGGGAAAAAGGAACCGGAGGCATGCCGCGCCAAGTAGCCCGGATGCTCAGTCCTTTGCCAGCCTGTACTCGCCCGTCTCGGGATCCTTCACCAGCGTGCCCGTCGAGCCGACAGAGGATTCCTTTTCGGCCCGGCGAACCCGCGCCGACACGCGCTCGGCTTCCTTGATGAAGGCGCGGTAGCCGATGTAGCCGACCGCCGCGATAACGACGAAGAAGATCAACTGCGGCATGTCTTCCTGCTCCTCAAGCAAGGCCGGCTCGTCCCATCCGGCATCATACCATGATCCGCGCCGGCGACCGACGCGAAAATGTCACAGGCCGTAGCGGGCCCAGTGCGCACGCTCTGTCGCGGCGTCGAGCACGCCGCTCGCCAGACCGGCGGAAAGTTCCGCGGTTTCGGCGCCCCCGCGGATGCCGAAGAAGCCCAGTTTGCGGCCGAACAGCCCGCGCGGCGCGGAGACGAGGCGCAGTTTCACCTTCTCGCCGAATCGCTGCCGCAGGAAGCCCCGCATGTCGCCCAAATGATCGACCAGACCGAGTTCCTTGCCGCGGATGCCCGACCAGAAGAGGCCAGTGAAAAGGTCGTCGTCTTCCGCGAGCTTGGGGCCACGGCGCGCCTTCACCATGTCGATGAAGGTCTGGTGTACCTCGAGCTGAAGCGATTTCAGGTGGTCGACGTCTTCCTTCCGCTCCGGCGAGAAGGGATCGAGCGTCGCCTTGTTCTTCCCGGCGGTATAGAGGCGCCGCTCGACGCCTATCTTCTTGATCATTTCCTGGAAACCGAAGGAGGCCGAGACGACGCCGATCGATCCGACGATGGACGACGGGTCGGCGACGATCTCGTCGGCGGCGATGGCGATCATGTAGCCGCCCGAGGCGGCCACGTCCTCGACGAAGACGAAAACCGGCTTCTTCTTTTCGACGGAGAGATCGCGGATGCGCTGGTAGATCAGGCGCGACTGGACCGGCGAACCACCCGGCGAATTGATCGATATGGCGACAGCCGGGGCGCTCTTGAACGAGAACGCCTTTTCCAGCACCCCCGCGGTGCTTGCGAGTGACAGGTTCTGCCGCATCGGACCGCTGGTCGCCATGATCGTGCCGTGCAGCCTGACCACGGGAACGACCACCTGGTCGCCGCGCAGAGACTTCGGGAGTAGGCGCTTGAGGAAACTGGTCACGGGGTGCCTTGTCTCGGAGGGTTTCCACCGGATGTAGGAACTCGGCGGCGCGCTGCAATCCCGCTCGGGCGTCGGATCGCCGCGTTCAGTCGCCGAAGAGGGAGGCGCGGCCGTTGTTGATGGCGTCCGCCTCGGCGGAAAACCGGTTGCCGCCGCTCTCGTGCAGGACGAGCGGCGGAGCGAGCGACATTGTCCGGCGCGACGCCCGGACGGCACGCAGCACGACGCGGATCGCAGCGGCGTCCGGTCGCGGATGGATCGGCTTGATAGCCGCTGCGCCGAAGCGGCCCTCGAGCGCGGCCAGGATCGCCGGAAGGGATTCGGGGCGGGCGATCAGCGCCAGCCCGCCGGAGGGACGCACGATCGCGGCGGCGGTCCTGATCCAGCGCTCGAACAGGTCCGGCTCCATGACGTGCGCGGCCTTCCGCAATTCGTCCGGCGTCTGACGGTCGCGACCGCTGTTGAAGGGCGGGTTCAGGATGGCGAAGTCGAAGGAATTGTCGCCCAGGCCGACAGCGGCGCGGGCGTGTCCGGCGAGCGAGACGTCCGCCACCAGGAGCGAGGCGCGCGGGGCGATCGCGAAATTGGAAGGGTGGGAGAGCGTGCGCGCGGCGTAGCCGGCCATGCCGGGCTCGCGCTCGACGAGCACGGCCTGCGCCCGTCCGCAGCGCGCCAGCACGGCGAGCCCCGCCCCTCCGGCGCCGGCGCCGAGGTCGGCCAAACGTCCCGTGAAATTGCCGGGAACCGCCGCCGCCAGCATCATCGCGTCCATGCCGGCCCGATGACCGCCGGTACGCGGCTGGACCAGCCAGAACGCGCCGCGATGGAACGCGTCGAGCGTGGCGTCGGGCGCTGCCGTTTCCGGTTCCATCGGCGGCCGGGCTCAGCCGTCGCGCATCTCGTCCGCGAACCCGGCGTCGGTCAGGATGCGGCGTGCCTGTTCCACGTCGTCCTCAGCCACGAGCACGCGACGCGGCAGGACGCCGAGCGAACCCTCCATGATGCTCATGTTCTGGTCGGCCACGAAGAAGGAAAGGCCGGCATCGCGCATCAGGGCCTCGATGTAGGAGATCACGACTGGGTCGTTGGTACGCAGAAGCTCGATCATCCGCCAAGGTTCGCAGCTTGACCCGACCCTGTAAACTTATATTGCTCGGTCCAGCGGTTGCCGGCGCGCCAATTCGCCCCTTGTCTGGCCGCGCGGGCGCACCATAGTGTCAGGACGAAAAGTCACCGCGTGCGCGGGTACGGAGTGGAGAAGTGTCGGTGGGCGTCGTCGTATCGCTTGAGGATGGCAAGAAGCAACAGGCGTCGATCCAGCCGCTGATCGCGCTGACCGATAGCGACATGTCGCGGGTCAACGAGCTCATCCTGTCGAAGGCCGGCTCGGACGTGGAGATGATCCCGGAGGTCGCCAACCACCTGATCTCCTCGGGAGGCAAGCGGCTGAGGCCGATGGTGACGCTCGCGGCCGCGCGCATGTTCGGTTACGGGGGAGACGGCCACGTCAAGCTCGCCACCAGCGTCGAGTTCATGCACACTGCGACGCTTCTGCACGACGACGTGGTCGACGAGAGCGACATGCGGCGCGGCAAGAAGACCGCACGCATGATCTGGGGCAACCAGGCGAGCGTGCTGGTGGGCGACTACCTGCTCGGCCAGGCCTTCCGCATGATGGTCGAGGTCGGCTCGCTGAAGGCGCTGGAAATCCTCTCCTCCGCCGCCTCGGTGATCGCCGAGGGTGAAGTGATGCAACTCGCCGCGGCGAAGAACCTCGAGACGACCGAGGACGAATACCTGGCGGTCATCAAGGCCAAGACGGCGGCCCTGTTTTCGGCCGCGGCCGAGGTCGGACCAGTGATCGCCTCCGCCAGCAAGTCGGAACAGGCGGCGCTGCGGTCCTACGGCACCAATCTCGGGCTCGCCTTCCAGCTGATCGACGATGCGCTGGATTATGGCGGGAATGCGCGCGACCTCGGCAAGAACACGGGCGACGATTTCCGCGAGGGCAAGATCACGCTGCCGGTAATCCTGAGCTACCGGCGCGGCACCCAGGAGGAGCGCCTGTTCTGGAAGGCCGCCATCGAGGACGCCGGCAACGACGACGCGGCGCTGGAGAAGGCGACCGCGCTGATGGCTCGCTACGGCGCGATCGGAGAGACGATCAGCCGCGCCCGGCATTTCGGCAACATCGCACGCGACGCGCTGGCGCCGCTGAAGGATACACCGCAAAAGAACGCGCTGCTGGAGGTCATCGACTTCTGCATCGATCGTGTATCCTAGCCGCCCGAAGTACATCGATTCGGGACCGCCGCGGCGTGACGGCGGCACGGCGGGAAGCACGTTGATGTGCGTCCGCAAAAAGGCCATGCTCCGGCGGCATAGATTGATCCGATCTGGCGCTGGGCGCAGGAAGGGAAAGCATGCAGCGAATTGGCGGCAAATGGTTGATCGCGACGGCGATCGCTCTGGCGGGCGCGATTGGCGCGACGCCGGGCTCGGCCAAGGACGCGGCTTCGAAGGCCGACCAGGAGACGGTGCAGATCGGCTCGTTCTCCGGCGCATTCCTGGCCGCGCGCGTCGCCGAGGTCGACAACGACCTCGACAGCGCGATCGAATACTACAAGCGTGCGCTCTCCTTCGACCGCGACAATCTCGGCCTGCAGCAGAGCGTCATGCTGGCGCTGATCTCGCGCGGCTCCTTCGAGGAGGCGCTGCCTTATGCGGAGAAGCTGAAGACGGTTCCCGAGGTGGAGCGCTTCTCGCGGCTGGCGCTCGCCGTCTCGGCGATCCAGAAGCAGGATTTCGGCGCCGCGCAGAACTATCTGAAGCTGGCGCTGGAATCGGATCTCGACCGGCTTATCACCGGACTGATGACCGGGTGGACCATGCTCGGAGCCGGCGAGGCGCAGGAGGCGCTCGAGCAGGTGCGCACGCTCGAGGGGCCTGAATGGTACACGCTCTTCAAGGGCTTCCACGAAGGCCTGATCGCCGACCGGGCCGGCCTTACCGACGAGGCGCTGAAGGCCTATGACGAGACGGTAAAGAACGCGGCCGCCGGAGGCGCCGCGCCCGATACCTACCTGCGCGCCGTCGAGGCCTATGCGCGCCTGCTGGCGCGGGAGGGCCGCAAGGACGACGCGCTCGCCGTTCTCGACGAAAGCGAGGCCTTCGCTTCCAACCGCCCCTCGATCGTGGCGCTGCGCGCCGAGATCGAGGCGGGCGCCGAGATCGCTCCGATGGTGGCGAGCGTGCGCGACGGTGCGGCCGAAGTGCTCTACGACATGGGCAGCGCGCTGAACCGCGGCGGCGGCGAAGCCTTCGTGCGGCTCTACCTTCAGTATGCGCGGGCGCTGAAGCCCGATCTCGACGGTGTACTCATCCAGCTTGGGCAAGTCGCCGAGCAGCAGGGCCACGCGGAGGAAGCGATATCCTTCTACGAGCAGGTTCCCGAGACATCGCCGCTCAAGCGCATCGCCGAGCTCCAGCTCGGCCTGAACCTTGCCGACCTGGAACGTGCCGACGAGGCCAAGGAGCATTTGAAGGCGCTGATCGACAGCGACCCGAACGACATGCGCGCTTATCTCGCGCTCGGCGGCGTCTACGCCTCGAAGGAAGAGTATCGCGAGGCGGCCGACCTCTATGATCGCGCTCTCCAGCGCATCGACGAGCCGCAGCGGGCCGACTGGAACCTCTTCTACCAGCGCGGCATCGCTTACGAGCGGCTGAAGGAGTGGGACAAGGCCGAGCCGAACTTCCGCAAGGCGCTGGAACTCTATCCCGACCAGCCGCAGGTGCTGAACTACCTCGGCTATTCCTGGGTCGACATGGGTATCAACCTTGAGGAAGGCCTCGATCTCATCAGGAAGGCGGTCGAACTGCGCCCCAACGACGGCTACATCGTCGATTCACTCGGCTGGGCCCACTACCGGATGGGGCGCTACGAGGAGGCGGTGACAGAACTCGAACGCGCCGTCTCGCTGAAGCCCGACGACCCGGTGCTGAACGACCATTTGGGCGACGCCTACTGGCGCGCGGGCCGCAAGCTGGAGGCGACTTTCCAGTGGGCGCATGCGCGCGACCTGAAGCCGGACGCAGACGTGCTGGTCGAGGTCGAGCGCAAGCTGGCCGAAGGCCTGCCCCCCGAAACGGCACCGCTGAAGGAAGAGCAGAAGGCGGAAATCCCGCCGATCATGCTTCCCGACGTGCCGGCGCCGAAGGCCGTCGCCGAGCCGCAGTCCGCCACCTACACGGTGCGGCCCGGCCAGTCGCTCTGGTCGATCGCGGCGGACGAGCTCGGCAACGGCGAGCGTTTCCGCGAAATCCTCGAACTAAATCCGGGTCTTCGCGGCAATCCCGGCAACATCCGGCCCGGGCAGGAACTGGTACTCCCGCCCGGCTGAGGCAGCACGCCGACGTTCGCAGCCCGCCCTCTCGGGTCTAGGCCGCTATTCCGAGATATGTTCTGAACATCGGCCGTTCCTGGCCTACCTGCCGAAGCGCGGCGCCGGGCAGCTCTGCCCGGCTCGCGGCGGGACGCAGGTCAGCGACAGCCGCGAAGCGACCGTCTCATTCGGATTGTTCTTCTGGCACAGGCACTGCGTCTTCGGCTGCACAATCGTATCGCAGAACGGATTGATGCAGCGCCATCCGGTGACCGAATCGCTGGTCGGTCCGTGGCTGCTCGACTGTGCGAAGGCTCCGGGGGCGGATGCGAGAAGCAGGACGCCGCCGACCAGCGCCGAGCGCGCGATGAGGCGGAATGAATGGCGGGAATTGCGGACCATGGAGAACTCCTTCGGGGACGCAGCGGGTGCGACTCACTCGCCGCCGGTCCGGGAGAAGGTAGTCCGCCTGCCGTAACGGGACAGCGTCGGAAGGATCACTTCCACGCGACCGGCATGTTACGCGGATATCCGCGCCGTCGGCGCGGGGTCAGTTGCCGAACGGCGGCTTGACCGGGCATGCCACCCATTTCAGGCCGACGGTGGTGCTGCAGGTGAGCTTGAGCTTCCTCAAGTCATTCTCGGCGGGGTTTTCCTTCTGGCACAGGCAGTTGGACTGCGGGAGCCGCACCACGTCGCAACCCGGCGTCACGCAGATGTAGCCGGTGACGTCGTCGCGCGTGTTGCTGTTGATATCGGGCCAGTTCTGGGCCGAGGCCGGAATAGCCAGCGACATGAAGATGCCGGCGACGCAGGCCGCGAACTGCGCCTTTGCGATGGGAGACGTGAACATGAAGTGTCCTCTGATCCGAGTGGTTACGGCGGCGGCCGCGAAGCGGCCTCTGTCCTCCACAAATAGTACAGCGGGCTCGTGCGTTCCAGCATTCTCGCGACGCCGCCTCGATCCTTGACCTATCACCCGCGCGTCTCTACGACGTGCTCGCCGCATTCGACCGCCGGGAAGCCCCTCTTGAACGCCAATCTTTCAGCAGAGCTGCGCCCGACCCGATCCTTCCAGGATCTGATCCTGACGCTGCACAATTATTGGTCCCGCTACGGCTGCGTGGTGCTGCAGCCCTACGACATGGAGGTGGGTGCCGGCACGTTCCATCCGGCCACAACGCTCAGGGCGCTGGGGCCGCGCCCCTGGAGGGCGGCCTACGTGCAGCCCTCGCGGCGCCCGAAGGACGGCCGCTACGGCGAGAACCCGAACCGGCTCCAGCACTACTACCAGTACCAGGTGATCCTGAAGCCGAACCCGCCCAATCTCCAGGAGCTCTATCTCGGCTCCTTGGAGGCGATCGGAATCGACGCGCTGCGCCACGACATCCGCTTCGTGGAGGACGACTGGGAAAGCCCGACTCTCGGCGCCTGGGGGCTCGGCTGGGAATGCTGGTGCGACGGCATGGAAGTGTCGCAATTTACCTATTTCCAGCAGGTCTGCGGCATCGAATGCGCCCCGGTTTCGGGCGAACTCACTTATGG
Source organism: Aquibium oceanicum (assembly GCF_001889605.1). Lineage (NCBI taxonomy): Bacteria > Pseudomonadati > Pseudomonadota > Alphaproteobacteria > Hyphomicrobiales > Phyllobacteriaceae > Aquibium > Aquibium oceanicum. The sequence goes on along the minus strand of NZ_CP018171.1, from coordinate 1,418,871 downwards.
GCTGGAGCGGCTGGCCATGTACGTGCAGGGCGTCGACAACGTCTACGACCTGAACTTCAACGGCGGCGAAGGCGCAGACCGCGTGAGCTACGGCGACGTCTTCCTCCAGGCCGAGCAGGAGTATTCCAGGCACAATTTCGAGCATGCCGACACCGCGATCCTGTTCCGGCATTTCGAGGATGCCGAGAAGGAATGCAAGGCGCTGCTCGATGCCGGGGCGCCTGCCGACAACGTCGATCGCGGCCTTCACAGAATGGTGTTTCCCGCCTACGACCAGTGCATCAAGGCGAGCCATGCCTTCAACCTGCTCGACGCGCGCGGCGTCATCTCGGTGACGGAGCGGCAGAGTTATATCCTGCGGGTGCGCAACCTCGCGAAAGCCTGCGGCGAGGCGTTTCTGAGGACGGAAGCGAGCGGAGCGATGGCGGAGGCGGTTTGATGCCCGGCGGAACGGTCTACTTCAACGAATTGAACACCTGGAACCCGGAGGATGCGAAGGCCTTCTACGGCGACGTGCTAGGCTGGACGTTCCAGGAAGTGCCGACCGGCGACGGCCAGACCTACATCCTCGCGCGCTCGGGCGATGCACTTGCGGGCGGCATCTTCACCTACACCTCGCCGATGTTCGACGGCGCACAGGAATTCTGGCTGACCTATTTCGCCGTTGACGACATCGACGCGCGCTGCGAAGCGGCGAAGGCGAACGGCGCGCATGTGCGCCGGGCGCCCTTCGACGTGCCCGGCTTCGGACGCATCGCGGTTCTCGACGACCCGGCGGGTGCCACCCTGGCCTTCATCCAACCGGCCTGACACGGACCTTTTTCACCATGCCCGACCTCCTGCTCGAACTCCGGTCCGAGGAAATTCCAGCCCGCATGCAGCGCAAGGCGGCGGGCGACCTGAGGAAGCTGGTCACCGACGGGCTGGTGGAGGCGGGCCTGACCTACGAGGCGGCGCGCGAATACTGGACGCCGCGCCGGCTGGCGCTCGACCTGCGCGGTCTGACCGCGCGCTCGAAGGACGTGCGCGAAGAGATCAAGGGGCCGCCGGTGAAAGCGCCCGAACAGGCGGTGCAGGGCTTCCTGCGCAAGGCGGGGCTTTCCTCGACCGACCAGCTGACAGTCCAGACCGACCCGAAGAAGGGAGATTTTTACGTCGCGGTCGTCGAGCGGCCGGGCCGCGCGACGGAGGAGATCATCGCCGGTCTGATGCCGGGCGTCATCCGGAACTTTCCCTGGCCGAAGTCGATGCGCTGGGGCCGCGCGTCGGCGCCAAAAGGGACGCGCTTCTACGGCGACGAGGCCAAGGGCGGCGAGACGCTGCGCTGGGTGCGGCCGCTGCAATCGATCGTCTGCACTTTCGGGCCGGAGACGGAGGAGCCGGTGGTGGTCGACTTCACCGTCGACGGCATCTGCTCCGGCAACGTCACCTACGGCCACCGCTTCCACGCCCCTGACGCGATCACCGTGCGCCGCTTCGACGACTACGTCTCCAAGCTGGAGGCGGCCAAGGTTGTGCTCGACGGCGAACGCCGCAAGAGCATCATCCTCGAAGACGCCCGCAATCTCGCCTTCGCCAGCGGACTGGAACTCGTCGAGGACGAGGGGCTGCTGGAAGAGGTTTCGGGACTGGTCGAATGGCCCGTGGTGCTGATGGGCGAATTCGAGGAGGAATATCTCGCGATCCCGCCGGAAGTGGTGCGGCTGACGATCCGGGCCAACCAGAAGTGCTTTGTGGTGCGTCCTTCGAGGCCGGCTTCGCCGGCGCCTCAGGATGAGGACCATGGTGCGGGCGTCCTTCATCCCGGGCCTTCCACGCACGATGGCGCGGATCCTGCCACCGTAAGCCCTCATCCTGAGGTGCCGGCGAAGCCGGCCTCGAAGGACGCACTCTCAAACCGCTTCATCCTGACCGCCAACATCGAAGCGACGGACGGCGGAGCCGAGATCGCTCGAGGCAACGGCAAGGTGGTGCGGGCGCGGCTTTCGGATGCGCTGTATTTCTGGAAGACCGATCAGTCCGACCTTCCCGACCTCGGGCAGCTGACGGAGTCGGCGAAGAAGTTCGGGCTGGACCTCGAGAAGCCGCTCGACCAGCGCATGGCACGGCTGGATCATCTCGGCGTGACGTTCCACGCCAAGCTCGGCACGCAGGGCGAGCGCGTCGAGCGCATCGCACGACTGGCGGAGGAAATCGCCCCGATGGTCGGCGCCGATCCCGCCCTCGCCCGCCGCGCCGCGATCCTCGCCAAGGCCGATCTGCAGACCGAGGTCGTGGGCGAATTTCCGGAGTTGCAGGGCGCCATGGGCCGCAAGTATGCGGAGCTTCAGGGCGAAGACCCGAGCGTCGCCGCCGCGATCGAGGAACACTACCGTCCGCAGGGTCCATCCGACACCGTGCCGGCCGACCCCGCCTCGATGGCGGTCGCGCTGGCAGACAAGCTCGACACGTTGGTTGGGTTCTGGTCGATCGACGAGAAACCCACGGGGAGCAAGGATCCGTACGCGCTGCGGCGCGCGGCGCTAGGGGTGATCCGGATCCTGGTGGAGAACGGCGTAAGATTGAACCTGCTCGAATTGAGCCAGTCGATAATTGCCAATCCGACAACCCGACCGCCGCTGCAGAAGGCTGTGCGCCACGTTGAAGGTCAAGGCGTACTGGAGACATACGCGCTAGATCTCCTCTCCTTCTTCCACGACCGCCTGAAAGTTTATCTTCGCGATCAGGGCGCGCGGCACGATCTGATCGATGCGGTGCTGGTGAGCGGCGGGGCTGCTGTCGTCGAGGGGTATGAAGCAGGATCGCGCCAGGCGCCCCCATCTGCCCTCCCGGGCATCTCCCCCGGGAGGGGGGATACCAGCCAATCGCAGGCCTCAGCCGCCGCCTCGAACGACGATCTCCTAATGATCGTGCGGCGCGTTAAGGCGCTTGGGGACCTCCTCGATACCGAAGACGGAAAGAACCTGCTTGCGGGAACCAAGCGCGCGGTGAACATCATCGCGGCGGAGGAGAAGAGGGGGACGGAGATCGCGCCGGCCGTCGATCCCGCGCTTCTGGTGGCGCCCGAGGAGCAGCGGTTGTTCGAAGCGATCGGTCAGGCCGGCGAAGAGGCGGGCGACGCGATCCGGGCCGAGGATTTTTCGGCCGCGATGCGCGCCATGGCACGGCTGCGCGGGCCGATCGACACCTTCTTCGATACCGTGCTGGTGAACGATCCGGACGAGAAGATCCGGGCCAACCGGCTGGCACTCTTGACCGGCATCCGAACCGTCACTGGCCAGGTGGCGGATTTTTCCAGGATCGCCGGCTGAGGGCAGACCGAACCGCCGCTCGCTACTCCAGCCGCTGTGTCGGCGGCGGGGGCGGCGCGGGGGCCGGGGGTGGTGCGGCGGGTTCCGGCGACTTGTTGCGGCCCGGCGGCTCGTCGTGCGGCAGGCTGCCGCGCTGGTCGGCTACCTTCGACGCCTCGGGTTTCGGTTCGGCGCGCCGTTCGATGCGCTCCGTGCGCGGTTCCGGCGCGGGGAGGACGGGGGGCGCGGGCGGCGCGGAAGCGGTGGGATAGGCTTCGCCAACCAGACCGCCACGGATCACCATGGGCAGGCCGGCCTGCCCGCCATATCCGGTCATACCCTCCTTGCGCGGCCTGGCTGGAGGTTCTCCATATGCGACCATGGATGTGCTGAGCGGCGGCGGCCAGGCAGCGTTGTCCCTCTCGTCGAAGTCGGTGATCGGCGCGACGGCGGCGCGCGACGTCTCGTCGGTGGTGGAGAAGGCCGCTGTCTGGATCATGTCGTCGGTCGGTGCCAGGACCACCTGCGGGTCCTCCTCGGCGGGTTCGCCGAGCATGATGATCGAGCGCGACGGCCCCGACGGTGGCGCGCCGACGACAGCGAACGAGGAGGCGCCCGCCTGCTGCGCCAGCAACAGGCCGCATGCGAACATGGCCAGGCCCAAAGATCTCATATCGCTCCCGCCTTACTCAGGGCGTGGAAATGCAACGGAAGGCCCCTAGCACGCAGGCGCCTTCACTCCCGTTGCCACCATCCATAACATTCGACTAATTAAGAAAAGGATGACGCCGCGTCACTTGCCGTCGGCGGTGGCGCGCGATAGGCAGCGCCGTCGAGACGAAAGGCGGCCGATGGCGGACATCATCCGGGAAGACCAGGCGCTGGAGCGGGCGTGCGAGCTGATCCTCGCCGGCCGTCCCGTCGCCGTGCCGACCGAGACAGTCTACGGGCTGGCCGCCGACGCAACGAACGGCGAGGCCGTGGCGTGCATTTACGAGGCCAAGGGTCGCCCGCGCTTCAACCCGCTGATCGTGCATGTCTGCGACCGGGCGATGGCCGAGGAGATCGGCGTGTTCGATCCCGTTTCGGCGCGGCTTGCCGAAGAATTCTGGCCGGGTCCGCTGACGCTGGTGCTGCCGCTGAAGGCCGGCGCACAGGTGAGCCCGCTGGTGACGGCGGGGCTCGATACGGTCGGCATCCGCATGCCGCTCGGCTTCGCGGCACGGCTCGCAGCCCGCACGGGCCGGCCGATCGCGGCCCCCAGCGCCAATGCGTCGGGCCGCGTGAGCCCGACGACCGCCGCGGCCGTCGATGCCGGGCTGGGCGACCGCATTCCGCTCATCGTCGACGGCGGCGCGACTGCGGTCGGCGTGGAATCGACCATCGTCAAGGTTGAGGACGGTGTGGCACGGCTCCTGCGTCCCGGCGGCGTGGCGGCCGAGGAGATCGAGGCGGTGATCGGCGCGCCGCTGGCGCGCGGAAGCGCCAAAGCGACGGTGGAAGCGCCCGGCATGCTCGCCTCGCACTACGCGCCGAATACCGCTGTGCGGCTGAACGCGACCGAGGTGCGTGGCGGAGAGGCGCTGCTCGCCTTCGGACCGAAGCGGATCGCCGGTGCGGGGGAGGCCGTGGCGGTGGAGAACCTTTCGAAAACTGGCGACCTGCGCGAGGCGGCGGCCAGCCTCTTTTCGCATCTCGCCGGGCTCGACCGCTCCGGCGCGCGCGCCATCGCGGTGGAGCCCGTGCCGATGCGGGGCATCGGCGAGGCGATCAACGACCGACTGGCGCGCGCCGCGGCGCCGCGGGATGGGGAGGAGCATTGATGAGCGATCCGATCCTTTCCGCCTCCCTCGTTGCCCGCTTCGCCGAAATCGTCGGCGAGCGCCATGCGCTGGTCGCCGAGGCAGACATCGCGCCCTTCGTGAGTGAGCGGCGCGGTCTCTTCGGCGGGCGGACGAGCCTCGTGCTGCGGCCGGGAAGCGTTGAGGAGGTGTCGCGCATCCTGGCGCTGGCGAGCGAAACCGGCACTCCGGTCGTGCCGCAAGGAGGCAATACGGGCCTCGTCGGCGGCCAGACGCCCGACATGAGCGGCGGGCAGGTGGTGCTGTCGCTTTCGCGGCTCGACCGCATCCGCGAGGTCGACGTCGCCTCCAACACCATGACGGTGGAGGCCGGCGTGGTGCTGCAGCGCGCGCAGGAGGCGGCCGACGCGGCGGGGCGGCTGTTTCCGCTGTCGCTCGCCTCGCAGGGCACGGCGCAGATCGGCGGAAACCTCTCCTCCAATGCCGGCGGAACGGGTGTGCTCGCCTACGGCAATGCGCGCGAACTCTGCCTCGGCGTGGAGGTCGTGCTGCCGACAGGCGAGGTGTTCGACGACCTGCGCAAGCTCAAGAAGGACAACACCGGCTACGACCTCAAGAACCTGTTCGTCGGCGCGGAGGGCACGCTCGGCATCATCACCGCCGCGGTCCTGAAGCTCTTCCCCAAGCCCAAGGGGCGCGAGGTCGCCTGGATCGGCCTGCAGTCGCCCGAAGCCGCGCTGGCGCTCTTCGCGCTGGCCTCGGACCGCGCCGGCAGCGGGCTGACGGCCTTCGAGCTCTGCGCCCGGATCGCGGTCGACTTCTCCGTCCGCCACATCCCTGGCATCGTCGCGCCTTTGGCGAGTGAGCATCCCTGGCTGGTGCTGATGGAGATCTCGTCCGGCCGCTCGGCCGAGGACGCGCGCGCGCTGATCGAGGAGGTGCTCGCCGAAGGGATCGAAGGCGAACTCGCCGACAACGCGGTGATCGCCCAGAACCTGTCGCAGGCCGACGCCTTCTGGGCAGTGCGCGAGGCGATGTCGGAGGCGCAGAAACCGGAAGGCGTCTCGATCAAGCACGACATCTCGGTGCCGGTGGCTTCCATTCCCGACTTCATCCACGAGGCGGGCGCGGCAGTGCTTCAGGCCGCGCCGGGCGCGCGGCTCGTCACCTTCGGCCACATGGGCGACGGCAACCTGCACTACAATATCTCGCAGCCCGAAGGCATGGAGGAACAGGCCTTCCTGGCCCGCTACCGCGAGGTCAACGACATCGTGCACGGCGTCGTGCGGCGGTTCGGCGGTTCGATCTCGGCCGAGCACGGCATCGGCCGCATGAAGCGCGACGAACTGATCGCCACCGCCCCGCCTGTCGCCACCGACCTGATGCGGCGCATCAAGGCGAGTTTCGATCCGGCGGGCATCATGAACCCCGGCAAGGTGATCTAGGAAAAACGGGGAGAATCGGACTGCGCCGTCTTGCGGCGAGCCGCGCCGGATGAAAGACTCCGCGCAGGATGAATCGCCCCCAGACCGCCGCCCCGCTGCTCTTCGACCTGCCGCAGGCGCCCGACTTCTCGATCGAGAAGCGGCTGATTGCGCGTGGCAAGGGTCCGGTATGCGGGCTCGACGAGGCCGGACGCGGGCCGCTGGCGGGACCGGTGGTCGCCGCTGCCGTCATCCTCGACCCGAAGCGAATCCCGAAGGGACTGGACGATTCCAAGCGGCTGAAGCCCTGCGACCGCGAGCGCCTGTTTGAGGAGATCGTGCGCAAGGCGGTTGCCGTTTCGGTAGCCTCGGTCGCGGCCGATGGGATCGACACGATCAACATCCTCCGCGCCAGCCTGGAAGCCATGCGCCGCGCCGCCGCCACGCTCTGCGTGACGCCACGCCATGCCCTGGTCGATGGCCGCGACATTCCGCCGGGGCTCGGTTGCGATGCCGACGCGCTGATCAAGGGCGACCAGCGCTCGCAGTCGATCGCCGCCGCATCGATCGTGGCCAAGGTGACGCGCGACCGCATGATGACGCGCTGCGCCGCGGTACACCCGTCCTACGGCTTCGAGTTCCACATGGGCTACGCGACCGTGCGCCATCGCACCGCGATCGTCGAAAGCGGCGCTGTCATGCGCATCCACCGCATGACCTTCGCGCCGCTCAAGGCCGACGCCGAGCCGATGGCGCTGGAGTTCGAGTAAGCATCATCTCAACAAACGAAAAATGCCGCCCGGTGAGCGGCATTTTTCATGTGATGATGATCGCTTGAAAGCTCAGTTGAGCTTGGTCTTCAAATCCTGCACCGAAGATTTGAAGAGGCTGTCCGCGACGCTGCCATCGACCCGGTCCGCCAAGAGCTTCCGCGCGGCGGCAACGGCGATGTCGACGGCGTTGGCGCGGACCTCGTTCACGGCCTCGCGCTCGGCCTGGCTGATCTTCTGTTCGGCGAGCGCGGTGCGGCGCGCGACGTACTCCTCGGTCTTCTGCTTGGCCTCGCCAACCAGGAGCTCGGCTTCGTGCTTGGCGGCCGTGACGATGTCGTCGGCCTCCTTCTCGGCTTCCTTGCGCTTGCGCTGGTACTCGGCGAGCAGTTCCTGCGCTTCCTCACGCAGCCTGCGGGCCTGTTCCAGTTCGTCGCGAATGCGGTCGGCGCGGTCGTCGAGCGACTTGGTGATCATGCCCGGGACCTTCACGTAGATCATGATCCCGAGGAAGATGACGAGGGCGACCGTTGCCCAGAATGTGGCGTCCATTCCGCCCCCCTATTTCGACGACGACCGGACGGCGGAGGCCACTTCGGCCTTGCCGACGGAACCGCCGATGAGCGCCTGCACGATCGCGGCGGTGGTTTCCTCCGCGATGGCGCCGACGTCCTGCATGGCCGAAGCCTTGATCTCGCCGATGCGCGTCTCGGCCTCGGCCAGCTTCTTCTCGAGGCCGGCCTCGACCTTCTTGCGCTCGGCATCCGCGTCCGCCTTGGCGGCGTCGCGGGCCTTCTGGCCGATCTGGTTGGCCTTCTTGCGGGCGTCCGCCAGACCCTGCTCGTAGGCGGCGATGGCTTCGTCCGCCTCCTGCTTGAGCCGCGCGGCCTGGTCGAGGTCCTGAGCGATGCGATCGCGCCGCACCTCCAGGATGCCGCCCAGGCGAGGCAGCGCCACGCGCTTCAGGAACAGGTAGAAGAGGCCGAAGATGATCGCCAGCCACAGGATCTGCGACGGATACGACGCAGGCTCGAAGGGCGGGAAGGAACCTTCCCCGTGACCGGTCTCGGTCCCCTCGATCACTTCGCCATGTGCCGAGTCCTGCCCCGCCGGTACTTCTTGCTGGGCATATGCCGGTACAACAAACATGCGCTCTTCCTGTCAAAACCCTCCGGCCGCGAATGCGCGGCCGGCAACGTGCGACGTGCGGCCGGTTCTTAGGCGAACAGCAGCAGCAGCGCGACGAGGAGCGAGAAGATGCCGAGAGCTTCCGTCACGGCGAAGCCGAAGATCAGGCGGCCGAACTGGCCGTCGGCTGCCGAGGGGTTGCGCAGGGCGCCGGCGAGGTAGTTGCCGAAAATGGTGCCGAGGCCGATGCCCGCGCCACCCATGCCGAGGCATGCGATACCGGCGCCGATCGCCTGAGCTGCTTCTACTTCCATGAGAATTCTCCTTCTTGAAGTCCGTAAGGTCGGTTGTTGGTGTTGCGGCGGACGACCCGCCGGTGAAAGGTCAGTGCCCCGGATGGAGCGCGTCGTTGAGATACATGCAGGTCAGCACCGCGAATACGTAGGCCTGCAGGAAGGCAACGAGAAATTCCAGGCCGGTCAGCGCCACGGTCATGGCGAGCGGCAGGATGGCGCCGCCGATGCCGATCGCGCCCATCGCACCGAGCGACGTCACGAAGCCCGCGAACACCTTCAGCGTAATGTGGCCGGCCAGCATGTTGGCGAAGAGACGCACCGAAAGGCTGATCGGGCGCGAGAGGAACGAAATGACCTCGATCGCGACAACAAGCGGAACCAGTATTCCCGGCACACCCTCGGGCACGAACAGCTTGAGGAAGCCGAAACCGTGCTTCATGAAGCCGTAGACGACGACGGTTCCGATCACCAGCAGCGCCAGCGCGAAGGTGACGATGATGTGGCTGGTCACCGTGAAGAAATAGGGAAACATGCCGAACAGGTTGGCGAAGAGCACGAACATGAACAGCGAGAACACCAGCGGGAAGAACCGCATCCCCTGCGATCCCGCCGCGTCCCTCAGCATGTTGGCGACGAACTCGTAGGACATCTCGGCGACCGACTGCATGCGGCTCGGCACCAGCCCGCGGCTTGCGGTCGACAGATAGAGAAAGCCCCCGGCCGCCACCACCGTCGCCACCATGAAGGCGGACGAATTGGTGAAGGAGAAATCGAGGCCGCCGATCTCGATCGGCACCCATCTGGAGATCTGGAACTGGTGGATTGGATCGTTGGCCACCGTGTTACCCCGCCTTCATCAACATCGACGCGCATGCGGCGCCATTCATTTCCGACCGGGGCCGCCCTCGTCCTTTCCGGACGAACGTATCCCCGCCTGCGTAATCAATCCCGCGGACCGTAGCGCATTCAACACCCCGGCGCCGAAACCGAGCAACAGGAAGACGACCAGCCCGAAAGGCGACGTGCCCGCCAGGCGGTCGATTATCCAGCCGATCGCTGCACCGACGACGATTCCCGCGATGAATTCGCTGGAAAGCTTCAGCGCGTTGCCGATCCCGGCCATGCCACTCGACCCATCGGCGCGATCCTTCTCACCTGCGGCAGGGCGGCGCGCCAGAATGGCTGCGTCGAGGTCCTTGCGCCTGCGGTCGAGATCGTCCTCGCGGCCCCCCGCGCCCCTGTCCTGCCCGGGCATTTCATGACCGGTATCGCCTGGCCGTTTCGACATGGCGACCCAACCTCCTGCCCGTTCAATCCTGGACGGATTGCCCGCTTCAAAGTCGCGCGCACCATAGTGAGGGCGCTTCTGGCAGTCAAGCCAATGAAAGCACCCGCACCAGAAGCATTTTTGGATTTTATTTCAATGACTTAATCCACTGCGACACTACGTCCGTGAATCAAGTTCGCCGGCAGCGCGGCGAATCCCCGCGCATCGCCCGTGCGGCCGGGTCAGTTCCAGCCGCCGCCATGGGTGCGATAGAACACGTGAAGGCCGATCTTCTTCATCTTTTGCATGGCATTCGCCCATCGCGGATGAACGTAGGTGGCGTGGTAGTGCGTCGACGACCCCACCTCCGGGATGAAGATCTTGCCGGCCGTGACTGCCATGGAAATCTCCTTGGCGGTCTTCCAGTGGCTCGGGCTGGCGACGCGGTCGCGGATGCCGTCGCAGGCGAAGGAGAACTGGCAGCGGTTGCGCCAGCTGTCGTTCTGGTAGACGACGCCGCAGATGGAATTCGGATAGGTCGGGTTGCGGACGCGGTTGAGGATCACCTGGGCGACGGCGGCCTGGCCTTTCAGGTTCTCGCCGCGCGCCTCGAAGTAGACGCCAGCGGTCAGGCATTTCTGCTCGCCGTCCGAGAAGACCGAGGGCGGCAGCGGCTGGCTCATCCAGGCGTGGTCGCCCTTGGCAAGCGGGGGAATGAAGCGGCCGGCGTTCGGATCGGTCTCGCCCTTGAGCAGCGATTCGAAAGGAGAGGCTTCGGCGTAGTCGGGTTCCGGCGGTGCGTAGGCTGTGGCGAGGATATCCGCTTTGTCGTTGTTGACGAGGCTGGCCAGCATCGCGGGAACGCCGGGATCGACCTTCTTTTCCGTGCGCTGATGGAAGGCGGCGGCGATCTCGATCTCCTTGCCGGCGATGGCCGGCCTGTCGAAGGCCATGACGATCTCCTGGCCAAGCGCGGGAGGCTCGAGCAGGCTGGTGCGCTTGAATACCGAACCGGCGTTGAAGTCCTTCGGCGGCGCAACGGGCGCCACGTTGACGATGCGGTCCTTCTTGTCGCCGCGGTTGACACGTTCCTCGTCCGGGACGTCGCTGGTCGAACCGTTCTTGCCGGTAAAGGCGACGGCGCCGAGCTCTTCCGTCCGGACGCCGGAGCCGGAGATCGAGCCGGTGATGTCGCCATCGGCGAAGCGCATCTCGGCCAAATGGACGGAGCCGGCGACGGCCTTCTCCACCACGGCACCCCAGCGCGCCTTCGGCGCCTCGATGCCGACGACGTAGCTCGCCATGTCCTGCTGGGCTGTCAACGTCGGGAAGCCGATCCAGAGACCGAAACCGACGAGAAGGATGGATACCAAGGGGGACTTATGGGTCGTGGCGGCAGATTGCCGCGACACCAGTTTCCGTTTCACCAGCACTCTCCCGGACGCCACTCGACACGACTGAGAGTGACAATGCGGAATTAACCTTGAGGGAGAGTTAACGGCATCAATATGGCCGTCGAACGGGCTTTCAAAGCCCCTACCCGCGTGATTTCGCCTTGCCCGCATACGGATTGTCGGGCGCGCGCAGCATGATGCGGATCGGAACGCCTGGGATCTCGAAACTCTCGCGCAGGCCGTTAACCAGATATCGGATGTAGGATTGCGGCACCGCGTCCGGACGCGAACACGAAATCACGAAACCCGGCGGGCGCGCCTTGACCTGGGTTATGTACTTTATCTTGAGCCGGCGGCCCGCCACGGCGGGCGGCGGATGGTGGGCGATGACGCCTTCGAGCCAGCGGTTGAGCCTGCCCGTCGAGATGCGCCGGTTCCATATCTCGTGCGTCTTCAGAACCGCGTCCATCAGCTTGTCGAGGCCGCGGCCGGTCTCGGCCGAGACGGTCACCGCACGGATGCCTCGCGCCTGGGGCAGAAGCCGCTCCGTCTTCTCGCGCAGTTCGGCGAGCAGCACCTGGGGATTGTCGATCAGGTCCCACTTGTTGAAGGCGATCACGGGTGCCCTGCCCTCGCGGACGATCAGGTCGGCAAGCTGCAGATCCTGTTTCTCGAAGGGAATGGTGGCGTCGAGCACGATGATGACGACCTCCGCGAAGCGGATGGCGCGCAGGCCATCGGCGACCGAGAGACGTTCCAGCTTCTCCTGCACCCTCGCCTTGCGGCGCATGCCGGCGGTGTCGAAGAGCTTGATGCCGCGGCCGCGCCACTCCCATTCGACGGAGATGGAATCGCGCGTGATGCCGGCCTCGGGGCCGGTCAGCAGCCGTTCCTCGCCGACGAGTGCGTTGATCAGCGTCGACTTGCCGGCGTTGGGGCGGCCGATGACAGCGATCCGCATCGGTTTCGTCGGATCGTAGGCGGGCACCTCTTCGGCGTCCGGGTCGACGTCTTCGCCGACCAGCGGTTCCAGCGCGAAGGCGGTCTCCTCCTCGTCCTCATCCGGGAAGACGCGCTCCTCGCCGAGGGCTGCGATGATCGCCTCGCGCAGGTCCGGCATTCCCTGTCCGTGTTCGGACGAGATCGGGATGGGCTCGCCGAGGCCGAGTTCGAAGCTCTCGAACATGCCCGATTCGGCACCGCGCGCCTCGGCCTTGTTGGCAACGAGGACGACCGGTTTTCCGGAGCGGCGGACGACGTCGGCGAAGGCGCGGTCGTTCGGCGTGAGCCCGGCCTTGGCGTCCATCATGAAGAGCACGAGGTCGGCTTCCGAAATCGCAAGCTCGGTCTGAGCGCGCATGCGGCCTTCGAGCGACGCGGCGGCGGCTTCCTCGAAGCCGGCCGTGTCGATCACCTCGAAGCGCAGGTCATAGAGCCGGGCATCGTGCACGCGCCGGTCGCGCGTGACTCCGGGCGTGTCATCGACGAGCGCGATCTTCTTGCCGACCAGCCGATTGAAGAGCGTCGACTTGCCGACATTGGGCCGGCCTACGATCGCGATCTTGAAGGTCATCTGGCCCCGTTACGACGAGACGCCCGAACCGCGGATCAGTTCGGACATGAGGGTGGCGCGCTCGCGCGTGTTGCGCGGCGCTTCCTGGTCGTCAACGATCTGCTCGAAGAAGACGAGCGCATCGGCCGGGCGGCCGTCCTTCCAGGCCGCGAGACCCAGCGCCTCGCGCGCGGAATGCCGTAGCGGGTTGGTGTCGGCCGCAAGTCCTTCGACACGCGCCGAGACATCCGCGTAGGAGCCCTGATCCACCAGGATCAGCCCGGCGCGGAGACGCGCCATGTCGCGGATTGGTTCGGCGACCGAGCTGTCGGCCGCGACCTCGTCGAAGGCGGCGACCGCCGCTTCACCATCGCCGCGCGCTGAAAGCACCGTCGCCGAACGCATGCGCGCCAGAACGGGATAGGAGCCGTAACCTTCCTCCTGCAGCCGCGCGAGTTCGGCCAGCGCCTCGTCCGTCTTGCCCTCGTCGGCGAGCGTCAGCGCCTGCGAGAAGGCGTCACCGGAGGCGTTTGCCTGGCGCTCGGTCCAGTATTCCCACGCCACCCACGACCCGGTGGCAAGGACCACGATCACGGCGACTACGATGGCATAGGTGCCGTAGCGGTCCCAGAGCGCCCGCGCCTGGTCCTGGCGAAGCTCTTCGTTGACCTCGCGGATGAAACTGTCGTCCGACATTCAATACAACCGTGGTTTCCTCCCCGCACTTTTCGTTCGGGGTCTTGTTGACTGCGCCTTTTATCCGAAAATGCGCCATATGGAAGGCCGGTCGCGGAAAATGCCGCTCAGGCGACCGGCAGGGGCACGGCGCCGAAAAGCCACAGGTGCAGCCGCCATATGAACAGCAGGTAGAGCGCCACGCCCGCCGCGACGCCGATCACGTCGTTGCGCACCGGACCGGCCACCGCCGGCCCGTTGTCGCCGCGGCGCTTGACTGAGATGCGGGCGAGCACGCCCCAGACCAGGAAGCTGCCGAAGAGCAGGATAGACGCCAGGTCGCCGTTCGCGAGCAGATGCGCAAGGGCCCATATTTTCACCGCAAGCAGCGTCGGATGCTTGAGCGCCTTCTTGAGGCGCCCCGTCGGCGCGAACGAAATCATGAGCGAAATCAGCGCAAAAAGCATCAGCAGCGCCGCGATGTGCTTCATCCACACCGGCGGCTCGTAGAGCACGGGTGCGGTCGCCCATGCCAGCGAATAGCCCCAGACGATGAGGATCAGGCCGGCGAAGGAGACGACAGAGTAGGTCCCCTTCCAGGCGTTCTCGCCCATGCCGGCGAGCCGCGCCTCGCGCCACGCGGGCGCGAGGATGCGCACGGAGTGTATTCCGAGAAAGAGGATCAGTCCCAGTATGAGGATCAGCATGTCAGCCCCGCGGATCGTTGGACGCGAACCTATCGCGGCCGGTGCGGCTTGGAAACCGGAAACGTCGCCGCACTCCCCACCCTCGCCACATTTCGCCCTCACGCGTGCGGCATTCCAAATCGAGCGGTTTCATAAATGCCTGTATCTTCGCGCGCCCTCCTCTGTCTTGCCGCCTCCGTGTTCCTCGCCTCGCCTGCCGGTTCACACACACCGGAGAAGCCGGTCCAATACGTCGTCATCTCGTTCGATGGAGCGCACGAGATCGCTCAGTGGAAGCGCAGTCGTGCGCTCGCGAAGGCGATCGGGGCGCGCTTCACCTATTTCCTGTCTTGCGTCTATCTGCTCTCGCCCGAGACGAAGGAGACCTATCGGCCGCCGGAAATGAAGGCCGGCAGATCGAATGTCGGCTTCGCCAGGTCGAGGCAGGAAGTGGCGGAGCGGCTGGAGCAGGTCTGGACCGCGAGGGGCGAAGGCCACGAGATCGCCAGCCATGGCTGCGGGCATTTCGACGGGAAAGAGTGGACTCGCGCCGACTGGAAGGCGGAATTCTCTGAGTTCGACCGCATCTTTCGCGACGCCTGGACGATCAACGGCATCGAGCCCGAGCCCGAAGGCTGGCAGACGTTCGCGTCGACCGCCATCCACGGCTTCCGGGCGCCGTATCTATCGACCGGGCACAATCTCGACGCAGCACTCAGGGAGCGCGGCCTCACCTACGATGCCAGTACCGTCTCGCGCGGTCCGGTCTTCCCGGCAGCCAAGAACGGGCTGCGGCATTTCGCGCTGCCGATGGTACCCGAGGGGCCGGAGGAGCGGCGGATCATCGCCATGGACTACAATCTCTTCGTGCGCCATTCCGGCGGCTTCGAGAGGGACGACGTGGACGGCAGCTTCGAGGATCGCACCTACCGCGCCTTCATGGCGGCCTTCCAACGGCAGTATGACGGGGAGCGTATCCCCTTCCAGGCAGGCTTCCACTTCACGCTGATGAACGGCGGCGCCTACTGGCGCGCGCTGGAGCGGTTCGCCGGCGAAGTCTGTATCAAGGCCGACGTCGAATGCGTCACCTATGGTGACCTCTCCGACCATCTCGACGAGGCGGCCGAGATGCACGCCGGCGGCTGACCGGCGCCTCACTTCACGCTGCCGGCTGGTCCTCCGGCGGAACGCCCGCCGCCTCGCGCTCCATGTAGCGGCGGTCGATCTCCGGCAGCCTTTCACCGCTCAGCACCGCCTCGAAGGACTTTAGGCGTTTGTAGATCGACAGGAGTTCCACGATCGTCGGCCAGGCGTTGACCAGATACTGGAATGACGAACTCACCTGCGTGAACGCCGTCAGGATCTGCTGGAGCAGGCCGAAGGTAATACGGCCCGCCGCGATCGTGGGTATCAGGATGAAGTAGGCGAAAATGTTGTCGGCCTGGATGTAGAACGATCGGGCGATGTTGAAATACATGTAGTGGAAATAGAGGCGGAAATAGTTCTTCCGCACGTTGGCGAAGAGTTCGCGCACCGTCAGCGGTTCGGCACGATCCTCGTGGTCCTCTCCGTAGACGAGTTCCTTGCGGTACGCGGCTTCGACGCGCTGGTTGCGGAACTCCAGCCCGGGCAGCCGTATGCCCACCACCGCCAGGAGCACGGTGCCGAAGAGCGACCAGAAGATCGCCGCGTAGACCAGCGGGGCCGGGACCGCGCCTATGACCGGCAGTTCGGTCACGTTCGCCGACAGGACGTAGAGAATCGGCAGGAAGGCGATCAGCGTCATGACCGCGTCGACCGCGGCGACGCCGAGCCCCTCCACCGTCGAGGCGAAGCGCATCGTGTCTTCCTGGATACGCTGCGATGCGCCCTCGATCTTCCTCAACTGCGGCCAGTGGGCCATGTAGTAGTCGTTCATCGCGGTGCGCCAGCGGAAGATGTAATGGCTGACGAAGAAGCGCGTGGCGACATAGACGGCGATCCACAGGAAGGCGATCTGCGCGAAGACCAGGATCAGCGCATAGAGATCGCCCGGCGCGACGGACGCCGGCGGGGTGAGCGCCTGCTGCACCATGTCGAAGAACGGACGACGCCAGTTGTTGATGGCGACGCTGACCTGGACGGAGAAATAGGTCGAGAACAGGATCAGCGCTGAGCCGAGGATCGACCAGTGCGCCCAGGGATGCGGCGAGTAGACGTACCAGAACGCGGCGAAGAGGCCCGTGGTGACGACGAAATAGATGTAGAACCAGAGGAATTCCGGTGCCCAGAAGTAGTGCGCACCGACGATGGGCACAGCGTCGGCCGCCGCCGGCGGGAGGCCGAACGCCGTTCCCAGATCCCGGCCGAAGATGTACCAGACGGCCACCGCCAAGGCGGTCCAGGCCACGAAGGAGATGAAGAACAGCTTCGGCTTGGGGAAAAACGATACGAACACGGCGGTTTCCTTCGGTCGGCAGCGCCTCAGCGACCGCGCTACCGGCCGCACGCAGACGCTATTCAGAGCCGGAGGCTCTCGCAAGCGGCCTTGCCGTCGCGCCGTCCCTTCCCGCCGCTTATCCCCGGTTCTCGCCAGCCGCCGTCGTGCCGCGGCGTCAGGTCGCCAACGGCCGACGCCCCGCCGACCATGCGATCGCGCCGGCCACGAGCAATGCCATCGCTGCGCCGACCGAGGGTGCCGCGAAGCTGCCGGTCCAATCCGCGCCGTAGCCGGCGGCGATCGGCCCGAGTATCTGGCCCGTTCCGAAGGAGGCTGTCATCAGCGCCAGCGCGCGCCGGGGTGCCGCTGCCGCCAACTGCCGCCCGGCCTGGAGACCGTAGGCTGTGATCGCCACAAAGGTGCCGCCGAGCAGTACCGCGCCGGCCAGTGGTCCAGCGGGTCCGGGGATCGAGACGCTGGCAACCACGCCGACGGCTTCGACGATGCATCCGATGCCGAACGTCGCCGTCAGGCCGATGCCGCGCACCGCCTTGCCCCAGAGCCACACAGACGGCGCCGCGGCGAGACCGGTCGCGAGCCACACGGCGGACTCGAAGAGCCGACCCTCTCCGCCCTGCCGCACGATCGCCACGAGGAAGGTTGCGGTAACGATGTAACCCGCGCCGAAGATGCCGTAGGCGAGGATGATCCTGGTCAGTTCCGGACTGCGAGGCAGCGCCGGCTCGCGGTTCGTCGCGCCGGCGCCAGCGTGCTGAAGGGTGCCGCCCGGCGCCATGAGATAGACTACGGCGAAGGCGATGAGGGCGACGACCCCCGAGGCGAGCCACCCCGCCCGCCAGCCCGCCTCTCCCAGATAAAGCACGCCGGTCAGAAGTGCGGAGACGGCGATGCCGACCCCGACGCCGCCGAAATGCACCGCCTGCAGGTCGCCGCGGCCGGCGGCGGCGATGCGGCTGAAGACGATGGCGGTCATGAAGATCATCATGAACGCGCTCGCCAGACCGGCGACGAAGCGGATTAGCAGAAAGGCGGGAAGCGTGTCGGCAATGCCCATCCAGCCGAGCAGGAGGGCGTTGATCCCGAGCCCGGCCAGCATGACGCGGCGCTCGTGCCCGTGCGCCCAGCCGCCCGCCGCCAGCAGGGCACCGACAAGGTAGCCGAGATAGTTGGCCGAAGCGATGAGGCCGGCATCAGAGGCGGAAAGCTGCAAGCCCTCCATCATGCCGGGCAGGATGGGCGTGAAGACGAAGCGGCCGACGCCCATGGCGGCGGCCATGGCGATCATGCCGGCGATGGCGTAGCGGAAGGGGGCGGTCGTCTCGGGGTTCATGCCGCGACCATATCCGGGCGCGCCGTGCTTTCAATGCCGCGGCCGCGCCCAACGATAGGGCCACCCGAAGGCGGCCCCTCGCCGGACGGCGTCAGGTGGCCGTGAGCGCCCGATGCTCGCTGCGCAAGCCCATCCAGGTGGCGTACATCATCAGAAGCAGGAGAAGCGCGAAGGGGAAACCCGTCGCGATGGCGCCCGCCTGAAGCGCGGCCAGGCCGCCGCCGAGGAGAAGCACGATCGCGACCAACCCCTCGAAGATCGCCCAGAAGACCCGCTGGCGCACCGGCGCGTCGACCTTGCCGCCCGCCGTGATGGTGTCGATCACCAGCGAGCCCGAATCGGACGAGGTGACGAAGAACACGATCACGAGCACGATGCCGATCAGCGAGGTTATGCCGGCCAGCGGCAGGGGCTGGAGCATGCGGAAGAGCGACAGTTCCGGCACGTAGTCGACCACCGTCTGCTGCACGCCGGCATAGCCGGCCGTGAGGAACTGGTCGAGCGCGGTGCCGCCGAAGGTCGTCATCCACAGGATGGAGACCAGGGTGGGGATGATGAGGACGCAGGTGATGAACTCGCGCACTGTGCGACCGCGCGAGACCCGGGCGATGAACATGCCCACGAACGGCGACCAGGAGATCCACCAGGCCCAGTAGAAGGTCGTCCACCCGTGCATGAAGGCGTCGTCCTCGCGTCCGACCCAGTTCGACAGCGCCGGCAGGCTCTTCACGTAGAGCCAGGTGTTCTCGAAGAAGCCAGTGAAGATCGCGAGCGTGGGGCCTAGCGCGATGACGAACACGAGCAGCAACACCGCCAGCACCATGTTCAGCTCGGAAAGCCGCTTCACCCCGGCGTCCAGTCCGGCGACGACGGACAGGAGCGCGACCGCGGTGATGCCGGCGATCAGAATTACCTTGGCGAGGTCGGTGTCGGGGACCCCGTAAAGATCGTTGAGCCCCGCCAGAGCCTGCGAAGCGCCGAAGCCCAGCGATGTTGCCAGACCGAACAGCGTTGCGAACACCGCCATCGTGTCGATGACGTGTCCGGTCCAGCCGCGCACCCGCTCGCCGAAGATCGGGTAGAAGGCCGATCGGATAGAGAGCGGCAGGCCCTTGTTGTAGCTGGCGAGCGCCAGCGAAAGCGCCACCACCGCGTAAATCGCCCACGGATGCAGGCCCCAATGGTAGAT
Organism: Aquibium oceanicum; assembly: GCF_001889605.1. Lineage (NCBI taxonomy): Bacteria > Pseudomonadati > Pseudomonadota > Alphaproteobacteria > Hyphomicrobiales > Phyllobacteriaceae > Aquibium > Aquibium oceanicum. Next base: position 1,399,628 of record NZ_CP018171.1, on the reverse strand, counting down.
CGTCGCCGCCATGCCCGCGTCGCGCGCGGCCTGCACGCGCTCGGCCACCAGCGCGCCGTCGACGACGGGCGGGGCAATGCCGAGCGGCGGATTGTTGAAGTGATACATCGGCTCGAGAACGCCGAAGAACATCAGGCCAATGCCCATGCCAGCCGCGAACAGCATCGCGAACCACCCGGGATAGGAGAAGTCGGGCAACGCGTCGGGCCCGCCGAGCCGCACCTTGCCGAACGGGGAGACGACCAGCACGAGGCAGAAGAGCACGAAGAGATTGGCCGACAGCATGAACAGCCAGTCGAAGGTGTCAGTGAGCCAGACGCGCAGGCCGCCGAGCACCGCAGCGGCCTGTTCGCCGAAGATGAGGGTGAGGGCTACGAAGACGATGATCGTCAGCGCCGAGATGAAGAAAACCGGGTTGTGAATGTCGAGCCCGAGGATCTGGACGTTGTCCTGGCCGGGTTCGAGGCCGTGGTCGTCGATGCCGGCGTCGGCCGATGGAGTGGACATGATCTGCCTCCTCGATGTTGCTCAGACGCCGGGCGGGCGCCGGATGTGGCATATCCGGGCGACTTTCGGGAGAAGGTCTTTTCGAGAGGCCGACGACGAACAGGCCCGGACGGGGCGAGATCGACCTGTAGCGGAAATGTTGCCACTGATCAAAAAATGTGCGCCGCGGACGACGATGAGATGTGGATTGCGCCAGTTCGCTCAGGCCGAACGGCACTTCCGGCCGTCTTGCATCTCGCCATGCGAAGCTTCCGGGCCGGGACGCGGAAACGGCAGGTCGGCGAGCTGACGAAGGTCCATCCGGGCGATTTCCGGATGGGACAGCATGTCTGAGTCCTCATCGCGCGACGGGAGACAACCTGCTTCGAAGGCCGTGCCGGGACGCCGTACATTCGCGAGGAGAGTTGAGAAAAACTCCATCATGATCTAGTCTCCCGAAAACCATCTGGAGCCAACTGAAATAGGCGTTCATGCGGTTCTCTTCGATCCAGAACTTCATGTGTTTGGTTTAGGAAAACTTGAACAAGTCGCTTAACTCCGTCCACTTGAACGGGCTTCGCGCCGTCGAAGCGGTGGCGCGGACGGGTTCCTTGCAAGGCGCGGCCGACGAACTCGGGGTGACGGCCAGCGCGGTCGGCCAGCAGGTCAACCGGCTGGAGAAGCAGATCGGCACGGCACTCTTCCTGCGCACAGCGCGCGGGCTCTTGCCGACCGAAACCGGGGCTGCCCTGTTCGCGCGGCTTTCCACGGCCTTCCGCGAACTCGACGCGGCGGTGGCGCAGGCGCGCTCGCCGGGTTCGGACACGCTGGTGGTCTCGGTCGCCCCGGCCTTCGCGTCGAAGTGGCTGGTGCCGCGCCTGCGCTACCATTTCGATCGGCACCCCCAGGTGCTTGTCCGCATCGACGCTTCGGGCGGGCTTGTCGACCTGCGCGGTTCCGACGTCGACGTGGCGATCCGCATGGGAACCGGGCACTGGCCGGGCGTGGACGCCGAACTTCTTCTTCCGCAGCGGGTCTTCGTGGCGGCGGCAGAGGCAAAGGCGGGCCGCATCGCGACACCCGCCGATGTCGCCCACGAGACCTCGATCGACGACGATTCGGCGCTGATCGACTGGGAACGCTGGTTCGAGGCCGCCGGCATTCCGCCGGTCCGGCCGAAGCAAGGGGCGCGGCTCAACGATCCGCTCCTGTGCCTCGAGACCGTGATCGCTGGCCAGGGCATCATGCTCGCGTGGCCGCTCATTGCCGCCGAAGCGCTGCTCGACGGGCGGCTTTCCGAACCGCTCGGCATCGCCGCCGATCTCGGGCTCGGCTACTACGTCTGCACGCCGGCCGGGAGGCGCCCGAGCCGCAAGGTGCGCGACTTCGTGGCCTGGCTGCGCGAGGCGATGGCCGAGACCGCGCGGCTGCACGCGACGCTGCCGGCGACGTGACCCCCCCCCTTGGAAAGCGCGGTGCGGGGAAGCTATGTATGGCGCACCACCCTGCCAACGAGAGAGCCATCGATGACATCCCACCCCCGCGCAATCTCCGCATCGATCGACCCGATCAAGCTCGACCGGCTCGCCGAGGTGGCGGTCAAGGTCGGCCTGCAACTCCAGCCGGGGCAGGACCTCGTCATGACCGCGCCGGTGGCCGCGCTGCCGCTGGTGCGCCGCATCGCCGAGCACGCCTACAAGGCGGGCGCCGGGCTGGTGACGCCGTTCATGGCCGACGAGGAGGTGACGCTCGCGCGCTTCCGCCACGCCTCGGAGGGGAGCTTCGACCGCGCCGCCGGCTGGCTCTACGAGGGCATGGGCAAGGCCTTTGCCGGCAACGCCGCGCGGCTCGCCATCGCGGGCGACAACCCGATGCTGCTGTCGGGACAGGACCCGGCCAAGGTATCGCGCGCCAACAAGGCGAACTCGATCGCCTACCAGCCGGCGCTGGAAAAGATCGCCGGCTTCGACATCGAAACGAAACATTTTCGTAATTACCTGAATTAATTCAAAGTTTTGTCGCTCTTATTTTTCGTTACGACGCCCTTTCATACACTTTGACGACGCTGCGTTGAGCGTGGATGTATGAAAGCGCCACCTTGGCGGTCCGCTGCTGTGGCGTTATGATCGATTCATGAAAGCGACGATCCCGAGCAAGTACCTATTGGTTGGCGACAGCGCCGTGCGAGAGATCACCGGGTGGTCAGAGAATGTCGCGCGCAATCATCGCCGCGACCGCACCCTTGCGTACCTGAGAAGCGGAAGAACAATCTTATATGATCGGCGCGAGGTCGAGCGGCACATTGCCAACATGCCAGCCACCTCCCCTGTCTACGAACGCCACCCAGATTGCGAGCCGGGCACAATTGCTTGGGTTGATCCTGACCCCATGCCACAGGAGGCCGGCACGAGCACCGGAAGGGGACATGACACATTCCCGGGTGGCGCTAGACAGCCAGTAGATCGATACACGCTGGATGAGATCGGCGAGGCAATTGCCGCGCTTCAGGACCACGACCCGGTACAAGACGCGATAGAGCAGTACCATGAAGACACTTACCCCGTTGAAACCTACTACTCTCCTGAGTTCATCGAGCAGATAGAAAAGGAGCAAGGGAAAATCGCCGAGGCATTAGGCTGGGATCGCACCGATAAGAAGCCGGATTGACCTAAAACGGACTGCCAGCGATGACCCTGCAAGAGACGATTGACGAGGGGTACACGCTGCATGCGGCCTGTCACGAGAACACGTGCCTGCGCACTCGTCCGCTCGATCTGATCGCCCTACGTGATCGCCTCGGCCCCGACCACGGCACGCTTCACAAGGATCTAGCCCACAAGCTCCGATGTTCCAAATGCGGTTCGAAGAATGTCGGATTGCTCGTGTCGCCGCCGACGTGGGGCCAGCAGGTGAAGGGAGAAAAAGTGGCGGCGGCTGACGAATAACCAGGGAGGTCGAGTAGCACGCCGCCAATTTTGATCGATCTAAGCGGGGACTAGGATCGATCGGTTTGCCTTGAGTTGCGGCTCCCAAAGCTTGGCGACAACGGCGGACTAGCGGAACGGTTCCATCGATCCCCCGCAGTTCGATCAGTGACGAGACGCGGGGTCGATGATCAGCTCTTCAGCCGACCAAAGTTCATTTTCTACCACTTCGCGGGCGGCAGCATCACCTGCATAAAAATGTGCCATCTGAGTTGCGCATTCGAGGATTGCGAGCGCAGCTTCCTGATCATCTTCGTAATCGGGTCCCACCTTTTCGAGGAGAGCCGCCAGTTCCGCGCAAATGCGATCAGTCTTGTCTGTCACAACCCGCTCCTACATCCGTCATGTCTATTGTAGGTCATCAAACCATTCCAACATAGCGCGGAAGGACGGCAGTTCAAACGTGCGGCTGCGCACGGTCGATCTCGTCGTGATGCGTGGGAAGCGCTCCAGCATTGCACGGCATGAACTAAATCTCGCTGCAACTTTCCTCAACTTGGCCTAGTGCAACCAGCGCGCGAGTCGATTACTTCGTTACGTGATTGACACTTAGTGGCCCTGCTCGAGATGCGCGGCAAGAAGCAAAGTCAGGTTCGGGAGAGGCCGCACGCGGCACCGACAGTTTCGGGAGAGGGCGGGGTCTATTCCCACAGACGGGGATCGTCCGGGCGAAGAGCATTAGCCTATAGCAACCTCGCGCTTGTTTCTTGCTCCGGCCTATCGCGCCGAGGTTGTTTCCTTGCTCGTGTCACGCCCTCGATTCTGTCGGTCTCGGCAAAAAAAGAAGGCCCCGCGATGGGGTGCGGAGCCCAGAAGCGAGGCGATGATCGTCCGGGTAGAATAGCGCCCTTGCAGCGCCTTTACAAGCGGCCTATTGCGCGGGGCCCTGCTGAACATAAGGGCGCGTTGCCGGGTCCTTACCGCTGCGGAGCCACTGCCAGCGTGTGCTGACCATGTTGGCATTAAGGCCGCGCTTGCCGACGAGTTCAGCGATGAACGCCTTGCGGTCGATATCAGGATTGGCAAGATAGAACGCGCGCACCTGGGCGACGGGACCGTCCGTTAAATTTTTGCCCTGTGCCACAGGAGGACGCTTCGAGGCGGCGCCCTTCTTCGCCGTGACTTTCTTAGGTGTCGGAACCGCGCTGAATTGCGCGATGTAATGGCGACCCGTCGTGGCGTCTTTCTCAAGGGTGTACGTGCCCTCGGTTAGCCCCTGCCGGCGTGCGGAGCGAAGGGCGATTGCGCGAGATGCGAACGTTTGAACTTCGGTCATGTCGTGTCCTTTCGTGGTTTGCAACCTGCGATCAATATATGCGCGTCTAGGTTGCAAGGATCAAGCCGGAAAGGACACCGGTAGGAGAAAAGAAAAGGGGCGGCTGCATAGGCCACCCCCGTTGTTTGCAGTCGATCAGCAACTCCAACCGATCACGTGTTTATGTCACGCAGCATCCGTCATACAGATACAACCACAGGGTGTCAACACCGACGGCGCGCTTATCTCGGCTCGCGAAAAATCAACAGCCAAGAAAATCAAGTTTAGCCAAACTATATTTGGTGCATTTAACTGAAAAAATCTGTTGAAAGTGCAAATAACGGTGTGCGATTATTACGTTGTAACGCAATCAATGAAAGGGATTAACAATGTTATACGCAAGTGTAGATCTGTCAACGAAACCTGTCGGCGAGATGTTGTTCTTCGCGGGCGAAACACAACCACGCTACGTCGATTGGAACCACGCTTACGCCGCCAATCGAGATGTCATGGCGAGTGTTGAACCAAAACATCTGCACAAGCGCGATAAGCGCGGTTTGCAGGCGCGGTCAGGGCGCGCGCAGGTGATCGATGAGTTCTACGACCTCGGCGAACTGCAGCAACTCCCGCCTGACATCGTGGAGCGCGTCGGCGCCATTATCGGTGGTTACGCACCCGATGAAGATCACGTGCGCGAAAACCTCGAAATCATGACCTTGCCGCTCGATCATCCGCGGCGCGAGGAAGTTCGCGAATTGTGGGAAACGCGCTAACGCGCTAACGCGTCGGCACCGCGAACGGTGTGAGGTCAACTTGCACCGTTCGCGATGTGCACGTTCCTAATGTGGGGTGCCAGCGATACGAGACCGCAAAAGCGTGGATTTCGCACTTTTCAGGGGCGCCAGGTCACCGGGATACCGACGTGCGTTTCCTCGTTAGGTTCGATGTCGTCGGCGGTGGGTGAGGCAAAAACGCGGGTCCGCCGTCGCAGGGATTCTTGCTCGCGCGCCCGACGTTCGGCGCGTTGCTCGTTTTCGCGCGAGATCCGTGCACGACGTTCGCGCTGATCGATCTTCAACTGTTCCCATGCGGATCGATGGGCGGGTTTGGGGGCATCTTCACTCATTGCATGCTCCCGACTTCGGAGCGCGCTAACCGGTGTGCTTCGAGCGCCGACATCCCGCCGTCCATGTAACCCTTGACCTTCTCGTTGATGAGTTGCTGACGAGATTTCGCCACAAGGGGCACGAGTTTACTCATGTCGAACGGTTCGAGTGGGGCAGGGACATATGCCTCCTGTTTCGCGCGCAGCTCCTCCATGAACCCCTCGGTCATGGCGTCGATCTTTTTGCGAACCTCGATCTCCTCGGGCGTCATACCGGCGTACTTGCCCCCGCTGTTGTTTGCGTTCGCGTCGAGTTGTTCGGTCGGTTTAGCGGCATCGACCTCTTCCAGTTCCTTGAGTGCTTCGGCGCGCAACCTCTCGACCTGCGAGAAGATCGGATCGGGGTCCGGGGCATCGCAAAGAACGGGCATCGCCATACCATTTGGACCGACAGGCGCCGGCGGGATCGTCGGGTGTATAAACTTGCCCGATGGGATCGCGATGAAGTTAATCAGGTAGTTCGGTGCGCGGTCAGACTCCGGATTGTCGTGCGGCGTCGGGTGCGGAGAAAGCGTCCGGTTGCCGTCGTGCTGCCACAGGGCGAAATGGATGCACTTCGTTTTGGACGTCTGACGTAATTCGCTTTCGAGCTTGTCGAGCTTGTTATTCAGTGCGGTCAGCCGGAAGTTCTTCGCCATGCCGTGTCGTCCTTATGCGCGTCAATTGAACGCCCTTGAATGCATGCTGTCCGCCCCGTCCCGCCTTCTGTACGCGTTTGCACGTGTCGTCACGCCCTCCCGCACGTTCACTGATCGATCGTACGGTCCCCGCCCTTCAATCGACGGATTTCGGCGGCCATTTCCTCCATGCGTTCCATGATCATGGAGATATCGATTGCTTCGGATTTCAACTTAAGCAGGTTGATGCAATGTTGCGAAGCTTCGAATGAGATAAGTCCCGAACCGACGGCGACGATAATTTCCTCCATCGCCTCGACAATCGTCTTCCCGCCGAGATTGAGGGTATATGTGATGTAGTGTTCGGGTTTCCCTGCGCCCCAAGCGATGATGTTTTCGACGGCTTTGACCTGCGCCATCGTCGCATCCTCGTCCGTCATCATCTCGACCATGCGCTGCATGGCCTCCTTGATAACGTCATGTGCCGCTTCGATTGCGGTCATAGCGCCGTCGCGACGTTTGAATCCCGCCTGCCCAGCGCGTTTCATTAGCTCCTTGATATCGGCCGCCATTGCGAGGTTTGCAGCGTGAGTTACCACCTTCGGTTCGGTCGGCGCGCCGTTTCGTTTCGCGAACCCGGGATTGACGTGCTTCGGTATGACAACCGAACCGTCGAGACCGGGAGGTATGGGTGCAGTGAAGCCTGGCTGTCGCCCACCTTCGCCCGGCCTTGGTCCTCGCTTACCTTGTGTCGGAATGATCGGCGTCCCGTTTCCGGGGAGGGGCACATTCGGAAGAGGTGGAGGCGCGCTATTGGCTGCGACCTGCGCTGCAATCTCAGGAGACAATGGCGGCGGGGGAGGTGGGGGCGTGTGTTGGTTCACTTGATCAACTCGCCTCGTATTTGTTAAGTGATTTGCGCGATTCAGCGAATATAAGGCAAGTCTAACTGATTGTCTATCTGAACTCTTTGTGGTGGTCAAAATAAAGATGCGGCGGTTTATTTAATGTCCCTTTGCCACAGCGGGCGTCGAGCGTGGGTATTCGGTGCGAGAGGGTCGGCGAACTGGAGTTGAGCAGGATGCGGAGGATTGACTGGTGTAACGTATATGCGGAGATGCACATCAGTTTAGGAGTATATACTGAAGAGCGCTTTTTCCTCCCATTCCCACACATCTCTATTTCGTCAGATCTTCACTTCGATCAAACCTCACTCACTCAAACCCCGCTCCCATCCCACGACTTCGAATTGTGTCATTTTCTTGTTCAAAACCGCTATCAGTCTACGTAACGGGACGTAACGCGCTGTAACGCCTGCTTCGAAACCGATTTTCTCAACGATTTCAACGATGTAACGCATGTAACGACTGTAACGGGCTGTGAAATGTTATATATAGGGTTCTGTCTCAAAAAATATAACAACAAAACATCACTAAACCTACCAACAAATCTACACTAGAACATCGGTTATAAAATAAAAATTCAAAAAAAAAATCACCCTCCCATGAGAGAAATCCCTATATAGGGAATTTAAAACGCCCCTGTTACGCGTTTCGACGCGTTACGCGTTACATATTTTGCTCGATTTCCCGGTTTCCGCCTCGGTTAACCAACAATTCTCTCCCCAATCTAGCCCAGTCCACACCAAACTAACCCCAAACCCTCACCCAATCATCACTCAACCTTCACCACGCTCTCCCTCCTACTGTCTCCCCAAAACTCCTCCGCCCTCACACCTCGACACCGCACACCCCGTCCCAGGCACCACATTTTATCGACGTCCCCAACGAAAAATCTGCCACCTAATCAACCCTAAACCCCACCACTCCATTCCCAACCACGCCCAACCGCCCCTCCCAATTGCGTCAAAAATGTGTCACCAACCTAATCGAGCATCACGCCCAACCATCCGCCCAACCTGTGGCACAGAGCAGCGCATGGAATCACGTGACTCCGCCCCATAACCGACGATCCACATATTGGTCGTGACCGATTATTCGAATTTGCCGGCGGCGCGTAGCGCTTCGGTCGTCAAGTGCGCAATGTACGCGGCCTGTTCGTCAGCCGTCATTTCGCGGGCGTAGGTCAATCCGTACTCTTCGGCGATGTGCGCAATCTGACCACGCAATGCAGCGAGTTTGTCTTCGGACGTCCCCGGCATCCATGCGCGAATTACGGCACTCCCTGACAGGCGTTTACTCCCCGACTTATACCCGATCTCTTGCAGGATGTTCTGAACGCGAGAGGTTGCACGGTTATCTTGTTTGATGAGTTCGAGACCAAGCGCCTTGGACATAATTTGTTCTGGACGAACAAATGGCAGGAGATCAGGGCGTTGCGCTGTCGGGTGGAACCCGGTTTCCGAAGTTGACCCCTCGAACCCGAGATATGCGATAACACTCGCGGCCCAAGGATCTTCTACGGTGCGTTCGGAGACTTGCTCCTTTGCCGCTTCAACGAAGATCGAATCTTCTTCATCGACCGGCCACCACTTTTCACCGGCCTGATAGCGATGCACGGCCTCCGCCCAAAGTTGATCCCGATCCCGCTCGATGGCTGCAACGTCAAACTTGACGACGCGTGCGATCCAGAACCGGCGTCCGCCTGTGGAATCGTTGAAGATGCGCTCCGGGTTGAACGTGCCCGCCATGATGAAGCGTCTCGGAAAGGTTTGCGGGGTGTGTCCGAACGGTACCCGATAGCGATCCTCGCGCTCGGTCGCAAAATGCTTAATGACAGCAGACCCTTTTTTCGTGAAAAGGATATCGGCCTCGGCAAGATCGACAATCAACATCCCTGCCGTTGCCATCTTCTCGTCCTTGTTCGACGGATCGGGGCCGAGCGCATAATAGTGCGCGTCGTAGGCGAGTTTCGTCAGCGCCTCGGTCTTGTATTTGCCCTGATCCCCTTGGAACATCAGAATGTGATCGACCTTGCACCCCGGCTTCAATGCACGGGCGGCTCCGCTGATCAACCATTTCGCACCGATGAAGCGCGTATATGCGTTGTCTTCCGCGCCTCCGTACGTCGTCAACCACGTATCGATCCGAGGCACACCGTCCCATTTGAGCGACAAGAATTTGTCTCGGACGATATCAACCTCGTTGGTTGAAGCTGCTGCTTTGATCGCCGAAACGATTGCTTGTTCCGGAGCTGCTATCCCCGCCCGTTGTACAGCGATGGTTAGGAACCTTAATTGCGCGTCCGTAACGACTTCATGCGAATGCAGTTTGCTCTTCGTATCGGATTCGAATCTCTGACCGGCCAGTTTAGGTTGATCCTCATTTTCGAAAGACCATGGTGGTTGACGAACTAGAAGCATCTGTTGCTGAAATAGGTCGTACGCAAGCAGGTCTTTCATTTCGGGCATGTTCGTAAGCACATGAAAGGCGTTATCCATAGTGCGAAGCGGATTACCGTACTGATCGCGCTTTAGTCCGTCCGTCCACGTCGGGTTAAGTTCCTTTCCCGCATTGAGAAATTTCGCTTGAAGGGTTTTCCAGCAGTTTGCCGCCGCGGATTTAGAACAAACTTTATTTGCGGACACGATATGCAAAATAAACTCGTATGCAGGACTTAAGTATGCGATGTCCAGCTCAAGCGCACGAGCAATAATCGGGGTCACGTCGTCAACGATATTGTGAAGTGCAGGCATCAAGCTATTGGCAGCAATCTCCAGGTCGTCCAAATTCTTTGCGTATCGAGCGAGCGTCGCAATGTCGGAATCAGGCCACTCGTACCAATCGCCAACGCGCCGTTGTATTTGTGCCTGCTTCTTCCTCGCCGCGACATCCGCCATGTTCTTTCGAATGGCGACCGTGAAACCGGAAATATGATTGCCGTTCTCATCATATTGTTCGAGATGCTTTGCCACAGAGCGCCCGTGTTCGGTGGCCTCCGGCGTGACCCACCACATGATGGCGCGGGTGTTCTTGTTCTTCCCATAACGAACGTCCGCCATCCATTTGTTGAACAAGCGATGGAGTTTATCCGGGCGGTCCTCGCCTGCGGCGTTCGGCGGGCCTTTCATCACGACATTTGAGCGGGCGACAATTCGAAATATCTGCGCAGGGTCGCCTGTGATCTTGTCGAGGTCACCGATGATTTGGAGCATTGCCAAAGAGAAGTCGTCGCAGTTGTCGGCATTCATGAGGTTGTAAGATGCCTCACACCGCAGCTGCATCACGCGCAGCACTCGCTCGTCCGGCAATCCAATCACCCGCCCGAGATCATATGTGGAATCCACATTTTTGACGCCTCGCACGTTCCGGTGGGTATCGAGATACTCAGGGCGCTCGGCAAACAGTTCTTCAATGACCGCGGACCCGTCCGCAACCGGGCGGTCACCGCCTGCCGTCACCTTACCCGTGAAAGCAATAAAACGGTTCCACGCGTAGATTTCGACTCCGGGCATTAACCCGTTGGCCGATGCGATGCCCTGTGGCAACTTGCCCTTGTAGACAATGTGAAAGCCACCGCCGCCCGAGATCGAGAACTCGGTGTAGGTTGCTTGTTTCCCAAGCAGTAATTGCGACGCCTGATGGACACGCTCGCGATCCTCGGTCGATCCAATCTTCTGATCGATATCGACAACCACGAACCCCGACTGCTCAGTCAGGACAAACCCGACACCGTAGCGCCCTTGCGGATCGCTCTCGCAGGTTCTGCGCACGTTCTCGAATGAGGTATGATAAATCGGATCGAGCACGTTAACGGCGCCCTGTTCCGGATTGTACCAATATAGCGGAGTTTTCGAAAGCTTGCCGTCCTTACCGGGACCGGTTTTGTAGATGACCCAATTGTCGATTGCTTGTAGTTCAGCAGGTATTATATCGTATTGGGTTACGCGACCGGGAGGCGTGCTGACAACAGGTGACTGATTGTTATTCTTATCTTGGTCATCAGAACTTGACATCATTTGGCGCTCACATCTGAATATTATTGTTGACGTGTCGCGCGAGGGCGTTTATATTGATCATGCACGCATCAGAACAGCGCGATGTTGATCCCCTCGCGTTAGTGTGTACCTCGCAAAGAGCCTCCCTCACGCATCGCCCCGCTTGAGGGAGGTTCGCTCTTTTCAAGGGGGCTCATGCTGCGACGCCTGCAACCCGGCGTACCGCCCCGTCCACGAACTTTCCGGCTTCATCAACGCCGTATTCAAACCCCTCTTTGTCGGGCAGTGGCCGCCATTCCTTGACACGCGAAGCCGCTGCAATCGCGCCGTCCGTCATCATGTGCGACACGTGCGAGCCCGAACGCGTGACCGTCGTTTCCTGTGGCTCCTTGACGAGGACCGCCCCACTCGGCGCGCTCGCGGGCCTCTCGTCTGCCTTGCCCAACGCTCGCTGCTCGGCCCGGCGCCGCCTGATCTCGTCGGCTTCTTCTTTCGAAACTCGAACGAGCGCAAAGCACAGTTCAGGATCAAGGATCGCGAGCAGGTTTTCCATCGTTTGGAATTTGGGTTTCAAACGCCCCGTCCTGAAACCACTAAGATTATTTTCACTAAACTCAGGAACTAGGCCGATCTCAATACAGTCGGTACGTGTCGTTGGAATCAACTCTCGCACCGCTTGGTTCAGATCATCATAGGTACCAATCGCGACAATCTCGGTCATATTCTGAATCCTGTTTCCCTCGCATACGTAATGCACGCATGCAAATCACATGACATTGATTTACACACGCTCGCGCTCAAATCAAGCATTAATTTTCACGCGGCAACTATAGGCGTACACCTTGTCAATTCTTTTTGACACCGATCGCCGGGTTGGCGCAATAATAAAATCTGAATGATACTTGGATAGTAGTAATAAAAGACAAAATAATGCTTGATATTGGGCGATTTATGTCGTACACATATTGACATCGTTTTCGCCCGCCAGCTTCAAGAACGATCAGATGTTCCAGGAAACAACCAATCAGATTCTAGATTGCCATGACGACCGCAGGACCGGTTCGCGTGGTGATCGCGGGGTCGCGCCTTGGCGGGCTGGTCTCTTGCAGACCCTTGAAGCTGACTCCGCGTCAATACGGCCCTTGCGGCTGACAACCCCGCCGATGGCTCTTGCAAGCCGAACCTTGCTTCGGAGCCGTTGCCATGAACCGGAACTCCCGCAAGTCGCCGCCTGATTTCGACCCGTCCAAGCCGATCTACATGACGCTGACGGGTTCGCTCATCCCGATCCTCAACCCCGAACAATTGGAAGCTCTTCGCGAGTTGGAGATGCCGCTTATCCCGCGCATCCCGCTCACGATGCATTCCGCCATGAGGCACTGACATGTTCCGCAAAGGCGAACGCCCCGACATCACCAAAGGCTCACGCATCACAAGCGGCCCGTGCACCGCAGGTACGTTCCTTCATCGCGACGACGGCAACGCGCTGTTTGTCGCCAAGGCAGCACCCGTGACGCGTACAGCGCCGAACAAACCCGGTGCGCTTTCGAAACCAATCGCGACGAAGCATCTGAACCTCGCGCTCGCAATCAAGTCGCTCAAGCTGGCGGCGATGCAGCGATGAAACCCAGTGACGACGGTTCCGATCTCGTAAGTTTTCCTGTCGGGCATGAAGTTCGACAGAAGGCCACAGGGTTTGTGGGCAACGTCGTCGCGTCAAACCAAACGCACGCAGCCGTGCTGTTCGAGAACTCAACCAAGTTCGTTGTCGTCGCAACCTACGAACTGCAGTCGACCGGCGGCCTCGCACTTCATTTCGACAAGGACGACCGCCGAGGCGCGAAGCGACAACTCAATCTCGCGATGAGCCGGGTGTCGCAAGGGCACTGGGCTGAATGACATGATACGCGCCACGCACAAAACCGCAGGTTCGGGCTTCGTCATTGCAGGCGGGCACACCAAGGTTGCGTTCCTTTCCGACACCGCAGGTTCCGACGTGAAACTCTACGCGAAGTCATCGATCACGTTCGACACGTCGGTTCCACAACTCGATGCGCAACCCGCGGTTCTCGAACGCGCAACGACGCTCCTACGCACTGCAGGAGAGATCTCATGACTCTCGCGACGACACCGCCTCCTTGCAATCAACAGGTCGCCAATCTGCCAATCGTCCAACCCAAATCGGCGGCGACGGAGAACACGATATGAGCCGCGATTGGAACACCCGCACGCGAGGTTCGAAGCCCAAGGCGAAGTCGAAGAAGGTCGCGGAACCGCAGGTGGACCCGAGCCCGATTCCGCCGCCGCTCCCTGCCAATCACCCGTTGCGCGTGCAACTCGAGGCCCAACACGCCGCCCGCGTCGCCGCTCTGCACGACAAGTTCTGATAACCCGCAAGGATCACCCACGTGGCCGGATTCGTAGAGAGCGCGACTCTTCTCGTTAAGGACCGTTCGAGTTCGAATATTCGCAAGGTCAACCGCGAACTCGAAAAGCTGTTCACGACGGCGAAGAAGCTGCAGCGCGGCGGTAACCTTCTCGGCAAGCTCGGTCTCGATGACCGTGAGATCAAGAAGGCAAAGAGTGCGGTTCGTGATCTGGAGCGCGAATTCACGCGCCTCTCTCGCACCCGTGCTCGTCCGCTCGTTGACATTCGAGGCATCCAATCGGCGAGGGCGGAGGTTCGCAATCTGGAACAAGAACTGGCACGCCTTTCAGGACGCCGCGCCGCACCACGCGTTGACATCGCAGGGGCAAACGCAGCACGGACCGAAGTGCGCGCGCTCGAACGCATGTTGATTCGTATGGCGGGCAAGAAGTCGTCCGCGCTCGTGGATGTCACGGGGATCGCATCGGCCGTCGCTGATCTGCGTCGGGTCGATTCCCTGCTGCGACGCCTTAGCGGGCGGGAGGCTCAAGTGCGTGTCAAGTTGCTCGGCGAGAGCACCGCGCGCGGCAATCTGAATGGCTTCCTCGCGACGATGACCCGCCTGGAATCGAACCCAGTCAACATCAAGTCCGACACCACAGGCATCAAGGCGTTCATTGCAGAAGTTCGGGCCGCCGAACGCGCGTTGAAACGGCTCAACAAGCTGACCGCCGTCAAGACTTCCGTGCCATCGGTTGGAACAGGTGGCGCCCAAACACGAATGGAGCGTCTGCAACAAGAGATTCGCGAGACCGATGCCCTGCTGAACAGCCTCGGGCGAAACGTCGATATCAGCGGTCTCAATCGCATGGCGGCCGAGTTGCGCAAGATGCGGCGAGATGCCGAAGCGATCCGCTCCGCGTTGTCGGGTGCAGGGGCACGCATTGCCACGGGGGGAGGAGCCGATGGTGCAGGCGCCCGGCGACCAGGTGCTCGTTCTGAGGGCGGGTTCGCGCCTGTCATGGGCAGCAACACGTGGGATCTAGCGAAGAGCATCATTGTCGGCAGTGCGATCTTCAACGTCACGAATGCAACCTTCCAAGGGTTCAAGGAAGCCGCAGCCGCAACCGACATCTCGGACTTGAAAGTTCAGCTTCTCACTGTCGAACAACAGACGTTGATGAAGGAGCGGCTGGAAGGCCGTGACATGACCGGTCGCTTCATGACGCGAGCCGCGCGCGATCAGGCAGTTGCCGACATCGTTCCTCAGATTCAGGGCACCGACGAGCAACGCATGACCTCCGCAATCAAACTGGTGGACCGCATCGATGATCTTCTTGTCGGTCTGCGATCAACCGGCGAGTTCGGAACGGATCAAGCGGGATCGATTGGTCGAGCGATACAGTCCGCAGCCGGCGAATTGGTCGATGCTCAGACTGGCGAATTCACGGCCGACACACAGAAGATTTTCCGCGCGCTCGAAATGTCGGTCATCGCAATGGGCGAGAAGTTCGATCCGGAAAAGATCGGCACTGCGCTAGCGTTCTCGAAGACGGCCGGTCGAACGCTGGATGACCAAGGTCTCGCGGCCATGTTCTCCATCGTCGCCGACAAGGGCATGCGCGCCGCGAATTCGATGAACTCGCTGATTACCAACCTGTCGGGCAATCAATCGAAAGAAGCAAACAAGGCTCTAGCTGCACTGGAGCTGCGGAAGGGCGGCAAGACAGTCGCCGAAGATGATCTCCGTCGAAATCCTCCGCAATGGATCGCGACGCATCTCGTGCCGGCCCTCGAAAAGGCAGCGGGTAAATCCGTTTCGGAAATGGACCCCGCCGAACTGGCGAGCAGATTGCAGCCGTTCATTGGCCGCGAAAACTCACGCGATATGGCGCTCGAATTGATTGAGGGTTTCGGACCTCTCACGGCGTTCTTCGAACAGTTCGCCGCAGCAGACCCGTTCGACCCGATGAAAATCGCAGCGCGCAATGCCACGTCCTCACTCGTCGCGCTCGATGAAGCAGGCAAGCGCATCTCCGATCTGTTCGGAACGATATCCTCTAAACTGGAAGGCCCGTTCATTGAGTCGCTGAATAACATCGCCACGACCGCGCAGTCGATTGATGCCCTGCTGCGAGGGGACACTTTGCCGGAAGGTGCAGCGGATGCCGCGCTTGGTGTCGGTAAGGATGCGGCCTTGGTCGGCATCGGAGCACTCCTGCTTAAAGGGGTTCTCAACGCGCTCAACCCGCTGAACGTATCGGCCGCGGCGCTCGATGGTTCAGCCGTTGCGCTGACAGGTGCAGCACGAATGCTGATGGCAGCAGCAGCAGCGCAAGGCCTCCGGGCCGGCAAAGGAGGTCTAGACGACGCTGTCAACGAAGCAGCCGATGACATCATGGATCAGATCACAGATCAATCTGGTAGCTCACGAAGAGATCGCACACCTCGCGTTAGAATGCCGTCGTCTGGTCTTGGCATCACAAATAGCTTCATCGGACTTCTGAATATCTTGTCTTGGGGAGAGACCATTGTCTCGGATTTCGGAAAGTCAACTGAGCAGATGCTGGCCGAGATACAGGCCAACACCCAGCGTTCAAAAGAGCTCAACGAACGTCTCGAATCTATGCTGCCGCAAAGTTTCGTTGACCTTCTTCACGGCGGGGTTGAAGCGACACCACAGGGCGTGGGGCAGGGGTTCAAGGAACTGTTTGCGAAGCAGGTCGAATCCGAACCGATAACGCCGACTGACTTCGATGCAGGTATGGCGACACTGAAAGCCGAACTCGCAGCGATCAACGAAAAGATTCGCGCGGCCAAAGAAGCCGAGAAGATTCCCGGATCGTCGGACGCTCAGGTTCAGGCCCTCGAAACGCAGAAGTTGTCTATCGAGGCGCAGATTGCGGCATGGGATGCCCAGCTGAAAGTGTCCGCCGACGATATCACGAATTCAATTGCCACGGGAGGCGTGCAAGCGGCGGCTTCTCTCGATCAGACGGCCTCCACAATGGGACCAGTCATTGGCGCCGCCATCGCGTCATTCGCCCCAGGCATCGGGACGGCAATCGGGCAAGCCGCGGCTGCGATCATCAATCAAGCAGCAGTCAATATCAAAGTTCAACAGCAACCAACCAATACGGGCGCTGTAAACATTGTCGATTAGTACGCGTGAGTTCGACTTAAATTTCAACGCGGGAGCACCCCCAAATGACTATCACCGTCAAGCTCGAACCTAACGAGCATTTCAGGATCGCAGAGCGGGACGCGAAGGCGTTTCAGGTTACCGGCGTCGGGTTCATCCAGTTCGCCAAAATGGGAACGATAGCTGCCAAGGCTGCGGCAACCGACAACGATGTCCAGAAGAACCTCTTTCGCGAACGCCTCAAGCGACAGGTCGCGGTCGAAATGGCCGACGGCTCTACTGCGTGGCTCACCGACGAGACGATCCCGCTCTTGCCAATCAAGGCTGCATTGCGTCTCAAACAGGCGCTCAACGATGTTTCCGAAGAGCAGCCCGGAGGCACGCCGAAGATTTCGATTGATGGCGACGGGATCAGCAAGGCGGTCATGATGACCCTTGGAACGCCGCTGAGCGCAGGTGACGGAAAGCACATCACCGACCTCGAATTCATCGCTGAAACTCTCGCCGATCTGGAAGACGCTGTGATCGCCGACAACAAGATCGACCAAGCA
This sequence comes from Aquibium oceanicum, assembly GCF_001889605.1. Classification (NCBI taxonomy): domain Bacteria; kingdom Pseudomonadati; phylum Pseudomonadota; class Alphaproteobacteria; order Hyphomicrobiales; family Phyllobacteriaceae; genus Aquibium; species Aquibium oceanicum. Next base: position 1,382,163 of record NZ_CP018171.1, on the reverse strand, counting down.
ATCGCCATCATGAACATCGCCAAGCCGGCCAGCGGTGACGTTAACCTCTTGCGGCTCCCGTCCTGGGCGCTCGACCAGATCACAATGACCGACGGCCTCTTCATCATGACGAGGATAGCCCCGCGTTTTTTGGAAGTCAGTCCCGCAAGTTGATCAAGACGGCCAATCGTATGGTCTATCACGCTGGCGGAGATTTGAGTTCGTTACCGTTGCGTAAGTTGCTGTATCGGCTTGGACATTTCATCGAAGCTTACAAAGATGACGCGAAATTCCAAGCAGCCATAAACGGTGCGAAACTCAAATGAGATGGGCGACCGGTCCCGAAGACAACCGGCCTTGAAAGGGAGCGGCACAGCCTGTGGCAACGTGTCGTTCCCACGAGTTTGGGGCGCGAAGATCGGTGCTGATCGACGTGCTTCGCTTGCCCCGGTGGGTTTCAACCTTTCAATGCCGGGGCACCGCCTATCACATCTGCATGAGGTTTTTGTCGTCGTCTGTTGCAAATGTCCAGGCTGAGATCTTCTTCGGTCTTTTGCTTGCTCGGAATCAAATGAGCGTGGCGACTTGGGGGTGAGGGCTTTTGGAGTTGGGAGGGCAACCCTCGCATGTCCTCGTAAACATCATCCTCGAGATAGACCACCACCGCGACCAGGCTTTCATCGACGTAAGCGATGTTGCCTTTCTCAACGCCAATAGACGCGCGAACGGATACAGGCTCTATTCGGACCATGGGCGGCGTACCTAATTCTGCGTCGCGGGCGGTGCTTTCCCATTTGTTAGTGCAAGCCCCGATTTCGTATGCCGGATGACAACCCTAACAAACGCCGGAGGGAAACGTTCGCATGTCTGAGGTTTTCGAACCACTTCTCCGAGCACTGTTGCAGCGCGACCATCTGAGTGCCGACGAAGTCGCGCAGATACGCTCGTTGCCGTTCCGCAAACGAATTTGCGAGCGTGGCGAACAGATCATCCCGGACGGCGCGCGGCTTCGGGAAAGCTGCTTGGTCATCAACGGCTTCACGGTAAGAGCGAGTCACCTAAGATCCGGAAAGCGCCAGATCAACGGCCTCCATGTTCCCGGAGACTTTGTAGACCTTCCGGCGCTACTCCTGAAGAAGATCAGCCACAACGTAGTTGCGCTGAACGAGTGCGAAGTGGTATTCTTCCCGCACCGGGATCTGAGAGAACTTTGCGAGCGTGAGCCTCATCTCACCCGCATGCTGTGGCTGCTGACGGTCTGCGACGGCGCCATTGCGAAAGAATGGATAACTAGCATTGGACGCCGGGTGCCTGAGGAACACCTCGCGCACCTGATCTGCGAAACATACACACGGCTGAATGTGGCGGGACTGGCACGCGACAACAGGTTCGACTTTCCGATAACTCAGGCCGATATCGCCGACATCATGGGGCTATCCGTGGTCCATATGAACCGAACAATCCAGGAACTGCGTAGCACCGGAGAGGTGACCTGGAAGGGAACGAGCGTCAGCATCCTGGATTTCGAGGCTCTGGCGACGCGCGCCGACTTCGATGCCACCTATCTCAATCTGTGGAAGGAGCCGCGCTAGCGCATTCTTTCCATTCATGTCGCGTTCATGTTTGTGACCGCATACATGTATCGAGGCTAATCATTTGATGCCTCATATGTGGAGGGGTTGCATTCTGTAGCCTTGATGAAAAGACTGGGAGACTACATCATGAAGATGATTTTTGCCGCTGCCGCCGTCGCGCTCGTGGGGTCGGGCACTATGGCCCAGGCGGGTTGTGATTTTTTCGAGCATAACGACCTCCAGGGCGCCGTATTCGCGCTGAAGGACGGCGAGTGCGCCGTGCTTTCCCGCAACAGCACCGCGGGTTGCGAAGGTCTGAACGCGAAGGTCCTGGAGGGGTGGAACGATCGTATCTCCTCCGTGCGGCTCAACCACAATTCAACTGCGATCCTGAAGCAGCACGACGACGGCAGCGGGGCAGTAAAGACTGTCCAGGGCAATCGTGGCGTGAATTCGTTGCCGGATTTCAACGATGAGGCTTCCGTCGTACTCTGCCGGCAGTAGTCGATACGGTCGCGCCGGCCGCGGAGCGGCTTTGCGAAGGGCCCTGCGGCCCTTCGCTCTCATTACCACACCGGCTTTGGAGTTACGATGTCGCGCTCACCGGCCACTTTGATTTTACTGACTGCTGCGACCATGTTCACCGCGCCCGCCTCGGCCGAGAGGTTCGAATTTCAGTCGCCTTCGGGGAACATCCATTGCGAGGCGGACGACGATCCCGAAGAAGGCGGCGTGCGCTGCGACATCCTGGAGGTCGATCAGCAGAGCTTTACCAGAAGACCTCAAGATTGCGATCTAGACTGGGGGCAGACTTTCTTTGTGGGCGCGGCGGAAGCCGCCAAACTGGCTTGCGCAGGCGATACGATTGTCAATCCGGATTCCCAGGTTCTAAAGTACGGCGAGCGTCTTCTTATCGGCGACTACCTCGTTTGCTATTCGGAAACCACGGGGCTGGAATGCCAGAACACTCGCGGCAGCGGGTTCGCGCTCAGTCGGGGAGAGCAACTCGTATACTAAGACTGGCCCTTCTTCCGTGTCCGCCGTCAAATAAAGCGCTTTCCGTTCCAATTTTGCGTGCCGTCGCCCACGCTTCCTTCACGGGTTACTTCTATGAAGACTTCCATGCTATCTCACTCCGACAGGATCGAGAAGCAACAAGCCGATGATCGTGTGTCGCGATTGCACAACCAGAACTGGCAGTGGCCATGCGTTCTTCGCCGATAGATGGTGCGCGTTTCCGTGCTAGGTTCATCAGCTGGATCGTGATCGGCTAGGCGCGCACCGATGGGTTCGCTACGATCCCCAGCACCACCTCCAGCGCATCTCATTCTGCACGCCGCGCTATCGACGCCGCCCGCCGCCGGTTAGATCGCGAGCGCCGCGTAGCGGTCGATCCCGTCGATTAGACCCCTATTCCAGCGGGGCGCCGCTAACGTCTTTGCCGATCTACATGCAGCAGTTGAACCTCTGCTTGTACCAGTCCGACGTAGCGTCGCCGAGCGCCGATGTGTGCGAGATTACGTCCAGCGCGGCAACCTGGCCATTTACCCTGTTGTCCTGGTTGAGTAGCATGCCTTCGCTGTTAGCAAGATAACGACCCAGCAGGTTCGGGTAGTGCCCGCCCTCCTCGGACTACTCCGGAATTGATCCGCTGTTCCCGCACTGTTATGACTGTTATTAGTGCAGGGGTGATCCATACTTAGCGCTTGGGCTGGATGGCCGAGAGCGGGCACCGCAACTGCCAGACGATGCCCTCTGGTGCGTAGTCGATTGTGACTTTCCCCGACAGCGACGATGCAGTCATCTTGTCTAACACTACACTGCCAAATCCGACGGATCTGGGGGCGGCCACCTCTGGTCCGCCCGTCTCGCGCCAAGAGATGCAGAAAGTATCCTCGCTGATGTTCCAAGCAATTTCAACACGGCCCGTCTCGTTGCTGAGACTGCCATATTTGGCAGCATTCGTTGCCAACTCATGCAAAGCCATGCTTAGCGCCTGCGCGGCGGAGGGTGGTATCATCACCGACTGGCCGGACAGGATGATGCGGTCGCCAACGGTGCCGAAATGCTCAAGCTGGGTGCGAACGAGATCGGTGAGGTCAATGTACTGCCACTCGCTCTGCACCAACAGATCCTGGTTCGCCGCAAGGGATTGTAGTCTTTCGCTGAAAACCCTGACGAAGTCCTGAGGCGATCGCGCGGCCATCTGGCGCGCAATGACTAGAACGATCGTGAGCAGATTTTTGCTGCGGTGGTTGACCTCGCGCATGAGCAACTGGCGTGCCTCGTCCGAACGCTTGCGCGCAGTAATGTCCTGAATGATCTTGATGAGATAGGCGATCCTGCCGTCGGGGTCGCGAACACAGCTGACCGTCGTATGGCCCCAGACGGTCGAACCGTCCTTGCGGATATATCGCTTCTCGAGTTCATAATCGTCCGCTGCGCCGGACTTTAGCCGGCTCCAGGCCGCCTCGCCAAGCGAAAGGTCGTCCGGGTGGGTGAACTGGTCGAGCGGATGGCCCTCCATCTCGTCGACGTCGTAGTCGAGCATTTGTGCCAGACGGTCGTTGACACGAAGGAGCATGCTGTCGCCTCCGACGATGCTGATGCCGACGCCCGCATTCTGGAACGTTGCCTTGAAGCGTTGCTCGGCGATCTCGATGGCTCGAGTACGTTCAGCGACGCGGGCCTCTAGTTCGGCATTAGCGCGGGCCAAATCCACTGCCGCCTGACGCTGTTGTCGGATGACGGTAGCAACGATGAGCCCGGTCGACGCGGCGACAAGTGTCAGTGCCTGCATCTTGAGATGCAGCAGTGCCGCAGTGGCGGCAGATACCTGCGCAGGATCGATGCTTTGCGCATAGAAACCGATCGCAATCGCAACTCCAAGCACCGAAAATGCAGCGCCGCGGACTTCAAATCGAAGCGCCGCCCAAAGAACAGGCACCAGCAACAGGAAAGCGAATGTGGCACCGGTGGCGATTTCCCACACGCTGATGGCTGTTAGGAGCAGGGCGATGGCGGCGCCCTCTAGTAGCTGCGCTCCCGTTGGCCAAGCCCTTTCCCGCCAGACGTTCACGGTCGAGATGACCAGCGGCGTGGCGATCAGGAATCCGGTAGCGTCGCCGAGCCACCAGATCGGCCAGGTTGTAGTGAACGGGTTATTCCCAGCCAGCGCGCTGACCGCACTGCCGAGTGTCGCGCTGATGACCGGCGCCGCCAGAACCCCGATGACGATGAAGGCCAGTATTTGTGGCAACGTGGCGACCCGTCGGATCGGTGCCTGGACGTAGGGTGCGAGGACGAATGCAGCAGAAGTGACCGCGGCGGCATTCGCAGCAACATAGCCAAGCGCCCACAGAGGCGGGTTTTGGAACCAAATCACATTGCCGGTAAGTTCACCCGCGGCTCCGATGAGAATCCACCAGGGCCAGGTCTGCCGCGGCTGCGTCAGCAACATGGCGAGGATCACGCCGTTGGGCGGCCAAACAGTGATCGGAATCCCGGGGATCACCATCAACCAGCGACCAAACGCAGCGGCCACTATGTAAGTCACATATGCAAAGGCAAGCGCGGGAACGCTTGGTCTGCGGGCGGCAAAGCTCCAAGTCATCCACCGACTTTTATTGCGCACGGATGGATGACGTGGCGAATCGGCTGCGGATGAGGCCGCCAAGCGCTGTGAACCCGTCAGATCGCTGTCATTCAACTAACTGTTTCCTCATTGAAACATTTGCCCCCATGCCCGCGCCAATAGCAATCATGGCAGAAGCACGGGATGTTCGGAAGGTGTGTCGATGACCGAAGTCACGCCGCCCAGGGGCCGCTCGTGGCGACCGATTCCGCCGATCCGATTGATGGGAAAATCGATGTCCGTGTAACTAGAACCATCCGGAAGCGCGTTGGAGAAACATCAAGCCATCGAGGGCGCTTCCGGGGCGCAGACGCTCAGAAGGTTGCGCACAGTGCGGTTAGAGTTCACGTGGAAGTTCAATGATCCGGATTGGGGACCAAGCTGCTGTTCCATACTCCCTGCATTATCTTACTATTTCCCCGTTTCGCGGCTCGGCTCTAGGCTCGATCTGCGCACTCTCGCCCCTAGGCCGTAGAGCCCAAAAGTTGAATGAGTGAATCGGTTAGGAAGTCGTCCTGGCACTTTTGTCGGGCGCGGCAAAAAGGCAGCCGGTAGGCACAGCGGCGAGAGCAAGCCTCATGTCGACAAACCTGTCGCGGGGTAATAGTATGCCGCTCGACACTTAAAGGCCACGTTGGGAAATCTCTCAATTTTGAACGCTCTTACACGAAGCATCATTCCTGAGAACGAAACCCAACGTATGGCCGCTGTGCGGCGCTACGATATTCTCGACACGCCACCAGACGGCGCGTTCGACCGTGTAACAGCGATAGCGGCTCGCCGCTTCGATGCGCCGATTGCGATCATCAGTATCGTCGACCATGACCGCATCTGGTTCAAATCGCGTCATGGCCTTTCTGTGGAGCAGATCGACCGCGAGCCGGGTCTATGTGCGTCAGCCATTCTGTCGCCCGACCCGCATATTCTAGCGGATGCGAGCGTCGATCCCCGCTCTCTCACCAACCCACTCGTCGCGGGGGATTTCGGGTTGCGCTTTTATGCAGGGGTACCACTGACGACTAGTGACGGATTTAATCTCGGTACCCTCTGCGTCATCGACAAAACTCCTCGATCCATTGACGATGCTCAAGTAGAAGACCTCAAGGACCTAGCATCCGTTGTCATGGATCAGATGGAACTGCGGCTTTCCGCGCGACAAGCCGTTGCGAGAGCGGAGATCCTGGCGCGCGAAATTGATCACCGCGTCATGAACAGCCTGCAATTCGTCTCGAGCATGCTAACCCTACAGAGCCGTGAAAACCATCTTGCGGACGCCACTGCAGAACAGCTGAAGATTGCGGCCAACCGCGTGGGGGCAGTTGCGCGTGTGCATCGACATTTCCAGTCAGACGAGGCGGCTGAATCGACCTCATGCATCACCTTCCTGCGACGGATGTGCGCGGACCTGTCGGACATTGTGGGAAAGACCGTCGCTGTCGGTGGCGACGAAGGCGAGGTCGCGACAACCCGCATTCAACCGATCGGTCTCATCGTCAACGAACTCGTCACCAACGCTGCCAAGCATGGCGATGGACGGATCGATGTCTCTTTCAGGATCATGTCTGAGACGCACGAGATCAGCGTATGCGACGAGGGTAGCGGTCTTCCGTCATGCTACGACCCAACCTTTGGAGGAGGGCTGGGAACAAAAGTGGTAGCGGTCCTCGCCAGCCAGTTGGGCGGGCGGATTGTGGCAGGCCGATCGCCTTCCGGGTCCGGTTCCTGTGTCACAGTGACTTTCCCCGCTTGACCCACTGAGTCAGCTTTGGTCGATTTTGCTGCCGCGTCATCTACGAAGGATCCATTATCAAAGGAGCTTTGAGTCTGATACGAGGAATGACTCCGTTATGGCATTGACGCTATTGGTTCGAGGTTGAATGGGGTCGGCAGCCAAATGGCGCTGTGTAAACTCGTTACAATCCGCGTATGGCCACGCGATCATGAGTCTGTGGCCCAGTACACCAACATTCATATGATTAACGCACGTGGCAATGCGGCCCATTCCTACAAACCCGGATATCCCAGATAGGACCCGATTTCGCTGCCCGCCGAAGCATGATATCCTCACGAATACAATGAGTTAGACATGATGGAGCGGGGACTTGGCGGTGAACGCGACGGGTGATGCAGAATCCGGCCCGTTGCGGCTCAAGTTTGACCTTACGGTGAAGTTGGCGTTCTGCTGCTCTTCAATCAGTTCCGATGGTGGTCTGCTACTTCACCGCGACCTCGATGATGCCCTCGGCCTCACCGGGCTGGCGACTGATCTTCTCGCCGATCCACGCACCGGGAAGAACGGCCGTCACGATCTCGCTGCACTCCTGCGGCAATCGATCTTCTCGCGCTTCGCCGGCTATGAAGACGTCAACGACGCCTACAACGCGGCTCTCGTGCATGCGCTTTGCGGCGAACGAAGTCCGTTTTCACCTTCACGCGCTGGCCTACAACCTCGCCAATTACCTGCGACCGGGTCCGCAGCCAAATCCGCGATATCCAACGCTGGCGACGGGAAAGCTGTGTCCGGCGCATGGTTAAAATCACGTCTCTGGGTGCCAAAACGACCGATTTAGCACCACCTCGCACCAATTTACAGCGGCCGGAGCGAGCCAAAGCCGACAGAAGGCTTGGCGGACCGCCTTGGGTGCTACTACCATGCCTAAAAGTGATCCAAATGGGGAATGCCGGTTGAGTATGAGGTGCGGTTTGCGACGCTGAAATCAATCGGCATTATCGAGTATCTGCAGAACCAGCTCCGCAGCAAGGAGGTGATCGTCGACGACAGGAGACGCTGCTGAACCTCAACGCCTTCGACGCTGATAAGTCGCGACGAGCGACACGCTCGCCGCGCCGAGCACGTCCTTCCCACGGTATGTGTACGCGGGTGCAGGCGGAAACGAGGGCGCTTGGGGACATGCGACATATTCCTAGTGGCAAGAATTGTGATTTCTGTTCCACTTTCCGCTCTTGAGGCGCTCGACTTCGCGATTTGCGTTCCCTAAAGTGCCATTATCAGCGTGTTCATGCTGTTGGCGGAAGGGCGCAAACGTTCGTATTTGGTGGGGTAGACTGAAATGCCTGCATACAAGCTAGTTCCTGTATTCATCGTAACCGCTCTTGCGATGGGGGTACCTCAAGCGTCCGCAGAGACTTTGATGACGGAGTTTACCGGCCCCTATAAGTGCCTCGACATCGTCAATGACGGCGCGAACAACAAAGTGACCATGGCGGAATGTGGTAACTACAGCGGGCAGAATTGGCAGATTACTCAGTCAGGGAACGGCAGATACAGACTTAGAACCAGTTTTACCGGACCTGATAAGTGCCTCGATATTGTAAACGATGGCAATAATAATAAACTCCAGATGGCAAGGTGTGGTAATTATTCTGGCCAGATGTGGCAGATTTCGAGAATGAACGACGGTAGTCATAAGCTCAAGACTGACTTCACGGGCAGCAACAAGTGTCTCGATATCGTGAATGATGGGCGGAATAACAATTTAACGATGGCTGCGTGCGGCAATTATACTGGTCAAATGTGGATAATTACCGACTGGTAGAGCGCCTGTACCAGAAGGCGCATTTAACCGCGAATCATTTAATGGTATAATGAAGGCGCATGCGACAGCGCCTTCAGACGATCAATGACGACACCGTGCTTGAGATCACCGAGGAGAAGCCGATGAAACGGCGTTTCTCTCAAGAGGCATTGCTTCGTCACAAGGAATATTTGGAGCAGTCCATCGCCCACTTGCAGAGAGCGCTCACCGAGGTGAATGCGAGACAAAGAATGCTCGGTGGCTTGAGCGCGAGAAGAAGCCAGGCGGTTCGTCAGGCTGCATCCGCGTTCTCGGGCTTTTGGACGATTGTCAGCATGTGATCGGGCAGCGGGCGTTGTAAATCCTTCGCCTCTTCCCACGGGGCGCGCATCCACACGTCCATCTCTTCGGCTGTTGTGAGGATGACGGGCATCGCCTTTGGATGGATCGGCGCCACGATGGCGTTTGGTTCGCACGTGAGAAAGGCGAAGATATCCGCACTGACTCTTCCCTCCTTCGCTTTGCGCACGCCGTTCCAGTGTGTCCAGATTCCGGCGAAAACGAAGAGCGGACAGGTCTCTTCCAATCCGAACCAGAAGAGCGGCAGGCGGCCAGTCTCGGGATCGCGGTCTTTCCCATACTCCGAAAACGACGTTGCCGGCACGAGACATCGACTCTCGACGCTTTGCCACGGACGCCAGTGCTTCGAGCTTAGGTTCCGCACGTTGGTGGTGCCTAGATCCGGCTCGTTCCGCAGCAGTTCCTGGAAGTCGACTACCTTGCCTTTCTGTTCGAGCTTGGCCGCCCGTTTCGCTGTGGCATCAAAGATGGCCTTTTGGGACGAGGGCATTCCCCACCGCGCCCGTACAAGCTCGCGGCCGGAAGAACCGTTTGGAACAATCGGAGCTGGATAGTCCGGATAGATGTTCCCAGGCTGGAGATTGCCGGCGTCGTTCATCATCGCCCGCGTGAACTCGAGGATCGCCTGGGGTCCCTTGGTGACGTTGTAGAGGTTGCACATTGCGCCATGGTGGAGCCCGGTTGGTACGAAATCAAGTGATCGACGGAATGCCAAGATATCCGCTGGTCTTCCGCCCAGTAACTAGTAGAAGAAATAAAGGAGTCCCATGCAGCGCCTATCCTTTGGCATTGAGTAAAAGGAAATCGATTACTTGCATTTTGTTGTTCATATATTACACTAACGCGCGCCTGCACCTGCGAAAATTAGCTTTGATTATTGAATTTGGTGTCAAATTAATATAAATGTCATCGCGACATTAAAACGAGGCGTAGCGATGAATATTTCTGCTGATATCGAGCTTATTCGTGATGCAACAGTAGCTTACGCGGCGAAATCATCTCTGTATAGTCTGTCCCATAAGTCGGGCATCAGTTATGCCTCGCTAACACTTTTTGTGAAGCGTCCAAGCGTAACCATCGCAAACACAACTATCGAGAAACTCCTGCCAATCGTAATGCCTGGTTTCAGCTACGGGTTGTTTCCGATTGCCACAGGCGAACGCACTTCAGGAGAAGAATGATGATCGACAAGATTGGCAGCATGCTGAGCGGGTTCATCAACACATCTGAGGCGCATCGCAAGCCGAAGGTTGAACGACCTGTGGAACGCGTCGTGGACGAGGAATTCAACGAGCTTGACCGTATCGCTCGAAATCAGGAAGCCACGCTGGAAAAGGTTCGCAAGGTCCTCAAAGCGTGGAGTGACCCTGACGCCGTGCTCGCGCAGAAGACAGGCGTGTCGGTTGCGACGCTCGATGCGTTTCGGTCAGGGCGCGCAACCCTGCCTCATCTCGACGCCCGGAAACTCGTGCCGATCATCTTAGCGAACATGCACGTGGATGCCCGCTGGGAACTTCGCGTTGGCCCTGACCCGCTGAACCCCGAGTTCGGCAATATTAACCGCATCGTGGAGGTCGGTGCGCCGGTCGAGTCCGCAAAACGCGTTGCGCCTGAAATAGCTCCTGTGAAGGCGACGAAGATCAACAAAAACGCACCGTCACTCTCGAAACACGAGGCCATAGAGGCTTTCAACCTGCTCAGAGGGATCTACGAGCCGGTTCCGCTGCGTGCGGTGCGTGACGGCCTTCGGCAGCGCATCGAGTGGGGCGAACTGACTGGACCTCATCTGGCTGACCGCCTCGACATGCTCGTCCAAATACTCTTCGAGAACAGGGTTCTCTTCAACGCACCGGATAAGGAACGCCCGAACACCAGCCTTGTCCGCGTTGATCGTGACGGCCTCGACTGGCTGCACAACCAAGCCAGCAAGAATTACTGACCAGTCGCGTTCGTGAGGTGCCAGCGTTCAATTGTTCGGGTTGCGTCGGTTTAGTTGGTTTGTGCGTTTCCATGTTTCGAAATTAAGGGATCACTCCAATGAAACAATTGTTCATTCGTAGCATGCGGGAGCCGATGACCAACCGAGAGGTGATATGGATGCTCATCGCGGCCGTCTTTATGTTTTTGGCGATCTGATCTGGTGCAGCGATGTCTGAGACCGAACAGGAACTCGAAGAGCGGGCCGTGGCGATCGCGACCGCTCAAGCGTCTACGTGGCACAATCGCGAAATCGACCGGTTCAAGTTCATTGGTCGCCTCGCGAACCTGTATCCGTTTCGAGGGCGTGCAGACGGGATCAAGGCCGTGCGGGCGGCGGTTCTGCGATGCTGCGCGGAGGGCGTGCTTAAAACCTGGCCGGGCGAGGGTCCGCAAGTCATCCTAACACTTCAGCCGCCCTACGACACCCCAACTCGCGAGGAACATCTAGCCGCAAAACGCCGTGAAGAACTCGAACAGTTTAAGAAGGGCGGGAAGCGATGACCGATTTCGATGAAGCGCTGGGCGTGTTTGGGACCGTTGCCACAGAGAGGGCAGATCGCGGGCAGGGTCGGCGGCTCGATAGCGAATGGGCGCGGATGCAGCGTGAACGCGACGCCGCGGTTCAGAGCGAACGTGCGCGGCTCGTCAAGGATGAAACGATGCAGGTGCCGGATCATGAATGACATGCAGCAGTTGGCGAATGAGGCCGCGCGTGTCGCCAACCTCGCATCGAAGTATCGCGACTCGGTCGGGCCGCTGTTCCTTAGCATGGTCAGCGCATTCGCTCAGGTGCTGGCACATTTCCCGGTCGAGGATGGTCCGACAATCGGGATCAATATCGAGGGCAACTTGCTGACGGTCTCATTTGAAAGTGATCGCCGGCCGGAGGTGTTTCGGGTCTCGAAGCGTGATCGGACTCGCGGTGAGGACGGCGATGGGGAGTTGGTGATCGAGCGGGTTTCGGTCGGTGAAGGATCAGAGGTGCGGCAATGACAATGCAGGTATGGGATGCGGTCCTGCAGCGGGATCAGACGCCGACTGACTATGTGTTGATGTCAGGCTGGAAGCGCCCGATTTGGGTGTTGGATTACCTCGCCAACGGTACCGGTCGCAGATCGCGAGCCATCGGATACAAGGCTTCGGACGTCGATATCTTCGTAAGCGGGTTGCGCGATATCAGAATGGCGTACCTGACGCTCCTAATGGGCGGGAGGGTGGTCGAGGGCGGGCCGAACGAGATGTGGTGCGTGCCGCTGCTGTATGAACTTCGGGATGATGGGCGGTGGCTCTATGTGGACAATGTGTTGGAGTTGATGCCAACCGGCGGCATGGATCACGGGTTCGGCCGCATGCTGATCGAGGAGATGCTTATCAACAAGCGCGTAAGCGGGTCGACGGGTTCGGTCCTAATCAAGCGCGCTATGAAGAGACCGAAGAATGGGTTGCATAACGTGGGTTCGGGGCATGGCGGGGATGACGAGTGGACGGTCGGCGAGGTCCGCAAGATCATGGGCGGGATTCTGAAATCGTGGCGCCGGAATCAGTGGGAGCCAGGTCGGCCTCTGTGGCTACGTCATGAGGTTGTCGAGCGCGGGTATGGGGAGAACACTTTCGAAGGGGTCGAGTACTCGCTGCCGGTCTCGTTTTGCAATGAGTATCGGGAAGCTGTGGAGTACGGGCCTGACCGTGTGCGGGAGACGTTTGAGAGCGTGGTCGAGATCGCGCGTGCCAATATACCGTTGGATCAGCGGTATCAGGCGGACTCGTTGTGGAGGGTGCGGGGTTCAGCGGGTGCGGATGGCTGAAAGGGTTTGGCTGGGACGTGGAGTCGATTGCTCGCATCTTGCGTCGCTGGCGGCCCGGCACTCGTGTATCGACCACGCCCACGACGGGACCGGATGATCGAGCTTAGCGGGGATCTTGAAGGGTTGCGGGTCGAAAGGGATTCGATCTTCGATCCTGTCGAACATGCCGCGTACCCCTCGTCCTTTGCGTGTGATCGAGCGACGTTACGCGTCTGCATTGCGGTGTGTCAAGCGAGGCGCACGCACGGTGTAGAAGGCGGACGAGGGGCAGGAGCGCGAGTCAATGGGCGCTTGTGGGCGCGTACTTTTCTTTCTGTTCGTTGAGCAAGTCGATGGTCACTTGAATGGTAGCTAAAACCTCTTCAGTTGAGAGATCAGCCTCGCTTTCGATATACTGTCTAAGGTCAGTTAGGATGCTGATTGCGAAATCCGTAGGGAACGATATTATTCTGCCGAGCATATTGGCCTCCTGTCGGTTAGTGGGCGCTTGTGGGCTGGGATTGATAGGTGAGCATTGGAGGTGCTCGCGGCTCGTCATACGGGACCGGCAAGTTCAGATCGCGGAGGCATTGACGGGCTTCGGCGCGGTCATCCGGATCGAGAGTGTCGAGAAGCACAAGCAGCCGGATCAGGTGCGGGTTCGATTCCTCGGTCTCGGGCTTGATCTCACCTTCCTGTGGCACATAGGGGTCGGCGTCATTCGGTTCCTCGGTGTTCGGTTCCGGGGTGTTTTCGACCTTGGCTGATATCGTGTCAGACTTCGCCGTCGCAGACCGGGTCGTGGGTTTTGCAGGGCGCGAGGGTTTCGAAGACTTCCGGTTGTTGACGATCCGCGCGACAAGCTCAGCATCGAACAGGTCTGTCTTGCCCTGCGCCTTCGCGACAATTTGGTTCAGTGCGCTGGTCGAACAGTTGGCGATCTTCACGAGTGAGGTGCCTCGGAAAAGTGTGAAATCCACATTTTTCTCAGCGAGCCTCTTCTTGGCCTTCGCCATCCACATGTAATCGGAGAGAGTTCGCTTTGGGGTCTTTAGGTGGTTTTCGCACCACAGATCGAATTCCCCACGCTTGAGGCTCTCCTTGATACTGATCAGTTCCTCGCCGACCTTGACCTTGTCGATCCGGATACCTTCCAGCATCTTGAGTATCTTGGGCGCCTCGGATGCGAGGTCGGCTGCGCTCTTTGTTCCGGTGTTCATATCAGACCTCCTTCCTAGTTAGATCATCATTAAAGAAGGATCTCACTCTCTGTCTGAAATCCGGGATGCTGTGGGATGCGTCGTGCAACAGCTTGAATTCGCCGAGCGTCAACTGCGCGAAACACTGCAAGATGTCTTTATCTTCCTGACTGAGGTTATCGAGAATCTGCGTCAGTTGCTCTTCAGTTAGATCGGGTTCGTGCTTCGTGTTCATCTCGTTTCCTTTCATGTGATGAGGTTGAACGAGATGCAGATTGTACGCCTGCGACCAGCCGTCAAGGCGCTAAGATATTGAGAATATTACGGTTTTCACGTATTCGAGCCACACCGAGCAACACTGAGCCACAGCGGGCAACACCCGCATTACAGATTGTAACCAAACGTGATCGGGGAGACGGACCTAGTATGTGTCCACCTGATCTTGTGGCACAGCACGAATCTATCGGTTTAGGCCGTGACGTGTTCCGCCCGGGTATCGAACTGGGAGGTTATTAGGTTCCTGCGGGCAACGCTTTCGCCCGGTCCCTTCGCTACGCCCACTCACCCTTACGCATCACCGGCTCGCTCGACCCGTCGGCGGCGATTCCGTCGACATCGATCTCGCCCGAACCGATCATCCAGTCGATGTGGATGAAGCTTTTGTTGCCGCCGGCGGTCGCGATCTGGTCGGGCGTCATGGTGGCGCCGTCGCGGAAGCACTTCGAGTAGCACTGGCCGAGCGCGATGTGACTCGCCGCGTTCTCGTCGAACAGGGTATTGTAGAACAGGAGCCCGCTCTGCGAGATCGGCGAGGAATGCGGCACCAGCGCCACCTCGCCCAGTCGCCGTGCGCCCTCGTCGGTGTCGAGCACCTTGTCCAGCACGTCCTGCCCGCGCGCCGCCTTCGCCTCCACGATGCGGCCTTCCTCGAAGCGCACTTCGATGCCGTCGATCAGCGTGCCTTGGTAGGAGAGCGGCTTGGTGCTGACCACGCGACCGTCCACGCGCCGCGCATGCGGGGTGGTGAAGACCTCTTCGGTCGGGATGTTGGGATTGCAGGTGATGCCGTTCTTCGCCGTCGAGGCGCCGCCGTGCCATTCGTGCCCATCGGCGAGGCCCACGGTCAGGTCCGTGCCCGGACCGGTGAAGCGCAGCGCGGAGAAATTCTTGCCGTTCAGCCATTCGGTGCGGGTTCGCAGCGCCGCGTTGTGTGCTGCCCACGCGGAAACCGGATCGTCGTTGTCGACGCGCGAGGCGGCGAAGATCGCCTCGGCCAGCTTGGCCACCGCCAAATCCTCTTCGTCGCCGGTAAAGACGACCTTCGCCCAGGAAGGGTTCGGGTAGGACACGATATTCCAATTGATATCAAACCCTGCGATCTTCTCCAGCGCCGGCTGGTAGGCCATCGAGTTCGCCTTGTTGGCGCGCGAGACCTTGGCCGGATCCTGTCCCGACAGCAGCATTGGGTTGTCGCCCGCGATCGCCAGCCGCGCGGCATTACCGGCGAAGGCCTTGCCCATGCCCTCGTAGAGCCAGCCGGCGGCACGGTCGAAACTCTCCTCCGCGGCGTGTCGGAAGCGCGCGAGCGTCACCTCCTCGTCGGAGAGGAAGGGCGTCACCAGCCCGGCGCCGGCCTTGTAGGCGTGCTCGGCTATGCGGCGCACCAGTGGCAGCGATGCCACAGGGGCGGTCATGACGAGGTCCTGCCCCGGCTGGAGTTGTAGGCCGACCTTGACCGCCACCTCGGCGAGCCGGTCGAGCTTGATCGGGTCGATCGAGGCGGAGATTGCGCGGGGGTGGGATGTCATTGCTGCTCTCTTATCGTTCTACCAAAACGCCCAGAATACATAAGGCGCGACACTGAAAGGGTCCATCGGCATTTGGCTTTGGGGTCAGTATCGGACGCATCAACGCCTCGTGGAAGTCTGCTTGGGGGTGGATGTCTGCCCGACCGGTTCTGAGAGGGGCCTCTGGAAAGCGGACATTCGGGTAACCGTGTCATTTCAACACTGACGCGGCCTTCATTCGTGCGTCGCGACAGAACTGGTGAGTCTCTGTAGCCGACATCGAGGGAAGTTGGCTCCTACGTCTTGTGACATTGCTGCCGTCAACTCCGTATGCGCGATCATCAATTGCTACGGTTCAGTCCGCGCTTAACAAGGAATTTAGTAAACTCGGCTAACTTCGCTCGTATGAAACGGCCATCCGCAATTGTCCGCCTTGGACAGTCCTTTTCAGCCTTCGTTGCCGATCGGCTGGGCAATTTCGCAGTTACGGCTGCCTTGATTGCACCTATGCTTCTCGGTGTCGTTGGCGGCGCCATCGACCTCTATGTTTTTGAGAACCAAGAAAACCAATTGCAGAATACAGCGGACGCAGCAGTGATGGCCGTCGCTACGGAAGCGGGCATGAAGGGCTGGAATACCACCACAGCAAAGCAGGTTGCGGAATCCGTCGTATCAGCGAATCTTGTGGATCGCTTCGCCGGCGCGACATTCCAGACCGAAGTAGTGATCGATGAAGCAAAGCGCAGAATCGAATTATCCCTTACTCAAGATCACTATGGCTACTTCTTCCTTGGCTATTTCACCGGAAGTCCCCAGATCACCGTTCGCGCAGTGGCTCGTGCTCACGGCCAAGCGATGCTGTGCATCATTGTGCAAGCCAAGAGCGGCAAAGAGGTGTTCAAAATCAGTGGTAAGTCAGAGATAAGGGCTCAAGGATGTTCGACATACACCAATTCGAAACATCCGAGCGGTCTTGCCGCGAAGGACGTTTCCCGGATCGTGGCTCAATTCTCGTGTTCCGTCGGCGGCTTTCGCGGTAGGAGCATCAACTTCTCACCCCTACCGGTTACCGACTGTCCCATAATTCGTGACCCTCTGGCGCTTCGTGCTCCCGTGATGGATCAGGCGGCCAGCTCGGGGTGCAAGTTCACCAAGCTGAAGATCGAAAAAGAGATCCGAACACTGTCACCCGGCACCTATTGCGATGGCCTGGAGATCACTGAAAATTCAGAGGTTAGGCTTGCGCCGGGTATATACGTCATCAAGGACGGTGCTCTGAAGCTCGACAAAATGGCTAAGCTGCTAGGGCACAACGTCAGCTTCGTCTTCAGAGGGAAAGACGCGAAGCTTGAACTCAAGAACGATTCAACGATCTCTCTTGTTGCCCCTGAGGACGGCCCCATGGCGGGCGTCCTCATGTATGTTCAGCCCATTTCGGGCAAAGTCCGCGAGTTCAAGATCGAAAGTCGGCACGCCGAGAAGCTCCTGGGAACCGTCTATTTGCCCGGCGACAAGCTGACTATCGGTGGTGACAAGGATGGCGATGGCTTGTGCGATGCGTTGCCCGCGATGCCACTTCTTCCTTGCGTTACAGACGTCGGTACTGAACCGCCCCGGGTTTGCCGGAGGCTCCAACTCCTGAGAAGGTGGAGCCATCATGAGCAAGACGACGAACAAGTTTTCCCCGGAAGTACGCCAGCGAGCCGTGCGGCTGGTGCTGGATCACGAGCATGAACACCCCTCCCGCTGGGCGGCGATCATGTCGATCTCGGGCAAGATCGGCTGCACGGGCCAGACGCTGAACGAGTGGGTGAAGAAGGCCGAGGTGGATGCCGGCAAGCGGGCCGGTGTGCCGGCGGACATGGCGGCCAAGCTGAAGGCCCTGGAACGGGAGAACCGAGAACTTCGGCAGGCCAACGAGATCCTGCGCAAGGCGTCGGCGTATTTTGCCCAGGCGGAGCTCGACCGCCCATTCAAACGATGATCGCGTTCATCGACGATCACCGCGAGGCGTATGGGGTCGAGCCGATCTGCAAGGTGCTGCCGATCGCCCCGTCGACCTACCACCACCATGTCGCCAAGCGCGCCAATCCCGAGAAGCTGTCGGCGCGGGCGAAGCGGGACCTGGAGCTCAAGCCCGAGATCGAGCGCGTCTTCACCGAGAACTTCGAGGTGTATGGTGCGCGCAAGGTCTGGCGTCAGATGCTGCGCGAAGGCTTCGGCGTTGCGCGCTGCACAGTCGAGCGGCTAATGGCCGACGTGGGCCTACACGGCGTCATCCGCGGCAAGCCGATCCGCACCACGGTCCAGGACAAGGCCGCGCCATGTCCACGCGACCATGTGAACCGGGTCTTCCATGCCCCGGCGCCGAACAGGCTCTGGCTCTCGGACTTCACCTACGTCAGCACCTGGTCGGGCTTCGTCTACGTGGCCTTCGTGATCGACGCCTATGCGCGTCGCATCGTCGGCTGGCGGGTGAGCCGGACGGCGCATGCGAGCTTCGTTCTCGATGCTCTTGAACAGGCCCTGCACGAGCGGCGGCCCATTCATCGCGGTGGCCTGGTGCATCATTCGGACAGGGGATCTCAATATGTCAGCATCCGCTACACAGAGCGTTTGGCCGAGGCGGGCATCGAGCCTTCCGTCGGAAGTATCGGCGACTCCTACGACAACGCTCTCGCCGAAACCATCAACGGCCTCTACAAGGCCGAGGTGATCCATCGGCGCGGACCCTGGCGCTCCTTCGAGGCCGTCGAGTTCGCAACGCTGAACTGGGTCGACTGGTTCAACAATCGCCGGCTGCTGGAGCCCATCGGCAACATCCCGCCGGCCGAAGCCGAGGCACGCTACTACGCCATGCTGGAAGAACCGGCCATGGCAGCGTGACTCAAACCAAATGGCCTCCGGCAAACCCGGGGCGGTTCAGTACCGAGTCGGATTGGACAGCTATAGTCGCCTACCAGCTGGACGTCACCGATGGGGTGACGCTCGTCCTCAACTCCGACTATGAAGGTTCAAGAGTCCCTGTCCCTGCAGGACTTGGCCCGAACAGCACCAGCGTCTCCCTGGCTGAATGAAGCCCTTTGACGAGGAACGGCGAAGCGGTGATGTCCGCAAGAGGAACCTTTAACGCTCTGTCGGCATGATGTTCCCTCGGAACTACTGCGATCTAATCCCGATCGAACGCAGAAACCATCGAAACTCAGCCGTAAGCAGGGGCTTGACGTCCGTGTACACTACATCTTGACGCCATCGGAGCATCGACACGTGATTGTGCGACGTTGTTCGCAAACTTCGGTCTCAATACAGACGAAGCTGACCTGGCTCGTTCTATCGTCCCTCGGGGTCGCGCTCTTGATGGCGTCGGTGATCAGCATGTGGCACGAGGCCAATCAGTTTCTTCTCCAAAAGCGGGAAACGATGGCGGCAACCGCGCAGGTGTTTGGGGCCGCGGTATCCGCCGCCACGGCCGATGATGATGCTGCCGGGGTCCAGCAATCTCTGAGAGGCATAGCTCGGATTCCTCATCTACTCTTCGCGGAGGTGATTGACAGAGACGGATCGCAGCTAGCGAGCATCGGTTCCGTTGTTCGGCTCGAGAGCGACGTAGATATCGGCGACACGTTCGCCAGCAAGAACATTTGGCGTCTTCTATTCGCGGATACTGTAGCGGTGACGACGCCAGTCATTGATGGCGGGGAGGAAGTCGGCAAACTCACATTGATCGCCGAAAGTGACCTACTTAGCCAGGTATGGACGGTGCTTGGATACGCACTGGTCGGGTCGGCCGTAGCTCTCGTGCCCAGCCTATTGCTTGCATGGCGACTGCAGCGATCGATCACCCGCCCGCTGCACCAATTGACCCGCGCCATGGACGACGTGGCGCGCACTGGTAAATACAGTCAGGTGTCAATCAAAACACCAGATTCAGAGACCGCCCAACTTGCCGCGAGCTTTAATGCTATGGTCTCAGAGATCGGTGCTGCCACTGACAAGATCTTGTCCCGTGAGGGAGAGATCATCCAGAGATTGTCTCGAGCAGGCGAATTGCGGGATGATCAAACTGGTCAGCACGTCGTGCGGGTTGCAAAAATTAGCAGAGTTGTCGCGGAGAAGTTGGGGCTTGATCCCACTTTCGTCGAAGACCTGTGCCGGGCGTCTCCGATGCACGATGTCGGCAAGATCTCCATCCCTGATGCCATCCTCCACAAGCCTGGAAAACTTGATGACGACGAACGGCGGGAGATGGAAACGCATGCGCTCAGGGGCTACGAAATTCTCTCCGGAAGCGACTCCGAGCTGGTGCAGTTAGCTGCTGAAATAGCGCTGTCTCATCACGAGAGATGGGATGGCAAAGGTTATCCGCGCAGAATCTCGGGTGACGACATTCCAATCTCCGGCAGGCTGACCGCTGTCGCCGACGTCTGCGACGCACTCCTTTCAGAGCGTCCCTACAAGAAGCCCTGGCCGCTCTCTGAGGTCAAAAGACACTTTGCCGAAAACGCCGGCACCCACTTCGATCCTGCCTGTGTGGACGCCCTTTTATCGTGTTGGTCGCAAGTAGAAGAGGTTTATGCAAATGATCGTGGGGAAGCGACCTTTCGATATCCGGCAATCGCCTCGTAGCAAGTCAGCGCGCGCACTGCTGCCCTGGTTGGCGAGCGTTACGCCGTCGGCCAGTGCCGCAATAATCAGCGGGATGGCCCCGCTCGAGTCCAAAAACGGCGCGGAGCTACTGGCAGGTTTCGCGCGCCTCGCAATCGCGTTTGAACGACCGAAATGAGGTCGAAACCCGCCGCTTCGTCTGGCAGGGATAAGCTTTGTTCTCGCCTAGCTGAATCAGACAGCAACGTATTCCGCCCAGGCGTCAATGATCGAGCGGCGTTCATCGAGCATGTCGGTGCGCAAGTAGGCTCGCGACACCTTCGAACCGACGAGATGCCCGAGACACATATCGACTACGTGCAGTGCATTCCCCTGCTTTAACGCCCAATCGGCAAACGATGACCGGAATCCGTGAACGGTGAAATCCTTCGCCCCGGTGAAGTCCATCGTCTGCGCGAAGATGCGGTGCGATAGCGGCGACTTGCCGTCACGACCGGGGAACACGAGATCGTCCGGCCCCGCGTCGGGGTTGATCGCACGCATGGCATCGAGGATGACACGTGCGGGGGCGGACAGCGGCGCTCTGAACGCTTTGCGCGTCTTGTAGCGTTCGGCCTCGATTTCAATGTGATCGTCTCGGACTTCGCGCCAACGCAATAGGCGTGTCTCGGCTTGCCGCAGGCCCATCAAGATCGTGAACTGCAAGGCACGAGAAGCAAAGGTGCGACGTTCCAAGAGCCGCTTGTAGTACGCGGGCACGTCAGCGAAGGGCATCGCCGCATGGTGTTCCGTCGGGTTTTGTTTCTGGGGCAACAGAAGGGCTATATGCCCTTTGAAACGTGCGGGGTTCGGACCCTCGGCGCGATAGCCGCTCACCGTGGCATAATTTAAGATGCGTTCGATCGCACTGCGCACATAGGCCCCGGTAGGCGTGCCCCAAAGCGGCTTGAGTGTAGCGACGATGTGGGGGGTATCGATTTTGTCAACAGTCATGGGATTCAGAGCGGCGAGGTGTTTCGCGATGAATGACCGATAGCGTTCGGTGACGTTCGGCGTCCAGTTCGGGGCGTTCGCGTCGACAAATTGCAGAGCCATCACTTCGAACGTCGGCGGGTTTGCGCGCTTGCGTTCGTCCAGAGGATCTAAGCCACGGGCAATCTGTTCACGTGCAACAGATGCGAACTCCCTAGCCAGTGCGAGCGATACAGTCGGGTACGAACCAAGACCCATATTTCGACGGCGCTTCTCGCGTTGATAGATGAACACCCATGAGCGGGCGTCGCCCTGCACCCGCAGGAATAAGCCTGATCCGTCCCCGTGAAGCCCAGTCTTTGCTGCCCTCACCTGCTTGTCGGTCAGCTTGTTCAACCGGCCCATCTACGTCTGCCCGTCATAGTTGTAAATGTATGATAACATACAACACGAAACACCCACCTGCAAGGCGCTTTCATACATTTGGTGTATGTTGCTCGATGTTGGTCGATGTTGTTCGATGTTGAACGGACTTGGCCTGCGCGCCTGTAACCCCCTCTTAATGAACGCTTTTCCTGGTGCCCGATGTTGCTCACTGTGGATTGCCGCTGCCATAGTTCGTGTTCGACATCAACTGGAACATCGTGTCTTATCCGAACCCTTCCTGGGCCAAGGTCGTCTTTCCCGGCGACGAAGAGGACGTGGCGGTGGCCAAGCTCGCCGAGGCGATCTTCGCCGCCTCGCGCGTCGACAATGACGATCCGGTCTCGGCCTGGGCCGCGCACAACGCCGCGCTGCGCACCCGCACCGAATGGCTGAACGGCAAGAATTTTTCCGCGCTGCGTTTCAGCGGCCCTGGCACCGACCTCACGGTGGGCCTCGCCGATGGGCACGAATGGCACGGCGGCGCCTCGACGGCCAAGAACGGCATCACCTGCAATCCCAACATCCCGACCGAAGAGGTGTTCACCACCCCGCATGCGCGGCGCGTGGACGGTCGCGTGGTCAGCACCAAGCCGCTCTCCTACCAGGGCACGCTGATCGACGGCATCGAGGTGCGCTTCGAGGAAGGCCGCATCGTGGAGGCGAAGGCCACGCGCGGGCAGGACGTGCTGGAGAAGGTTCTCGACACCGACGAGGGCGCGCGGCGTCTGGGCGAGGTCGCGCTGGTGCCGCACTCCTCGCCGATCTCGCAGAGCGGGCTCCTGTTCTACAACACCCTGTTCGACGAGAACGCGGCCAGCCACATCGCCCTCGGCCAGTGCTACTCGAAGTGCTTCAGGAACGGCGCACTGATGGATGCCGAGGCGATCGCGACCGCCGGCGGCAACAAGAGCTTCATCCACATCGACTGGATGATCGGCTCGGGTGAGATCGACGTCGACGGCATCGCTGCCGACGGATCGAGCGAGCCGGTGATGCGCAAGGGCGAATGGGTGTAAGATCTTCCCCGCTTCCGGCCGCGACGAAGCCGTGCTAACCGCCGGCCGGACAAGCAAGGAGCATGAGCGTGAGCGAACCGACTGTGGCCGAGGCGACGGACCGAATCTACGAATCGCTGCAGGCGGACAATGCCGACCTCGATGAGCACATCGCGACCCTGAAGGCCGCGATGGCGCGGGAGGGGCAGAAGGAGGCCGTGTTCGACCCCGCCAAGCTGGCGCAAGGCAATCGGTCAGGCCGGAAGCTGATGCAGGCCTATTTTCGCCAGCGTGGGGTGAAGGTGACGTTCGCGGGCGGGTGAAGGCGTCAACAACAACCCCCTCACCATCTAGCGGTGTCATCGTCACCCTCGCCCAAGTTTAACCCGTCGGCATCGTCTCGAATGCCGGTAGTGCGGGGTCCATCCGGTCCCAGGTGTGGCCCCGGCTGGCATAGGTGACGACCTGCGGCGCGAACCGGCCGGGATCGTCGAGGCTTGCGGCATGGACCGCGATGATCTCGGGCATGGCCGCGAACGTCAGGTAGACCGGCGTGCCGCAGGCCGGACAGAAGGCGTGGAACTTGTCATTGCCGCTGTCGCCGGCAACACGCCAGTTCGCCGCCTCGCCCGTGATCTTCATTTCCGCGCGGTTCGGGAAAGTGAGATAGGAGCCGTGCCCGGTACCGCTTCGTTTCTGGCAATCCATGCACTGGCAATGGTTCTGGAAGATCGGTTCGTGGCTCGTCTCGTAGCGGATCGCGCCGCACGCGCATCCGCCGGTGTATGGCTTGGTCATCGTCGTTTTCCTTCCGATAGGTCGCACGATCTCAATTGCAGGAACCAGCCCGGTGCCGGCCTGCCGAAGTCGTATTCGGTGTGAAGCGGTAGAAGCCCGGAGACCCCGGTCTAAAGTGGGTTGAACGAACGGTTCATTGCGATGATCTCGGGATGGACGTCTGCGTAGGTGGGGTTGCCGGCGAACAGCCTGCCGTACTTCTCCCTCCAAGCGCCGTCGCGGATCGTCTCCGCCCTACCCTTGATCGCTGCCCTGATCCCCTGCAGCGTCCTGGCTACGTCATAATCGCAGCAATAGGCGGGCGTCGAAGGCTGCTGCCGCCACGATTCCTCCAGCGAACCGCCATCGACCGGATCGAAACCCACCTCGTCCACCAGTGTCATGACGACTTGCTTGGCTCGGGCATCATCACCCGCCACGGGGATTGCCAGCCGGTCCGGCGACCCTTTGGGCTTTCCCAGTTCGGAAAGTGCGTAAAACATGATGCTGTTGAACGCCTTGATGATGGGCCGCCCGAGTTGCCGCGATACCCAGACGCTCTCGGGCATTCCGGCGTCGATCTCCGGAATGCGGGGATCGCGCACATCGGGGTAGTAGTTCGCCGTATCTATGATCACGACGCCTTCCGCCGCCCGATCGAAGAGATCGCCAGGCAACGTCACCACGGCGGGAAACGGCATGGACAGAAGCACGACCTCGGCGCCTTCCACGGCGCCGCGGACATCTGCGGCGACGGCCCCGATTTTATCCGCGAACGTCCGGACCGCGTCGGGTCCGCGCGAATTTGCCACCCGCACGGCGTGGCCCGTCCTGCTCCACCCGGTGGCTAGCGTTCCGCCGATCTCGCCAACCCCGATGACGCCGATCTTCATGGTTTCGCCTCTACGGTTTGTGGCTCGGTAAACTGTCGCGCCAATAGGCTCATGCCGCCTTCGGCTTGGCGAAGACGTCGAGCCCGCGGCCGGTTTCCAGCAGCGACTTCAGGCTGGAGAGAACCGCCGGCCAGCCCTTGCTGACTCCGTTCGCCATGCCGCTTCCCGCGACGAGGTCGTCGTGGGTGACGGTCAGCCTCACCATGTCGTCATATTCGACGATGTCGAATGTCACCCGGCTGTAGCTCGACGGGTCGTCTGCCTGGGAGGCATTGGCCCAGCTCATGACGAGGCGCGAGGGCGGGGAGACCTCGATGACCTTGCCGACGAGTTCGACAGTGCGCTCGTCGTTGGCGCGGACATGCTCCCACTTCGATCCGGGCTGCCAGTCGGAGACGTTCTCGTGGCCCCAGTAGCGCCGCGCGACGTCCGGCCTCGTGATGGCCTCGAACACCTTTTGCGGCGTGGAGAGGATGTAGGTAACATACACAAAGCTGATCGTCTCACCGGTCATGGTCACTCTCCTTCGAGTTCCTTCTTCAGGTCGTGCAGCAGGGCGAGCCGCTGGCGTTCGAACTTGCGCACCCACCGCTCGTAGACCTCGTGCAGCGGCACGGGGTTGATGAAATGCAGCTTCTCCCGGCCGCGCCTGACCGTGCTCACCAGGTTGGCTGCTTCCAATATGCCGATGTGCTGCGTGGCCGATTGCCGCGCCATGTCCAGGTTCTCGCAAAGCTCGCCGAGCGTCCGGCCGTTCTTCTCGGCGAGAAGATCCAGCAGTTTCCTGCGTGTCGGGTCGGCGAGCGCCTTGAATACCTTGTCTGCGTCCATCGCTTCGATCGGTTGGTTGAAGGATAATATGCAGGTATTTACCTGCATGTCAAGCGTCAATCGGCATGCGGGTCGAAAGCGAACCGCCGGTGCATGGTTCTTTTGACTGGACGAGTTCTTGGCTCGACGAACCCGCCAAGAGAGCGCAGTGCCATCGGCAACGATGCGCGACCGTTGGCGGTCGGCGGCGTGCCTTAGGAGGTGTCTTGCGGCTCCAGCATCCAGCCGCTTGGGCTGCGGCCGGAGCCCGGTACCGCGTGAACAGACGCCCGCCGGCGCCCCTCGCATTGGCGGTCGAAGAGGCTCACGAGCGGCAACAGGGCGCAGAGCGCCGCGGCCAGCGCGTAGAAACGCGCGACGAGGCTGAGCGCATCGTCGGGGTCGTTGCCGACCGGCGCGACCCCTTCGAGTTTCAAGAGCCGCATGCCCGTCATCTCGCAGACGTAGTTCTCCGCCACCGCCTCGGCGTGCCGCAGGATCATGAGCACGAACCAGCGAACCGGCGCGGATCGGCCGGCGGCGCGCTCGGCCAAGGCGGCGAACGAGACGAGCAGCGCGATGACGCGCCGAAGCATCCTTTCGTCCATCATCGCCGCCTGCACGTCCATCTCGCGTCCTTCGCTGACCAGGGGGGTAGTGTGGCGCCGGTGGCTAGCGCGTGGATGGAATTCATGGAAGTCTTTGATCCAACTGGGGTGGGCGCCGGTCTCGTCCACACCTGTCTCCCCTCCGCTTCGTCATCCTCGGCCGACTGGAGCGCAGCGAAAGGAGAGTCCAGGCCTGAGAGGTGACGACGGGCGGGGTGGCGGAGCGGGCGGTTTCCTCCGCGACCTCACCTGTCCGCGATGCTCAGGCATGGATCCAAGGGTCTGCGCCTCCGCTGCCGCTCCGGCTTCGCCCTGGGATGACGAAGGTGAGAGTGCCGTCCACAACCGTCGGCGGCGTGGAGGGTTGAACGTTGTAGGCAATCAATTGTCATGACCGGAATAGAGCTCCGATTGGAGTGCGCACCCTCCTCTTCGTCATCCTCGGCCGACCGGAGCGAAGCGGAGGGAGAGCCGAGGATCCAGGCCTGAGAGGTGACGAAGGTGAGGTGAAAGAGGACCTAAGCGGTTTTGCGACGCTTCGGTACCGAGTGCGTTCCCTGCACCACCCCACGCTGCCGCGATGCTCAGGCATGGATCCCAGGGTCTGCGCCTCCGCTAACGCTCCGGCTTCGCCCTGGGATGACGAAAGGTGGAGGTGCTGTCGCCAGTTGTCGGCGACGGGCGTTGGGGGCCCTACCCTTCCACCGTCCCCTCGTACATCTCCGGCTTGAACCCCACTATCAACCGCCCGTCCACGTCGACCACCGGGCGCTTGATCATGGACGGCTGCGCAAGCATCAGGCGTTTCGCCTTCTCCGCGTCGAGATCGGACTTCTCGCCCTCGGGGAGCTTGCGGAAGGTGGTGCCGGCGCGGTTGAGGAGGACGTCCCAGCCGAGGTCGTCGATCCAGCCCTGCAGGCGGGCTTCGTCTAGGCCGGCGGTCTTGTAGTCGTGGAAGGCGTAGGCGACGCCGTGGCCGTCGAGCCAGGCGCGGGCCTTCTTCATCGTGTCGCAGTTCCTGATGCCGTAGATGGTAACGGGCACGGTCAGTCCTCTCCTTTCCAGGCCTTGAAGGCGGCGGAGTGGTCGACGGTGCCGCCGAGACGCTGGAGCGCCGCCTGCCACCAGCGATCGGTCTCCGCCACGATCGGCAGCGGTTTGTCCAGCGCGGTGGCAAGGCCTGCGGCGATGCCGACGTCCTTGGCCAGCAGGCCGAGCGCGAAGCCGGTGGCGAAGTCTCCCGACAGCACGTGCTGGCCGAACACGTTCTCGGTGGAGAAGTTGCGGCCGGTCGAGACGTTCATTATCTCGACAGCGACCTTCGGATCGAGGCCGAAACGGCCGGCGAGGATGAGCGCCTCGGCGACGGCGGCAAAGCCTGCCGCTGCGACGAAATTGTTGAGCGCCTTCATGGCATGGCCGGAGCCGAGCAGCCCAGTGTCGAAGATGCGGTTTCCCATCGCAAGCAGTACCGGCTTGGCGCGTTGCGACAATGCCGGATCGTCGCTGCCCAGCATGATGGTCAGCGTTCCCGCGACGGCCCTCGGGACAGCACCCGAGACCGGCGCATCGACGAAGCCGATGCCGCGATCGGCCAGAAGCGGACCGAGGTCGCGGCTGCCGATCGGATCGGACGAACTCATGTCGACGAGCAGTGCGCCGGACTTCAGAATCGACGCCAGGCCGCCTTCGGCTTCCAGCATGACCTCGCGCACGATCTTGCCGTTGGGAAGCATGGTGACGACGATGTCGCTCGCCGCGCCGAGCTCGGCGAGCGAGGCCGCGGCATTGGCGCCGATCTCCGCCGCATGCGCGCGGGCGGCCTCCACATTCGCGTCGTAGAGCGTCAGCGGAAAGCCCGACTTCACGATGTTGGCCGTCATCGGCCGCCCCATGTTGCCGATGCCGACGAAGCCGATCCTCTCCATCGCGCCTACTCCACGCCCAGATCGCCGAGGACGGATTCGGCGGCGCGCAGGCCGCCAACCATGGCGGGGATGCCGCAATAGAGGAAGGAGTGGATCAGGATCTCGCGGATCTCTTCTTTCGTTACGCCATTGGCAATCGCGCCGCGAACATGGACCTTGAGCTCCGGCTCCTTGCCCAGCGCGGCAAGCATGGCCAGCGTGATCATCGAGCGCTCGCGCGTGCCGAGGCCCGGCCGCTGCCACACCTCGCCGAAGCAAATGCGGGTGACGATGTCCTGCATCGGCTGCGTGAAGTCGCTGGCCTTCTCGATCTGCTGTTCGGCGCCGGCCGCGCCGAACATTTTCCTGCGCAGTTCGATGCCGAGTTCGTCAGGGCTCTTCGTCATGTGGTCCTCCTCCGTTCATATGATCGGGGAAGACCTATCATCCGTATCGACCGTCCGGAAGCGGCAACGGCGGCGAGCGCGAGATGGAATAGATCAGGCAGGGAGATCCCTCGACGGTCGTCTGGCGCTCGAGCCGCAGACCGGCGCGTTCAGCCGTCCGGATCGATGCCGTGTTGTTCGGATGAATGAGGGCGATGAGCCGGTGGAGACCGAGCGTCTCGAAGCCATGCCGAACCAGCGCCCGCGCGATTTCCCCGCCATATCCCCGACGCCAGAAAGACCTGTCGACGAGGTAGGCGATTTCCACCTCCAGCGCGCCGTCGATCTCCCACGAGAGCAAGCCGGCGCGGCCGATCAGCCTTTCCGACCGCCGCTCGATCAGCGCATGCAGCACGAAACCGGGTCGGTCCCCGTCACCGCCGGCGATGGACCAGTCGAGTTCCTCCTTCGTCTGCGTTCTGTCCAGCGTGCCGTCGGGAAAGTATCGCCGCACCTCCGGATCGGCATAGATGCGGGCGAGGTCGTCGAAATCGTCCGGCCGGAAAAGCCGCAGGCGAAGATGGGAGGTTTCCAGGATAGACATGGAAATCGCCCTCCCCGCGGCATGTCATTTGCCTAGAATGCCCGGCAGGCGCAGGCCCTTCTCGCGGGCGCAGTCGAGCGCGTCGTCGTAGCCCGCATCGGCGTGGCGCATGACGCCCGTGGCCGGGTCGTTCCACAGCACCCGCTCCAGCCGGCGCGCCGCTTCCGGCGTGCCGTCAGCGACGATGACCATGCCGGCGTGCTGCGAGAAGCCCATGCCGACGCCACCGCCGTGGTGGAGCGAGACCCAGGTGGCGCCCGAAGCGCAGTTGAGCAGCGCGTTGAGCAGCGGCCAGTCGGAAACGGCGTCGGAACCGTCCTTCATCGCCTCGGTCTCGCGGTTTGGCGAGGCGACGGAGCCGGAATCGAGGTGGTCGCGGCCTATGACGACCGGCGCCTTCAATTCGCCGCTCGCCACCATCTCGTTGAAGGCAAGGCCCAGCCTGTGGCGGTCGCCGAGACCGACCCAGCAGATGCGCGCCGGCAGGCCCTGGAACGCGATGCGCTCGCGCGCCATGTCGAGCCAGCGGTGGAGATGTTCGTTGTCAGGCAGCAGTTCCTTCACCTTCGCGTCGGTCCTGTAGATGTCCTCCGGATCACCGGAAAGGGCCGCCCAGCGGAACGGCCCGACGCCGCGGCAGAAAAGCGGCCTTATGTAAGCCGGCACGAACCCTGGAAAGGCGAAGGCATTCTCGAAACCCTCGTCCTTCGCCACCTGACGAATGTTGTTGCCGTAGTCCAGCGTCGGAACGCCGGCATTCCAGAAAGCGACCATGGCTTCGACATGCTCGCGCATGGAGTGGCGCGCCGCCGCCTCCACCGCCTTGGGATCGCTCTCGCGCCTGGCCTTCCACTCGCCGATGGTCCAGCCTTTCGGCAGGTAGCCGTTGAGCGGATCGTGCGCCGAGGTCTGGTCGGTCACCATGTCGGGGCGAATGCCGCCATTGCCCATGATCCGGACCAGTTCCGGCACGATCTCCGCGGCGTTGCCGAGCAGCCCGACCGACTTCGCCTCGCCGGCCTTCGTCCAGCGCTCGATCATGGCCAGCGCCTCGTCGAGCGTCGTCGCCTTCTCGTCCAGATAGCGGGTGCGCAAGCGGAAATCGATGCGGGTCTCGTCGCACTCGATAGCCAGACAGGAGGCGCCGGCCATGACGGCCGCCAGTGGCTGCGCGCCCCCCATGCCGCCGAGGCCAGCCGTTAGTATCCACTTACCTTTGAGGTCGCCGCCGTAGTGCTGCCGCCCGGCTTCGACGAAGGTCTCGTAGGTGCCCTGAACGATTCCCTGCGTTCCGATGTAGATCCACGAGCCGGCCGTCATCTGGCCGTACATCATGAGCCCTTTCTTATCGAGCTCGTTGAAATGGTCCCAGTCGGCCCAGTGCGGAACGAGGTTGGAATTGGCGATCAGGACGCGCGGGGCGTCGGCATGGGTGCGGAAGACGCCGACCGGTTTGCCGGACTGGACGAGCAGCGTTTCGTCTTCGTTCAGTGTCTTCAGCGTCGCCACGATCGAATCAAAGTCATTCCACGTCCGCGCTGCGCGGCCGATGCCGCCGTAGACGACAAGTTCGTTGGGATTTTCCGCCACGTCGGGGTCGAGATTGTTCATGAGCATCCTGAGCGGCGCTTCCGTCAGCCAACTCTTCGCGTTCAGCTCCGTGCCGTGCGGCGCGCGAACCTCGCGGATGTTGTGGCGGGGGTTGGTCATGAGCGGGCTCCGGCGATCTGGTAGGCGATGGCCTCGATGGATGTCAGGATTTCGGCGAGATGGGGCCGCAGCCGCCCTGCCCTCGCCGGGTCGTAGGCGAAGGTTTCGGCGGTGTCGGCGAGATGGGTCGACTGCGTCAGCTCCATCTGGATGGCGTGCACGCCCTCTTCCGGCCGGCCATAGTGGCGCGTCGCCCAGCCGCCGCGGAAGCGGCCGTTCAGGATCGACGTGTAGCCCTCGGCGCGCTCACAGACGCCGAAGGTCGCCTGCTCGATGCGCGGATCGCAGGTTCGGCCGTTGTCTGTGCCGACGTTGAAATCCGGCAGCACGCCTTCGAACAGATAGGGGATCACCGGCCGGATGGAGTGGCAGTCGTAGAGAACGGCGATGCCGTGCTGTGCCTTCACCCGCGCGATCTCGGCGGCGAGCGCGGCGTGATACGGCGCGTGGAATTCGCGCACCCGCCGCGCCGTCTCCGCTTCGTCGGGCTCCATGCCCTCGCGCCAGATCGGCTGGTCGTCGAAGTCGATGCGGGGAATCAGTCCCGTCGTGGTCTGCCCGGGATAGAGGCTCTCGCCGGACGGGTCGCGGTTGGCGTCGATGACGTATCGGTGGAAGGTTGCGCGCACCGTGGTGGCCGCAGGCAGAAGACCGTCATAGAGCGTGTGGATGTGCCAGTCGGTGTCGCGGAGTTTTTTGCCTTCGTCGTTGAGGCGCTCGCGGATGTCGGGCGGGACATGGGTTCCGGTGTGCGGCAGCCCCAGGATGACGGGGGAAGTGCCGCGGGTGATTTCGACGGGATTCATGGGTGTCATCCTTCCAGCCCCGGCAGCAGTCCCTCGCCCACGCTGGCGTTCAGCCTACCGTTGCGAACCAGTTCAACCGCCGCCTCCAGGTCCGGCGCCATGTAGCGGTCCACCTCCAGCGTCGGCACCACGGCGCGGATGGCGGCGTGCGCCTTGAGCAATTCCGTTCCCGTCTTCAGCGGTGCGCGGAAATCGATGCCCTGCGCGGCGGTCACCGCCTCGATGCCGACGATTCCGAAGAGGTTGTCGGTCATCTGCAAGAGCCGGCGCGCGCCGTGGCAAGCCATCGACACATGGTCCTCCTGGTCGGCCGAGGTCGGCGTGGAATCGACCGAAGCCGGAAACGCCATCTGCTTGTTCTCGCTCATCAGCGCGGCCGAGGTCACCTCGGCGATCATCAGGCCCGAGTTCAGTCCGGCATTCTTCGCCAGGAAGGGCGGGAGGCCGTAGGAGAGCTTCGGGTCGACCAGCAGCGCCACGCGGCGCTGCGCGATGGCGCCGATCTCGCATACCGCGATGGCGATCTGGTCGGCGGCGAAGGCGACCGGCTCGGCGTGGAAATTGCCGCCGGAGACCACGTCGCCGCTCGACAGCACCAGCGGGTTGTCGGTGACCGCGTTGGCCTCGATCTCCAGCGTGCGCGCCGCCATGCGCAACAGGTCGAGGCAGGCGCCGTCAACCTGCGGCTGGCAGCGGATGCAATAGGGGTCCTGCACACGCTCGTCGCCGTCGCGGTGGCTCTCTCGGATCTCCGAGCCGGCCATCAGCGCCCGCAACGAGGCGGCCGTCTCGATCTGGCCGGCATGGCCGCGCAGCGTGTGGATCTCCTCCACGAAGGGGGAGGACGAGCCCATGGCGGCGTCGGTCGACAGCGCGCCGGTGATCAGTGCCGAGTTGGCCGCGCGGTGGGCGCGGAAGAGGCCGGCCAGCGCCAGCGCGGTCGAGACCTGGGTGCCGTTGATCAGCGCCAGGCCTTCCTTGGCGGCGAGCACGATCGGCTCAAGTCCGGCCTTTGCCAACGCATCGCGCGCCGGCATCCGCTCGCCGCCGAAGAGAGCCTCGCCCTCGCCGATCA
Source organism: Aquibium oceanicum (assembly GCF_001889605.1). Lineage (NCBI taxonomy): Bacteria > Pseudomonadati > Pseudomonadota > Alphaproteobacteria > Hyphomicrobiales > Phyllobacteriaceae > Aquibium > Aquibium oceanicum. The sequence continues at coordinate 1,349,756 of NZ_CP018171.1, read as the reverse complement.
TCGCGGCGGCCATGTGGGCGAGCGGGGCAAGATCGCCCGAGGCGCCGACCGACCCCTTTTCCGGGATCACCGGGACCACGCCGCGCTCCAGCATCGCTTCGATGAGTTCGACCGTGGCCGGCTTCACGCCCGAAGCGCCGCGGCCGAGGGAGACGAGCTTGAGCGCCATGATCAGCCGCACGATGTCGGCACCGAGTGGCTGCCCGACGCCGCAGCAGTGCGACAGGATGAGGTTGCGCTGCAGCGTGGCGAGATCGTCGGGTGCTATGCGCACGCTCGCCAGTTTCCCGAAGCCGGTATTGATACCGTAGACGGCTTCCCGGCCGCCCGCGATTTCGCCGATCCGCGCGGCGGCCGCCGCGATGCCGCGCCGGAAGGCATCGTCCAGCCGCGCAGGTTCGCCGGAGCGGTAAAGGCGTTCGAGGGTCGAGAGCGGGACGGAACTGGGGTTGAGGTTGATGGTCATGCGACAATCCTTCGGTGCAGGGGATTGTCGCCGATGCGGTAGGCGAGTTCGGCGGGGTGGTCGACGTCCCAGATAGCGAATTCGGCGCGCTTGCCCGGTTCGATCGTGCCGATCTCGTCGGCGAGGCCGAGTGCGCGGGCGGCGTTGCGGGTGACGCCGGCGAGCGCCTCCTCCGGAGTCAGGCGGAAGAAGGTGCAGCCCATATTCATGGCAAGCAGCAGCGAGGTCATCGGCGAGGAGCCGGGGTTGCAGTCGGTGGCAAGTGCGATGGGGACCCCTGCAGCCCTGAGTTGGGCCACCGGCGGCAGCTTCTTCTCGCGCAGGAAATAGAACGCGCCGGGCAGGAGCACCGCGACCGAACCGGCCTCTTCCATCGCCGCCACACCGTCCTCGCCGAGATATTCGAGATGGTCAGCCGACAGCGCTCCGAAGGAGGCGGCGAGCTTTGCGCCGCCGAGGTCGGACAGTTGCTCGGCGTGGAGTTTTATCGGGAGACCGAGCGTCCGCGCCTTGTCGAAGACGCGGCGCATCTCGTCGGGGGTGAAGGCGATGGTCTCGCAGAAGCCGTCGACGGCGTGCACGAGGCCCTCGGCCGTCGCGGCCTCCATGCCGGGCAGCACCACCTCGCCGAGATAGGCGTCGGCGCGGCCCTTGTATTCCGGCGGCAGCGCGTGTGCGGCGAGGTAGCTGGTCCTGATGCGTACCGGGCGGAGTTCGCCGAGTCGGCGCGCGGCGCGCAGCATCTTCAGTTCGTCCTCGATCGTCAGCCCGTAGCCGGACTTGATTTCGACCGTGCCGGCGCCTTCGCCGATCAGCCGGTCGAGGCGCGGCAGGGCGGCGTCGACGAGCTCGTCCTCCGACAATGCCCGCGTGGCGGCCACCGTCGACACGATGCCGCCGCCGGCGCGCGCGATCTCCTCGTAGGTCGCGCCTTCGAGGCGCATCTCGAACTCGCGCGCGCGGTTTCCGCCGAAGACGATGTGGGTGTGGCAGTCGACCAGCGCCGGGGTCATCAGGCGGCCGCTGAAGTCTTCCACGTCGACACCGCGCCAATCCGACGGCGCCCCTCCCTCGCCCGCGACCCACGCGATCGTTCCGTCCTCCACTCCGACGGCGCCGCGCTCCACGAGCCCGTAGGCAGGCCCGCCGGGCTCCATGGTCGCAATGGTCAGGTCTGTGAGAATCCTGCGCACGGGCACTTCCGAGAAATGGCTGTTTTCAAATCCGCAAAGGAGGCTATTATGTATAGACATAATAAGTCAAGGGAGCGCAGGGACGACGATGCACGAGGGCGGCTCACTTCAGGGAACCCAGACGCGGAGCTCGGGGCCAACGAACGGAAAGAGTGCGATATACGCGGTCACCGCGCTCCTTCCCTCCGGATGGGCGCAGGACGTGCGGGTGGAGATCGGCGCGGACGGCCGCATAGCCGGCGTCCTGACGGGTGCAACCGCGACGCCCACCGACGTGCGCGTTCCGGTCCTGCTGCCGGCCATCTCCAACCTTCACAGTCACACTTTCCAGCGCGCCATGGCGGGGTTGTCTGAGGCGCGCGGCCCCTCGGGGCGCGACAGCTTCTGGACCTGGCGCGAGATCATGTACCGCTTCCTCGACGTATTGACGCCGGACGAGCTCGAGGCGATCGCCGCCTTCGCCTTCATGGAGATGCAGGAGGCCGGTTTCGGCGCAATCGCAGAGTTCCATTACCTGCACCACCAGCCGGGCGGCTCGCCCTACGAAGATCTCGGCGAGCTTTCCACGCGCATCGCGGCTGCGGCCGCGGAGACGGGCATCGGGCTGACGCTGCTGCCGGTTCATTACGCGCAGGGCGGCGTCGACGGACGGCCCCTCGCCGGCGGGCAGCTGCGCTTCGGCAACGATCTCGATCGGTTCGTGCGGCTGCACGAGCGGGCGGGAGAAGCGTTGGCCCCGCTTCCCCATGATACGGCGCTCGGCACCGCGCCGCATTCGCTGCGCGCGGTGGGGCCGGACGATCTCAGGCACCTCGCGGCCCGGTCCGCCGGTCCCTTCCACATGCACATCGCGGAACAGGAAAAGGAGATCGAGGAGACACTCGCGGTCTTCGGCGCGCGGCCGATGACGTGGCTCCTCGACAATCATGATGTCGACGCGCGCTGGTGTCTGATCCACTGCACGCACATGACGCCGGGGGAGACCGGGCAGCTTGCCGGCACGGGCGCCGTGGCCGGGCTCTGCCCCGTCACCGAGGGCAATCTCGGCGACGGGATCTTCGACGGCGCGCGGTTTCTGGACGGCGGCGGGCAGTTCGGCATCGGCTCGGATTCCAACATCCGGATCTCGGTCGCGGGCGAACTGCGCCAGCTCGAATATTCGCAGCGCCTGCGCGACCGCGCCCGGGTGGTCCTGGCCGGCGCCAACGAATCTGCCGGCCGGAACCTCTACGAACGGGCACTGGCCGGCGGCGCACAGGCGCTGGGGCGGGACTGCGGCGCGATCGAGACCGGCAGGTGGGCGGATCTGGTCGCGCTAAACACGGAGCGCGACGGGCTTTTTGGACTTGTCGGCGACCGCCTCCTCGACGGCTGGATCTTCGCTGGGTCGAACCTCTCGGTAACCGACGTGTGGTCGGCAGGTCGCCATTGCGTCCGCGACGGCCGCCATGCCGGGCACGAGGGGATCGCGGGCCGCTATGCCTCCGCCGTCCGCAACGTCCTTTCCCGGATCTAGGGCGAATGCGGCGCAATTCGTTCCGCGACATCAAGTCGGAGCTGGAGCGGCGCATCTCGCGGCGGGTCTGGGAGCCCGGAGAGACCATGCCTGGAGAAGAGGCGCTGGCGGCGGAATTCGGCGCGGCGCGCGCCACCGTCAACCGCGCGCTGCAGGAACTCGCGCGATCGGGGCTGATCGAGCGCAAGCGCAAGTCCGGCACCCGCGTCGCGCTGCATCCCGTGCGCGAGGCCCGCTTCGCCATCCCACTCGTCAGGACTGAGATCGAAGCGTCGGGATCGGCTTACGAATACCGCCTGCTGAAGCGGGCGGTCGAGCACGCGCCCGTCTGGCTGCAGGAGCGGTTCGGGCTCCCGGCCGGGGCGCCGGCGCTGCATGTGCGCTGCCTGCATCTGGCCGACGAACGGCCCTATCAGTACGAGGACCGCTGGATCAATCTCGCGGCAGTCCCGGCGGCCGGCTCGGAGGATTTCGAGACGGCGAGCCCCAATGAATGGCTCGTCGCCAACGCGCCATTCTCGCGGGCCCAGTTCTCGTTCGGCGCCGCGCGCGCGGGTTCGGAGGAAGCCCGTGCGCTCGATCTCGACCCCGGCGAGGCCGTGTTCGTGGCCGAGCGGGCGACCTGGATCGCCGAGCGCGCCATCACATATGTGCGCATGGTCCACCCGCCGGATCACCGCGTGGTTACGTGGATATAGTCGCGACGACACAGGGCGGACGCATTGGCACAACAAACGGCTACCTCGCCTGTTCGCGTGTGACCGGTTCAACAGAAGATTGAGCGAAATCAAGGTAACCGCCTGGGGGACTTGTTACCCGCTGATGGAACGTGCCTCGTGCCCACCTGTCCTTCCCTTGCGCGTGGTGCGATTTGACGCGCCGGACGGGGGAGACAAGCCCGGCGATCAAGGTTAGAAGAATTCCAAGGAGAAAAGACGAATGAACTTCGAAGCCTTTTTCGCCACGAAGCTCAACGACCTCCACGAGGAGGGGCGCTATCGGGTGTTTGCGGATCTCGAGCGCCATGCCGGGTCGTTTCCGCGCGCGACGCGCCATGTCGGCGGCGAGACGCGCGAGGTCACCGTGTGGTGCTCGAACGACTATCTCGGCATGGGCCAGAACCCCAGGGTGATCTCGGCCATGCACGAGGCGCTGGACAAATGCGGCGCCGGTGCCGGCGGCACGCGCAACATCTCGGGCACCAACCATTACCACGTCATGCTGGAGCGCGAACTTGCCGACCTGCACGGCAAGCAGGCGGCGCTGCTGTTCACCTCCGGCTACGTGTCGAACTGGGCAGCCCTTTCCACGCTGGGCGCCAACATCCCCGATTGCGTCATCGTGTCGGACGCCGGCAACCACGCCTCGATGATCGAGGGCATCCGCCAGTCCAAGGCCGAGCGCCGCATCTGGAAGCACAACGACGTCGAGGACCTCGACCGTATCCTGTCGGAGTACGGGCCGGAACGTCCCAAGATCGTCGCCTTCGAGAGCGTCTATTCGATGGACGGCGACATCGCGCCGATCGCCGACATTCTCGACGTCTGCGAAAAGCACGGCGCCATGAGCTATCTCGACGAGGTGCATGCGGTCGGCCTCTACGGGCCGCGCGGCGGCGGCATCGCCGAGCGCGAGGGCCTGATGGACCGCGTCACCCTGATCGAGGGCACGCTGGGCAAGGCCTTCGGCGTGGTCGGCGGCTACATCACCGGCTCGGCGGCGCTGTGCGACTTCATCCGCTCCTTCGCCTCCGGCTTCATCTTCACCACCGCCCTGCCGCCGCACGTGGCGGCCGGCGCGCTGGCCTCGATCCGGCATCTCAAGCAGAGCCCCTTCGAGCGCGCGCGGCATCAGGACCGGGTGCGCAAGGTGCGGTCGCGGCTCGACGCCATCGGCATCCCCACCATGCCGAACCCCAGCCACATCGTGCCGGTTATGGTGGGCGACGCGGCCAAGTGCAAATGGCTGTCGGACCTGCTGCTCGACAACTATGGCATCTACGTCCAGCCGATCAACTATCCGACCGTGCCGCGCAAGACCGAGCGGCTCAGGATCACCCCGTCGCCGCTGCACACCGACGCCGACATCGACCATCTGGTCCGCGCGCTGTCCGACCTGTGGTCGCAATGCGCGCTGGCACGCCAGGTCGCGTGACCGTCCACACGGCAAGGAAAAAGAAAAAGGCCCGGACCGGCGACGCCGATCCGGACCTTTCTTTTGTCCGCGCGGCGCCGCGCTACTTCACGCCGGTCTTGGAGCCGATCCAGTCGCGATAGTTCGCCACGCGCGTGTAGACGCCGTAGGCGTTCTCGTGGCCGCAGGCGATGTTGGAATCGAGCGGGCCCTCGCCCCAGCTCACGATGCCGACCTGCACCTGCCCGCCGTCGCCGGTCATGAACAGCGGCCCGCCGCTGTCGCCGTTGCAAGCATCACGCGCGCCGCTCGAAACGCCTGCGCAGATCATGTTGCCGGTCAGCGGATCGGACATGCTCTGGACGATATACTGCTTGGCGCTCTGGATGCCTTCCTCGCTCACGCGCATGCGCTGGCTGAAATTGCGCAGCACCGATTCGAAGTCGCGGGCATAGATGCTCTTGATGCCGGAGTTGCAGGCCTCGTTGGCGACCAGTTCCACATCGGCCTGCATCAGGTTTTCCGGAAAACCGCCATTGGCCATCTTTCCCCACCCGGTGACCATGGCATTGCCCGTCGGCACGTCGGACGGGGTGAGCTTGATCGCGGCCTGGCTGGCCGGTTTGGAAAGCCGGATGAGGCCTAGGTCGTTGTCGAAGCCCGCCGCGTCGTAGTTCTCGTGCGGAATGATCTCGGCGGCCTGGATACGCTCGCCGCCCGCCAGATGCGTGGCTCCGACCAGCACCGTGACGCCGCGCGGGTCGACCACCTGTCCGTACTCGAAGAGGCAATGGGCTGCCGTCAGCACCCATTCGGGTGAAATCAGGCTGCCGCCGCAGAACTGCGCGTCGAGCTGCGTGGCCGGGTTCTCGTCGAGATAGTCGCTGATCAGCAGCGCGACCTGGAACGGCCAGGCACCTTCCTCGGCCGGCGTCCCGCCGATGACGCGGCTGTCCTCCCCGCTCTCGCGCGCCGCCTTCCTGGCCGCCGCGACGCGGCTCATGGGCGAGCTTTCCGGTTTTGCGGCTGCCGCAACGGAAGAGTCCTGCGCGAAAGCTAAATTAGATATTGTGAAAGCACCTACCGCCAATGCCGCAGCAACGGCGCCCCTGGTCAGTTTGGATGATCGAATCAAAGTTACCTCCTGAGACTTCGTTGCCGTGATGGACCCCACCCCGCGGCGTCCGATGCCGGACATCTAAAACCGGGGCGCGGCCGAACGAAAGCGATTTGTCAGGACCATTGAGGAATAAATGCGGCGCCCGATGCTTGGCAGGTTTCCGAAACTCTGTTCGTGGGCGCTTGCCATCGCGGCATTTTTCAGGGATCACGATAAGGACACTATTGGGAGTAGTGTTCCACTTCGAAGGGCTTGGGAGAACTGTTTTCATGAAATTTTTCAATACGACGATGCTGGCGCTGACAATCTCGGCCGTCGGCATCCCCGCCACGCTTGCCCATGCGCAGAGCGCATCCGGCAACTCCGGTACGGGAGAGGCGCCCCGCGCCTCGCTCGAGATGCCGGACCTCGCGAGCCGGTCGGTCGTCGACCTCGCGCCGAAGCTGGACGACAGCGAAGCCTCGCGCGACCTGTCCTTTCCGGACGGCGCGGAGATGGAACGTGCGTTTACCACGCGCTCGCGGTCCGGCGATGCGACGACGGCGCCGAGCGACGAGCTCAAGACGGCCATCGAAGGCGCTCTGTCGGGCACGTCGGCGCCCGCCACCGAGAAGCCCGGCATGACGGAAGACCCGGCATTCGCCGAAGACTCCCGCCAGGTGTTCGGCGAGGACGACCGCGTGCAGGTCACGCAGACCAAGGCCTATCCGTTCAACACGATCGGCCAGATCTGGTCGATGACCAAGGACGGCCAGTGGAGCATCTGCTCGGGCACTCTGATCGGCAAGAGGACGGTCATCACCGCCGCCCACTGCCTCTACAACCACGACGAAGGTGGCTGGCTTGCCGACTACGAGTTCTATCCGGGGCTGAACGGGCAGGGCAACGCGCCTTACGGTAAGTACGGCTTCACAGACGCCCACATCCTTGAAGGCTACATCTCGAACTACAAGGGCTTCTACGGCTCGGTCGTGCCCTGGGACCTGGGCATCCTGATCCTCGACGCGCCGGCCGGCGATGCGGTCGGTTGGATGGGCTATTCGGCCTACGATCCGGTCTACGCGCTGCGCGCCAACATCGTCGGCTACCCCGGCGACAAGCCGGTGAGCACCATGTGGGCGACGAACTGCGACATCGATCCCGGTACCGCATCGGTGAACAACTTCACCTACCTGTGCGACACCTATCCCGGGTCGAGCGGCTCGGCCGTCTACGAGTTCAACGGCGACACCAAGGAACGGCACATCATCGGCATCAACATCGCCGAGACGAGTTCGGCCAACGTCGCGCTGCGCCTCAACGTGCCCTACTTCCGGTGGGTGAACGGGATCGCGTCCCAGAACTGAGGCGATCGGCCTCGTGAACGCCACCGCTCCGCCGATCATGTCGGCGGAGCGGCGGGATCAGCCGGAGGCTGCTAGATAGTCCTCGATCGGCCTGGCGAAGTTGGGCGAACCGCGTCGCCTCTCCTGCCGCACGAAGCCGGAGAAATAGTCCCAGAACGACTGCGCGAAGTCCCGGAAGTAAGCGTCGGCGACGGAACGGGAGCACAGGTCTCCCTCCACGCAGAAGGACAGCCGGTTCAGGAAGTAGACGATGCGGTCGAACTCGTCGCGAAAGTCGGCGAGCGGCTGCGTGCCGCCGGTCTCCTGCATCGCCTCCACGCCGACTCGGTCCTGGAAGATCGCGAGTTCGGTTGGCGAGGGACTGTCGCCGAGATCGGAGCGATAGCGCTGGTTCAGATCGCCCAGGCGGCGCTTCAGCGCCCGCTGCGCGGTCTGGTATTCCGGACGCTCCCACAGTTCCACCAGTTCGAGCGTGCGCTCGATGCGCTTTTCCTCGCGCGCCTGCAGATACTGGAACGCGGAAAAGACCGTGGCGAGGACCAGCAGGATCCGTAGCGCGAAGCCGCTCCAGGCATAGCCCAGCATGCGCCAGTCGCTGTGCGTGAAGGGATTGTCCTCTTCCTTGAGATCATGGTTGGCGACATCCGGCAATGCCACTGCGGTCTTGGTCAGCCGAGGCGGTCGCACGCTCTTCGGGCCGCCGGCGTCGCTCATTCGCAGGCGCTCAGGTCGATGGTGGTCACCGGGTCCACGACAGTACCCGGCCGCTCGATGGTCCGTTTCAGGCAGTCCAACTGGTCCCGCGAGACGAGGAATCGCAGGTCCGGCTCCGGAGGACTGGCGGCGGCCGAAGGCAGCGCTTCCACGATGCCGCGCGACTGCTCGCAGTCCGTCAGGTCGACGGCGATCGCGCCGTCGTCGTCGGCGGTCGCCAGGACCTCGTAGTCGCGCAGGAGACAGGCGGCGAGCGACGGGTTGATGACGACCTGACGGGCACAGAGCCCGCAGGATCCCGACCACGCCGGCGTGGCGGGCCAGGCCATCCCGGCCGCGAGCAACCCGGCGGCGAGGCGCCGGGCGTATCTTGAGCGTGGTCGGCCCGCGCCAGGGGCCGGCCGCAGCGGTGAAGACGGGATGATGTCGGTATCGCTCATGGTGGCCACCACCTGTTCCCGCTCAGGATTTCGGCACGGTCTGCATGGGATAGAGCATAACAGCGCCACGCTGGCGCTGCTCGCCGCCGCCACCGACTGCCTTGGCCGCGCGAGTGGCCGATCCCATGCCCATGTTCTGGATCAGGTCCGCGACGCTTTCCGGCCCGCTTCCGCGATGGACGGACCGGAGACCATCCTGGGCGAGGAAGCCGAGGTCGAGCGTCGGCGTCAGCGGCTTCGCCTCCGAGACGATCGCCACCATCAATTCGCGGCCGTAGCTGTCCTCGGTGAATTCGAGGAACTCGCGATCCAGCGTGGCGGAAGGCTGCAGCCGCTCCTTGGCCATGAAGGTGATGGAATAGTCGCTGCCGACATACAGCACGTTGATGTCGACGGCTGTGCCGGTGTTGTTGGTCGCGCGCACGCTGACGCGGTCGCCCGGAACGCCGGTGGGCAGGTCGGTGCTGGAGATCGGTACCGCCTCGCCGTTCTCGGCCCGCTTCAACGTGAAGGAAACGTCGATCTCGTCCGCGCCATATTCCGACGCGCTGCCGATGCGGGCGAGGTTGGTGGCGCGGTAGACGCGGGTCAGGTAGTGCTCGACCGCCTCGCCGATCGCCTCCTGGTCGTCGCTTACCATGACGACCGACGGCGGGCGCTGCCCGTCGGCTAGCGACAGTTCCCCCGATTCGGGCAGGAACCAGAGCGCGGGATCTCCGCTGGCGTCGAACGAGGCGCCGTCGAGGTCGGACTCGGCGAGTAGAGCCAGCCGCAGGTCGGCCGGCGCACCCGGTTCGACCAGTTCGATGCGAAGCTGGGTCGTGTCGTCGGCGGCGATCTTTTCGAGGATCCCGTCGACCAGCCCGATCTTGTCGTAATAGGCGTCCGACATTTCCGGCTTCGCCACGGTGAGCGTGAAATCGAATTGCGCTTCCGTCAGGCGCGCATAGGCGCCCTCGGGAATGTCGCCAAGAGAGCGGACTTTCGCCCTTCCTTCGGGCGTGCCCGACACGGCGGCCGGTTCCTCCTCGCGCGCTACTGCGACGCGGCTGGAGAAATTGTCGGCGCTCTTCACTTCCAGAACGCCGATGGCATCCTCGGTGGCGTCGCCCGGCTTTTCCACGATGGCGAGCCGCGATCCGGGGACCAGCCGGTTCAGCAATCCGCCCGAGACGGTGACGCCGTCCGGCTTCACCGTGATAGGCCATTGCGGGACGAACTCGTCCAGGCTGGTGCCGAACACCGGCGCGTCGAGGTCGCCCTCGAAGAGCGGGGTGGTGCTGGTGCGGTTGATGCTGGCATAGTGCTGCAGGATGCCTTCGGCCAGCTGCCGGTAGGTGATGTTGGGATTTTCCGCCAGCTTCGAGAAGATCGTGTGTGTGAAGAGGCCGTAGCGCGTGGCGTTCTCGGCGCCGCGCGGCAGCGGCATCTCGGGCGTGGTCTCGTTGGTCTGCGCGGCGAAGAAGGCCACGAGGCCGCCCTGCGCGGCCGGAGCCGCCCCTGTCGAGCCGATCTCCTCCACCGGCGCCTCGCGCGCGCCGAGATCGCGGGTCGCCGCGCCTTCGGTCAGCACTTCCGCCGGCATGCCGAGCGCGTCGGCGTCGACCTTGCGCTCTTGCACGTCCTCCAGCGGCGCGGCGCGCGTCGCGGTTCCGGAGTGGCAGGCATCGAAAACCACCCATACGAAGGCACCCTTGCCGCGGATCCGGTCAAGCGCATCGCCGACGGCGTCATCGGTGAGAACGTTCGGCATGCCCTTGGATCTATCCACCCAGCGGCCGGTGTCCTTGGGCAGGAAGATCTCGTCGAGCCCGTCGGTCTCGGTCGAGGGGTCGGCCGCCGTCTGCTGGAAGCCGTGGCCGGAAAACTGGAGATAGAGGAAATCGCCGCTCTCGACCTTCTCGGCCACCGCATCCAGCGAGGAGAGGATCGACGCCAGGGTCGGCTCCTTCGCGTCCTCGACGTCGTCCGCGAGTATGGCGACGTTACCGGCGTCGAACTTCACCGGCGAGCGCGTCGTGAGGTATTCGCGCACCATGATCGCATCGTTACGGGGGCCGATGAGCCAGTTGTTCTTCGGCAGATTGGGATAATCGGTCACGCCGACGACGATGGCGTAGTTCTCGCGCGCCTGCGCCGGTGCGCCTCCCAAGCCGGCGCACAACGCCGCCAGTGCGACGGCGGCCAGCAGCCGCCTTCCCGAAAATCCTCGTTCCATCCCTGAAGCTCCCAAGCCCTGCACTTGCCCCAACGTCACAGTGTTCCCGCAGGAATGGGGCTGATTTTTGGACGCGAGGTCAAGCCGCCAAATTCGCGAGGCAGGGAGCTTGGCGTAGCGGAAACGGCCGTGGCCGCCGGAGCGGCTCAGGTCTCGGGCTTGTAGCCCATCCGGAAGCCGCCCCAGTGGCGCCCCTTGACGTAGATCGGAGCGGAGATGTCCTTCATCAGCACGAAGCTGCCGCCGCCCATGTCGCGCCGGTAGGTCTGGAGCAGGAAGGGTCGCGTGTTGCGGCCGGCGCCGAAGCCAGTGCGGTCGTTGAAGATGCGGTGGTTGCGGCAGTTTGCAGCGTTCCACACCGGGTCGTCGCCCTGCGGTTTCGAATAGACCAGATTGTGCGTCGGCAGATAGCCGTTGCGGTCGACCGCCGCGGCGAAGGCGATGCGGTCGTTGACCTTCAGGATCGGTTCCTGGATTTCCGGCAGGACCCTGTCGGTGAATGCGGTGAAGCGCGTCAGTACCTGCTGCGGATTGGTGTCGGGAACGGGCTGGTAGTTCTCGTCGAAGAGGTCGGCGAGCCCGATCGCGCCGTCGTCGACCGCCTGCTCGAACAGCGCTGAGACCTCCGCGGCGGTGGTGCGCGCCAGCTCGATGAAGGGCGTGTCAGGCGTCTCGATGCCGCTCTCGGCGATGAAGAGGATGAAGTTCTCGGAGATGTCGAGGATCGCCTCCGAGCTCTCGCCGGCCGAATCGAGTTTTTCGTGGCAGGTCTTCGACATGGTGACGAACTTCTTCAGTTCGTCGCGGACGCGTTCGTTGCTGGCGACATTTCGCTGGACCGGATCGGCCATGCTCACGATGCCGTCGGTCAGCTTGCCCACGGTGGTCACCAGCGACTGGATCGTGCGGGTGGTCTCGGCGGCTTCGCCCGAGGCGGCCATCGCCGCCTCGGCCGTCGAACTGTTCTGCTTGGCTTCCGCCGTCAGCTGCCCGAGCGTGCCTTCGAGCGAGCGCAGGCTCACTTCGTTCTGCTTGGCGAAGACACCGATCTGGTCGGCGAGCGCCTTCACGGCCGCGCCAATGACGGCGAACCCCTTGCCCGCGTCGCCGAGGCGCGCCGCCTCGATGCTGGCGTTCAGCGCCACGAGTTGCGTCTCGCGGGCGATCTCGTTGATCGAGGCGCTGGCCGAACTCACCGACTTGATGGTCTCGGACACCTTGTCCAGCGTCTCGGTGAGGCTGAGGACGCCATTGCTCAGCGATTGCAGCTTCTCCACCGAGGCGGCCAGCGTATGGGCCACCTTGTCGGCGCTCTCGCCGAGCACGCTGCGCGTCTCCTCGGCCGATTCGCGCACCTGCGCCATCGAGGAGGCGAGCATGCGGTTCGTCTCGCTGGTCTCGCGCGCCGAGGTCACCACCGCGCGCGCGCTCGCCTGCTGCTCGGCGCCGAGCTTCACGAGGTCTTCCACAAGACCCACGATGCCGGCGATCTCGATGCCCAGACGGCTGGCGCGCGGCCCGATGTCGGAGATGTTCGTCTCCGCCGGCGCCGGAACGGCGGCCTCGGGCTCCATGCGGAACTGCGCGATGTTCATCCTGTCCCCGTATCTTCGGTCCCGTTCGATCATTAAGAATATCTAGGGGCACTTTCGGAACCGTTAACCCTGCAACTTGCGATGGCGTAGGCCAGCACCGGAGCGCAAGCATGAAGAAGGCCCGCGCGGGGGCGCGGGCCTCTTCATATGGTATCGACGGTTTCCGTAGGATCAGGGTAACCCGAACGTCGCAGACGTTTCGAATCTCCTTCACCAAGTTGCCATCGAACCAGTTTCTCCCTGGGTTGCCTACCTTGGGCATTGGGGTCTTTTCGCCCCGCTGGTTCCCTAATCCCGCGCGCTGCGTAATGTTCCCTACGACTAAAACGCAGGTCTTGCAGTGCGCAGGGGGCTGGCGCACAAGGGTCTCGATACCGATATCCGGCAACAGGCGGCCCTCGAAGACGGCGCCGGACGAGAAGAAGAGGCGAGCAAGGTGCGGGCGGAACTTACACGAAACCAGCAACTCGTGCTCGAACGGCTGGAGAAATCGCAAGGCCCGCTCAGCGCCTATGCGCTGCTCGACGAGTTGCGCGAGCAGGGATTCCGCGCGCCGCTGCAGGTCTATCGTGCGCTCGACCGGCTGATGAAGGCAGGGCTGGTGCACAGGCTGGAGAGCCTCAATTCGTTCGTCGCATGCACCGACAGCCATTCCCACGAGGACGGCATGACCGCCTTCGCTATCTGCGAGAATTGCGGCAACGTGGCCGAGTTTGCCGACCCAGTCGTGGGCGAACGCCTGGAAAGCTGGATCGGCGAGAGCGGGTTCAAGCCGGCCAAGGCGGTGATCGAATTCCGAGGGCTTTGCCGGGACTGCGCCGCCGGCTGACCGGTGACATTGCCATGAACGGCCGCTACCCGTGCTCTATCAATGAAACTTCGCGGCGTTCCGACCGGAAGACGGGCTGACATGCGCATCATGTGCCTGAACGGCTGGGGCGGCAAACTGCATGAAAGCCTGATCGCCTACGTCTCGGACGCTTCACCGGACGTGCTGTGCCTTCAGGAGGTGGTGCATACGCCGTCGACCACCGAGGCGTGGCTGGAGTACCGCGACGGCGACCACGTGCTGCCGCAGCGGGCGAACTTCTTTCGCGACGTCGCCAAGGCGCTGCCGAACCATGCCGCAACCTTCTGCCCGGCCGCGCAAGGGGTGCTTTGGGACGGCGCGGAAGCGGTGCCTTCGCAATGGGGGCTGGCGACGTTCGTGCGTGGCTCCTTTCCGGTGATCGGGCAGATCCAGGCCTTCGTGCACAAGGATTTCTCTCCCGACGGCTACGGCGATCATCCGCGCTCTCGCAACGCGCACGCCGTGCGCATTCATGATTACGAGAAGGGGCGCACGGTCGCGATCGTCCACACCCACGGGCTGCGCGACGTCGCGGCGGGCAAGGCCGACACGCCCGCCCGCATCGAACAGGCCCGACGGCTCGCGGACATCGCCACGCGGATCGCCGAAGACGGCGACCGGCTGGTCGTGTGCGGGGATCTTAACGTCGAGCCGGAGAGCGAAACCTTCCGTATCCTGGGGGACATCGGCCTGACCGACCTGGTGACCACCCGAGGTTTCGCCGGCACCCGCACCGCGCAATACCCGAAGCCGGGCAGGTTTGCCGACTACATGTTGGTCGACCAGATGGCTGAGCCGGTCTCGTTCGAGGTGGTGCGGAACCCGGTCGTCTCCGACCATTGCCCGCTGCTGCTGGAGATCTGACCCTCGCCTGGCGCGGTGGTTCCGGCGATCCTCAGTGTGCCTCGTCCCAATTGTCCGCCGCTCGCGCGTCGACATGCAGCGGGACGCGCATGGAGACAGCGGGCATGGCTGCGTGCTCCATGACCTGGCGGATCACGGGAATCGCCTTTTCGACCTGGCCTTCAGGCGCCTCGAAGATCAGTTCGTCGTGCACCTGGAGCAGCATCTCGACGTCGTCCAGGCCGGCATCGGCGAGCGCGGCCTCGATCCTGACCATGGCGCGGCGGATGATGTCGGCGGCCGAGCCCTGGATCGGCGCGTTGATCGCGGCGCGCTCGTTGAAGGCGCGCACCTGCGGGTTGGACGACCTGATTTCCGGATAATGGGCGCGGCGGCCGAAGATGGTCTCGACGAAGCCCTTGTCGCGCGCCGTCGCCTTGGTGGCGTCCATGTAGTCGCGGATGCCGGGAAAGCGCTCGAAATACTTGCGGATGTAGGCGCCCGCCTCCTCGCGCGGGATCGACAGCTGGTTAGCCAGACCAAAGGCCGAGATGCCGTAGATGATGCCGAAATTGATCGCCTTTGCGCGTCGGCGGACCTCGGACGGCATGCCTTCCACCGGCACCGAAAACATCTCCGAGGCCGTCATTGCGTGAATGTCGATGCCGTCGGCAAAGGCCTGGCGGAGCTGAGGGATGTCGGCGACGTGCGCGAGCACGCGCAGCTCGATCTGGCTGTAGTCGGCCGAGATCAGCTTGTGGCCGGGCTCGGCGACGAAGGCCGTTCGGATCTTGCGGCCTTCCGCGGTGCGGATCGGGATGTTCTGCAGGTTGGGTTCCGACGAGGAAAGCCGGCCGGTCGAGGTCGAGGCCATCGAATAGCAGGTGTGGACGCGCTTGGTATCCCGGTTGATGTAGCCC
Organism: Aquibium oceanicum; assembly: GCF_001889605.1. Taxonomy (NCBI): domain Bacteria; kingdom Pseudomonadati; phylum Pseudomonadota; class Alphaproteobacteria; order Hyphomicrobiales; family Phyllobacteriaceae; genus Aquibium; species Aquibium oceanicum. The sequence goes on along the minus strand of NZ_CP018171.1, from coordinate 1,334,402 downwards.
GGCAGCGCATCGGTGTAGGTGGATTTCAGCTTGGTGAGCTGGCGCCAGTCGACGATCTTGCGCGGAAGTTCGTGGCCCTCCGCAGCCAGATCCTCCAGTATGCGCGCCGAGGTCGACCACTGCCCGGTCGCCGTCTTGGTGGCACCGGCAAAGCCCATCTTGCCGAACAGGATGTCGCCCAGCTGCTTGGGCGAGCCGATGTTGAAACGCTCGCCGGCGAGCTGGTAGATCTCGTCCTCGAGGGCCGCTGCCGACTGGGCGAAATCGCCGGACAGCCGCGACAGGATCTGCCTGTCGACCGCGATGCCGCGGCGTTCCATGCGGCCGATCACGTCGATCAGCGGCCGCTCCAGCCGTTCGTAGACCGCCGTCAGCCCGTCGGCGACGAGGCGGGGCTTCAGCACCTGCCAGAGCCGCAGCGCCACGTCGGCATCCTCCGCGGCGTAGGCGGTGGCCCGGTCGATGTCGACCATGTCGAAGGTGATCTGCGACTTCCCCGATCCCGCCACGTCCTTGTAGGGGATCGGAATGTGGCCGAGCCAGCGCTCGGACAGCTTGTCCATGCCGTGGCCGCCGGTGTTGCCGCTGGATGAGCCGCCGTCGAGCACGTAGGAGATCAGCATGGTGTCGTCGAGCGGTGCCATGGGCAGGCCGAGGCGATAGAGCAGCACCCAGTCGTACTTGATGTTCTGGCCGACCTTCAGCACCGAACGGTCGGCGAGCACGGGCTTCAGCACGGCGAGCGCGTCGTGGAACGGGATCTGACCCTCGATCAGTTCGCCCCCGCCAAGCAGGTCGCCCTTGCCGTTGCGGTGGGAGAGCGGAACGTAGGCCGCCTTGCCCGGACGCGTGGCGATCGAGAAGCCGACGAGTTCCGCCTCCATCGGGAAAAGCGACGTGGTCTCGGTATCGATCGACAGGATGCCCGTCTCGCGCGCATCCGCCAGCCAGGCCTCTAGCGTCGCCAGATCGCGGATGGTCACATAGGCGGTGCGGTCGATCGGGTTGGCCGCCGCGGCCTCTGCGCGCGCGGTCACGAGTGCTGCGGGCGTCATCGCCTGCGGGCCAGAGGCCGCCTCGCCCGCGGGGCCGGCCGGCGCCGGTTGCGCCGCATCCCCGGCGTCGAGGTCCGGCCCGTGCGCCTTGCCGTCGAACTCGACCGCGACCGGCATCGCCTCGATGGCGGCCGCGTCCGCGCCGGTCGCCTCGGCGACGCGCCGGGTCAGCGTGGAAAACTCCATCGCCTTCAGGAAGCCGATCAGCTTCGGGCCGTTCGGCGGCTGCAGCACGAGATCGTCCAGCCCCTCCGGGACGGGCACGTCGTGCTTCAGCCGCACGAGCTCGCGCGAGATGCGCGCCTTCTCGGCATGCTCGATGATCGATTCACGGCGCTTGTTCTGCTTGATCTCGGAGGCGCGGGCGAGCAGCGTGTCGAGGTCGCCGAACTGTTCGAGGAGCTGCGCGGCGGTCTTGGGCCCGATGCCTGGAACACCCGGAACGTTGTCGATGGAATCGCCCGTCAGCGCCTGCAGGTCGATCATCTTCTCGGGCGGCACGCCCCACTTCTCGATGACCTCGGGGACCTTGATCTCTCGGTCCTTCATGGGATCGTACATCGACACGGTCGGCCCGACGAGCTGCATCAGATCCTTGTCGGAGGAGATGATGGTGGTGTCCGCGCCGGCCTCGCAGGCGAGCCGGGCATAGGTCGCGATCAGGTCGTCGGCCTCGAAGCCCTCGATCTCCAGGCACGGCAGGTCGAACGCGCGCGTCGCCTGGCGGATCAGGCCGAACTGCGGGATCAGGTCGTCCGGCGGCGCCGAGCGGTTGGCCTTGTATTCGGGATACATCTCGTTGCGGAAGGTCTTCGCCGAGTAGTCGAAGATGACCGCGAAGTGGGTCGGCACGACACCGACGTCGGTGTTGCGCGCATCCTGCATCAGCTTCCAAAGCATGTTGCAGAAGCCCGCCACCGCGCCGACCGGAAGGCCGTCGGACTTGCGCGTCAGCGGCGGGAGCGCATGATAGGCGCGGAAGATGTATCCGGACCCATCGACGAGGAAGAGGTGATCGCCCTTTTTCATGGGTCAGAGGGATAGCCTGCCTCCGGCCCGAAATCCATGCGAAACCTCGCCATCAGGACGGCCCTCCTGCCATAGGATGTACGGCCTCGGGGATCACGCGTTCGTTACGAACTTGTAATCTTCGTGCCCTTGATTCGCCATTTTCAAAAACCATTTTCTGGTCATCGGAAGTTTTATTCCGAAGTTCGGTTCAAGGCCCGTCCCCCGCCTCACCGAACAGGCGGCAGCCTAATCCCCCCTCTCCGGGCTGCCGCAAGCTTAAAGTGCGGCCACCGTGGTATCCCCCTCCACCACGGTGGCCTTTTTCTTGCCCGTACCTATCTCACGGACATGCCAGACAACCCAACTCCCCGCAGAAAACGAGCGCTGCTCCTCTTCAATCCCAATGCCCGGCGCGGCCGCGAAGGCGTCGGCAAGGTGGTCGAGCGGCTCGCCGCCGGCGGCTTGTCGGTAACGGTCGAGCACTTCTCGGCCCTGCCCGAGATCGCACGCGACATCGTGCGGCTGCGCGAGAGCGCCGACCTGATCGTTCTGTGCGGCGGCGACGGCACAGTCGCGTCTGGCGCCATGGCGGTCGTGGAAAGCGGCCTGCCGCTCGGGATCATACCGATGGGCACCGCCAACGATCTCGCCCGCACGCTGGAAATACCTATGGAGTTCGAACAGGCGGCGGACCTCATCGTGGCCGGCCGGACGCGCCGCATCGACGTCGGCTCGGTCAACGGCCACGCCTTCTTCAACGTGGCGAGCATCGGCCTCTCCTCCGATCTCGCACGCAAGCTCGACGCGGGCCTGAAGCGCCGGTGGGGCCGCCTCGGCTACGCGGTCGCGGCCATGCGCGTGCTGTCGCGGGCACGCCCTTTCCACGCCACGATCACCGAAAAGGGCGTCACCACGGACGTGAACACCTACCAGATCGCCGTCGGCAACGGACGCCACTACGGCGGCGGCAACGTCGTGCAGGAACAGGCCTCGATCGACGACGGCAATCTCGACCTCTACAGCCTCGAGGTGTCGAACGTCTGGAAGCTCGCGATGATGCTGCGCTCCTTCCGCTCGGGCCGCCACGGCCTGTGGAAGGAAGTGCGCACCGCCAAGTGCACGCGCTTCGACGTATCGACGAAACGCCCGCGTCCGGTCAACACAGACGGCGAGATCGTCACGTCCACGCCGGCGAGCTTCATGGTGCATCCCGGCGCGGTCGAGGTCTACGTGCCGTGACCCGATCCCCCGCCCCTAGCGGGGCGAGGGACATCTCGGTTCAAATGTCGACGACCGGCGCGAAGCCGCCGAAGATCATGCGCTTGCCGTCGAAGGGCATCGGGTTTTTCTCCGGGTTCATCCGATCGTCGGTGTTCATCGCGTCCATCATGCGCTTCATGCCGGCGTCGCGCGTGGCCTTGTCCGGCCATTCGATCCAAGAGAAGACGACCGTCTCGTCTTCCTTGGCCTGTACCGCCTTGCGGAAATCCGTCACCTTGCCGTCGGGCACGTCGTCGCCCCAGCATTCCACCACCCGGATGGCGCCGAGTTCCTTGAACATGGGATCGGCGAGCGCCGCGTGGTCGGTGAACTTCTGCTTGTTCGCGGTGGGAACCGCGATGACGAAACCATCGAAGTATGACATTTCAATTCTCCTCCTGCACTCGGCGGGTTTGCTTCAATCTTTCAGCTTGATCGAGACGGTGGTCTTCCAGTTTGACGGATCCGCCTCCTCCTCCAGCCCGTTGTGGTAGATCTCCAGCCGGGAAGCGAAGTGCTCGCCGTCGGATTTCCGCACGGAATCGAAGACAAGGCCAGCGCGAAGCGCCCAGGCGATCAGGACGCCATTCACCGTGACGAGATCGTCGTAGGCTCCAAGATAGGTGATTTCCGCGTAGCGGCCCGCCGGCAGGATCCCGGCTTCAAGCGGTCCGGCCGCCGGAGGCGGACTGTCGACCGGAACGCCGAAATCCATTTCCAGTGCGGGCATGTCGACGATGTTGTGCTTGAAGAAGACCGGCCCCGCCGGAGAGGCGTGGCAGGCTCGCAGGGCCGAGAAGAGTTCATCCATTATTTCGGGGATTTCGTCGTCGAAGGGCAAGGCCACATTCCTGCGGAGTGCCAGGAACGGGACCGCCGGGCGTTCGACGATGCTCGGGAGTGTCAGCATTCTCTCCCCCCACCGGTGGTGGAGCCGTCGTATCCGGCGCCGAGAAGTTTCCGTCGCCCGTTCCTTGCTGCCATGTTCCTTCGCAGATCCGTCAGCAGCGAAATCAGGAAAACGTCCGTCCAGGTCATCCCCGCCTCCCTCAGCCCGCAGCCGCTTCCAGCGCCGCGATGTCGATCTTTCTCATCTGCATCAGCGCGGGCCAGACCTGCGCCGCCTTGGGGCCGGACAGGAGTTCGACCGAGCGTTTCGGCACGATCTGCCAGGACAGGCCGAAGCGATCCTTCAGCCAGCCGCACTGGCTCTCTTCGCCGCCATCGGCGGTCAGAGCGTCCCACAGCCGGTCGGTCTCGGCCTGGTCCTGCGTACTCACCGAGATCGAGACCGCCTCGTCGAGCATGAAGTGAGGGCCGCCGTTGAGGCCCTGGTAGGGCGTGCCGGCCAGCGTGAATTCCACGATCAGCACCTTTCCGGGTTCGGCCATTCCATTCCCCTCGGGATAACGCCCGACATTGTCGATCCGGCTGTCAGGGATGAGCGAGCAATAGAATTCGGCCGCAGGCAGGGCCTGGTCGTCGAACCAAAGGCACGTCTTCACTTTCGGAAAGCCTTGCACCACCGATCCTCCTCAGGACGCCTTCGAGCCGGCATAGTTCAGCATCCACGGCGTGCCGAACCGGTCCTTGAAGGTCGTGAAGCGCTCGGCCCAGAAGGTCTCCCCGGGTGCCATCGAGATCGACTCCGCGTCTTTGGAAAGGGCTTGGAAGATGCGGTCGAATTCGGCGATCGAGGAGGGCGAGAGCGAGACGGAAAAGCCTTGCGGTTTCGAATACCATTGCCCCGGCGCGTCGGATGCCATGATCGTGGCGCTGCCGAGCTTCATCGCCATGTTCATGACGAGGTCGTCGCTGCCGGGCATGCGGTCCTCGCCTGGGGGCGCGTCGCCGTTCTTGAAGACGTCGGTGATCTCGCCGCCAAGCGTCTCGGCATAGTGGGTCATCGCCTCCAGGCAGTTGCCGTTGAAGAAGAGATAGATCGTCGGTTCCATGGTTCTTGCCTCCTTGCGTTCAAATGCTCTTTGCCAGTTCTTCGAGCTGATCGGCGGCCTTGCCCCAACCTTCGTGGAAGCCCATTTGCTCGTGTTCCCTGAGCGTTTCCTCGCTCCAGTGCATGGCGTGCGCGGTGTATTTCGTTCGGCCGTCCCCGGTGTCCTCAAAGAGGACGTGGCTCACCATGAAGGGCCGTTCGGAAGGGACCCACCCGGGCTTGAACGCGTCGGTGAAGACGAGGCGCCTGCGGGGCTCGGCCTCCAGGCACACGCCAAGGTTTTCGAAGCGCTCGCCACCCGGGCCGTTCATCACGGAGAAGAATTCGCCGCCGGGCCTGAGCTCGATGCGGCTTTCCGAGACGTACCATGGCTTGGGGCAGAACCACTGGTTCAGCAGCTTCGGCTCGGCCCAGCAACGCCAGACGTTCGCGACGGGCGCGTCGATGACGCGCTCCAGTGTCAGTACGTGCTTGGGCCCCGCGGCGGCTGGATCGCTCATGTCGTTCTCCTGTTCTCGTTTTTTCAGACACGTTGCGCTCGAAGGGCGGTGACGCCGAATAGCCCTTCTATGTAGCGGTAGAGGTGGTCGATGCTCTCGACGGCGCGGCGCGGTTCCCCGCTGGCCTTGGCCATGATGAAGGCCCCTTGCAGCACGGCCTGGGTGTGGAGCGCGAGGCTCTCGGCCGTCCAGTCCGCGTCGATGCCGCGTTCGCGCATGGCGGCCTCGATGTCGGGCACCAGCGTCTCGGCATGGCCATGGATCGATTCCCAGCAGGCCTTCCGGATCGCCGGGTTGGTGCCGTAGACCTCCTGCGCCATCGTGCCGACGAGGCAGGTGAAGTCGGGCAGTTCGCCCTGGATGATCTCGCGGCGGAAGGCGACATAGGCGAGCAGCCGGTCGAGCGGATCGGCCGGCGCGTGATAGGGCGCTGCCTCGAACAGTGCGCCGGTGGTCTCCGACCAGTGCTGCGCGGCCGCTACCGCAAGGTCTTCCTTGCTAGCGAATTGATGGAAGAACGAACCCTTCGACAGCCCCGCATCGCGGCAGATGTCGTCCACGGTCGTCGCCGCGTACCCCTTCGAGCGGATGACCGCAAAGGCGGCCTCGAGCAGCTTCGTCCTGGTCAGCGGGTTGGCGGGTCGCGGCATTCGTCGTCTCCTCGACTGATTTAATACCGACTGGTTGGTATATTTGTCAACCGGCTTTTTCGATCGCTACGTCCGGATCGCAAATGCCGGCCACGGCAGCTTCTTCAACTTTTTTCCTGTTGGCCGGGAACCAATCGGATTCGCCCGAGTTCATGCGTCTGGCGCCCCCAAAACGCCAACTGGAACCGACGGCGCACTCCCCCACCCCCACCCCGCGCCGTCGGTTCCCAATTTCCTCCCAAAATTAGATATGGCACTCCATGCAAGCGGGGAGCGCTCGCGCGACCGCCATGCGGTTGGCAAAATCCCCTCCCCTTTCCATCCTCCATGCATTAGGGTCGCGCCGCTCCGACCAGAACCGATCAGCATCCTGCCGACGAGATGAATTGATGACCGCACTTTCCACCGTACTTTCCACGCTTGATTCCGGGCTCGACGACAGTCTGTCGCGCCTGTTCGAACTTCTCCGCATCCGCTCGATCTCGACCGATCCAGCCTATGCGAACGACTGCCGCAAGGCGGGCGAATGGCTGGTGCGCGACCTGGAGACGATCGGGTTCTCGGCAAGCCTGCGCGACACGGCCGGCCACCCGATGGTGGTGGCACATCACGACGGTCCCTCGGCGGACGCGCCGCACGTGCTGTTTTACGGTCACTACGACGTGCAGCCGGTCGATCCGGTGGAACTGTGGGAAGACGATCCTTTCGACCCGGCTCAGAAGACCGCGCCGAACGGCCGGCGCATCATCACCGGGCGTGGCTCGGCCGACGACAAGGGCCAGCTGATGACCTTCGTGGAAGCATGCCGCGCCTGGAAGGCGGAGACCGGCAGCCTGCCCTGCAAGGTGACGATCCTGTTCGAGGGCGAGGAGGAGTCCGGCTCGCCCTCGCTGAAGCCTTTCCTGGAGGCCAATGCCGGGGAACTGAAGGCAGACTTCGCGCTGGTTTGCGACACCGGCATGTGGGACGCCGATACCCCGGCGATCTCGACGGCGCTGCGCGGCCTGGTCGGCGAGGAGATCACCGTGCATGCCGCCAATCGCGACCTGCATTCGGGCCTCTACGGCGGTGCCGCCGCCAATCCCATCCATATCCTCACGAAGGTGCTGGCCGACCTGCACGACGAGAACGGCCGCATCACCATCCCCGGCTTCTACGACGGCGTCGACGAGACGCCGCAGGAGGTCCTCGATGTCTGGGAAAAGCTCGGCCGCGGCGCGGAGAATTTTCTGGCCGACATCGGGCTTTCGGTTCCTGCCGGCGAGAAGGGCCGGTCCGTGCTCGAACTCACCTGGGCGCGCCCGACCGCGGAAGTGAACGGCATCTTCGGCGGCTATACCGGAAAGGGCTTCAAGACCGTGATCGCGGCCGAGGCCTCGGCGAAGGTCTCGTTCCGGCTGGTGCACAAGCAGGATCCGCAGAAGATCCGCGCCGCGTTCCGCGACTTCGTCAAGGCGCGCATTCCGTCAGACTGTTCGGTCGAGTTCCACGAGCACGGCGGGTCGCCGGCGATCCAGTTGTCCTACGATTCGCCGCTGCTGGTGAAAGCCAAGCAGGCGCTGTCGGACGAGTGGCCGAACGAGGCGGTGATGATCGCCATGGGTGGATCGATCCCGATCGTCGGCGACTTCCAGAAGATGCTCGGCATGGATTCGCTGCTGGTCGGTTTCGGACTGCCGGACGACCGAGTCCATTCGCCCAACGAGAAATACGAGATGTCGTCCTTCCACAAAGGTCAGAGGTCCTGGGCGCGCATCCTCGGCGCGCTGGCAGACTGAGGAGGCGAGACTTTGAGCATCCGCTTCCACCGGAACGACCTGCCGGACCTCACGCACTACGACGTCGAGGCGGTCGCCATCGATACCGAGACGCTGGGGCTGAAGCCGCACCGCGACCGGCTCTGCGTGGTGCAGATGTCGCCCGGCGACGGTACGGCCGACGTGATCCAGATCGACCGCGGCCAGACGGCGGCGCCCAATCTCGTTTCGCTGCTGGGCAACGAGCGGATCACCAAGATCTTCCACTTCGGGCGCTTCGACCTCGCGGTGCTGTTTCACGCCTTCGGGGTGATGCCCTCGCCGGTCTTCTGCACCAAGATCGCCTCGCGGCTCACCCGCACCTACACCGACCGGCACGGACTGAAGGACGTCTGCCAGGAATTCCTAGGCATCACGCTGTCGAAGCAGCAGCAGTCGTCCGACTGGGCGGCCGAAACGCTGTCGCCGGAGCAGTTGGAGTATGCCGCCTCCGACGTGCTCCACTTGCATCGGCTGCGCGATGCCCTTCTTGGCCGGCTGTCGCGCGACGGTCGCATGGCGGAGGCCGAGGCCTGTTTCGAGTTCCTGCCGACCCGGTCGAAGCTCGACCTGATGGGCTGGGACGAAGAAGACATTTTCGCGCATAGCTGAGCGGCGGCCGCCCGGCGGCAGCCCCTCCGCCTGCATCGCGCCCGAGGGTTTCCCTATCGGCCGGCAGCGATGGACTCGACGAAGGCGGCGACGGCCTCGCCGATGAAGGCCTCGGTCGCGGGGTCGGAAAACACGCCGTCCTTCACCTTCTGATTCGCCTGCGGCACCACCAACTCCTGCCACGGGAAGACCCGCGCCAGCATGCCGTTCAGGCTGTATTTCAGATGCGCCTGCGCACGCACGCCGCCGAGCGCCCCGCCCGAAGTTGAGGCGACGAGGACCGGTTTGTGCTTGAAGACCGAGGCATAGGCCGGCCGAGAAGCCCAGTCGATGGCGTTCTTCAGGACACCGGGGACGCTGTAGTTGTATTCCGGGGTAACGATGACGAGGCCGTCGGCGGCCTCGATCGCCGCCTTGAAGGCTTCCACCACCTCCGGCGCGCCGAGGTCTGCGTTGTAGTGGGGCAGGCTGCCGATATCGAAGCGGGACGCCGTCACGCCTTCGGGAAGATGACCGGCGATGTGTTCCAGCACAGCGCGGGATGAGGACGCCGCTCTCAGGCTTCCCGAGAGACAAAGAAGGTTCATGCTAAAGCCTCGCTAGCCAGACGGCGATCTGCGGGAATGCGACGAGGATCGCCAGTCCCACGATCATCGCCGCGACGAAGGGCATGGCGCCCCGGAAGATTTCGCCGACCTTCAGGTCCGGATCATCGATCGCCGACTTGATCGTGTAGACCGAAAGCCCGAAGGGCGGGGTGAGGAGCCCGATTTCGACTGCGACCACCGTGATCACCCCGAACCAGATCAGATCGAAGCCCGCCTCCTTCGCCACCGGCAGGGCGATGGGCAAGAGGATGAGCATGATCGAGATGGAATCGATCAGGAAGCCCATCACGATCACCAGAACCAGGAAGATCAGCAGGAACCCATAGGGCCCGATCGAGCCGCTGAGCAGCGTTTCGGCCAGCATGTTGGGCAGGCCGGACATGGCGAGCATGCGCGAGAAGAAAGTCGCGGCGAGGATCAGGAAGAGGACCGAGACCGTTACCTGTCCGGTTTCGACGAGGAGGCCCCAGAACTTCGACGCATCCAGCGACTTTCGCAGGAGCGCGATGGCGAGCGCGCCCAGCGCGCCCACCGCTCCGGCCTCGGTCGGATTGAAGAAGCCTCCGTAGAGCCCGCCGAGCACGAGGGTGACAAGGGCGACGATCGGAAGCGCTCTCGCGACGAATGGGAACTTCTCGAGTTCCTCCTCCGTCTCGTCGAACTCGGCGGATGGCCGTTCGAAAACGGCGGACTTCCACCAGGTAGCCATGATGACGACGGTGGCCGAGAACAGGATCGAGAGCATGATGCCCGGACCGATGCCGGCCAGGAACATGCGCCCGACCGATTCCTCGGCAAGCACCGCATAGACGATCATCAGCAGCGACGGCGGGATGAGCATGCCCAGCACCGAACTGCCCGCCACCACCCCTGTGGAGAAGCGGCGGCTGTAGCCGTGGCGGGTCATCTCCGGCACCGCGACGCGCGAGAAGACCGAAGCCGAGGCGATCGAGATGCCGGTAATCGAGGCGAACACGGCATTGGCGAAGACGGTCGCCACGCCGAGCCCCGCTCGCACCCGGCGCAGCAGGCGCTCGAACAGGTCGAACGTGTCCTTGCCGACGCCCGATATGGTTACCAGCAGCCCCATGAGCACGAAGAGTGGAACGACGGCGAAGAGGTATTCCTCCAGGCTGTCGTTGGCGACCGAGCCCATCATTCGCATGGCCACGGTCTCGTTTCGGATCAGCGTCACGCCGACAAACGAGACGACGATCATACCGATGCCGATCGGCATACCGAGCCCGATCAAGACAATTAGGGCCGCGACGCCGGCCGCGCCGATCTCGATGCCCGTCATGGAGCGGGATCCCCCGGAACCGCGGCCCTGGCGAAGGACCGGGCGGCCTGGATGACGAACTGCAATGCAGCGACCGTGACGCCGACCAGTATCAGGGCACGAAACGGCCAGGTCTGGACCGTCGCGACGCCGGTCACGCCGATGTATTCGGCATGCTCGTAATCCTTCCAGAGAATTCCCCACGTCGACCAGGCGATGCCGGCGCAGACCGCGATGCCGAACAGGTCCCACACTCCAGCCACGAAGGCCGAGGTGCGCGGGCTTCTGCCTTCAAGCATGGCAAAGAAGAAGTCGGTGCGGGCGAGCCGGTCGTTGCGTACCGTCGTGCCGAGCTGGAGAAAGACGATCATCACCAGCGTGAGCGCGCCAAGCTCCGAGACCAGCGGAAGCGAGCCGCCGATCAGGTTGCGGGCCAGCACGTCGCAGAAGATCATCGTCATCAGGAGGACGATCATCAGGGTGCCGAGGGCCGCGAGCCCGTCGACGGCACGCGACCACATGCGCATGAAGGCGGAGGTGCGGCGCCGCTCCGTCGCGGCGCCTTCCCCGTTTGCGGCTGTGGCCATGGCCCTGCGGCTTCCCGCCTTGCCGCTACTGCTTGTCCCAGTCGCGGGCCGGCGTTTCGCCGCGCTTGCGTAGGCCTTCCATGTAGGCCGCGAGGAACTCGCGTCCCGGAAGCCCGCGCGATTCGGCGTCGGCCGCCCATTCGCCCGCGATGTCCGGCAGGCCGTCGACCCAGGCCTGCCGATCCTCGGCCGACATTTCGGTCATGGTCACCGGCGGGTTCTGGCTCGCGCCGATCTCCAACATCTTCTTGAACGCCGCCTCATGCCGCTCGAGCAGGTCCTTGCCGTGCTCCTCGGTGTAGAACTTGCCGGCCGCGACCATGGCATCCTGCACCTCTTCGGGAAGCCCGTCCCAGGTGTCGCGGTTGATCGCCACCGCACCCGAATAGGCGACGCCGATGTTGACCCGCGTGACGTAGGGCGCCACCTCGTAGAGCTTGGCGGGCAGCACGCCGAGCGCCAGCGACAGTACGCCGTCGGACACGCCGGTCTGGATGTCGGTGTAGAAGGTCGTGAGCGCGCCGTCGACGGCGTTAGCTCCCGTGCCGCGCAGCCAGTTTGCGAGCACGCCCGGGGCCGAGAGCTTCATGCCGTCCAGGTCCTTGAGGCCGGTGATCGGCTGCTTGGTGTAGACATCGTAGCTGTCGGTTCCGGTCAGGCCGAGCACCTTGAGATTGTACTGCTCCCACTCGTTCCTGAAGGCCTCGTTGGTCTCCAGCAGCTCGGACATGACCTCCAGCTGGACCGGCGGATTGGCGGTGGCGAAGGGCGCATAGCTCGACACCTGGCTCAGCGGCAGCTTCGCCGCCTCCAGGAACGAGAACACCCAGCCGATGTCGGTGATGCCTTCCTCGACCGAGGTGAGCGTCGCATTGGCCTTGTAGAGCTGGCCACCGAAGGCCTCCTGCCATTCAATCTTGTAGTTGCCCTTCTCGGCGAGAAGACGATCTGTCTCCGCCATGAAGTGCGACTTGATCATCCCGACCCACGGAATGACCAGCGGATGGCTGGACGCCACCGTCAGGTTGATCGTCTCCTGCGAGAAGGCCGCGGTCGGAAACGCGATCGCCCCCGCGAGCAGTATTCCAGTCAGCTTGTTCATGCCGTTTTCCTCCCTTGAAACCTAAAGGATGGAGAAGGTCTGGCTCGAACTGTCGAGCCGGATCGTCACCGTTCCCTCGTTGATCATCCACGGCCTCACCGTGAATTTGCGTGCGCCGCTCTTGTGCATCGGGTCGCGCTCGGCGATCGACGCCGCCTCGGCGCGCGATCCGGCGCGCACCACGACCATGCCGTCGCCGTCCCATGTCTGTTCGTCGTCGGACCACATCGGGCCCGCGGCGTAGAGAATGCCTTCCTTCTCCAGCGAGACCTGGAAGGCCAAATGCTCCTCCATGTTGGCCAGGATCGGCTCGATGGCGCCCGTGGGCGTGGTGAAGATCGCGTAGAGCTGCTTCTGCAGCATGCGGCTGCTCGCCTGCATCACGTCCTTTACCGGTAATCCCATACCCGTCCTCCCCAACTCGTCCCCGGCGACCGGATCAGCCGGCCTTGCGCCGCGCCAGTTCCGCCCTGATTTCCGCCCCGTGCTCGTCCAGCGTCGGCGGCGGCGCCACGTCGAGTTCCGGCTCGCCATCGAAGCTGTAGGGCGCGCGCACCGTCTTGAAGGCGCCCATCGTCGGGTGTTCGGCCTCGACAGCAATATGCAGATGCTTCGCCTGCGGATCCTCCAGCGCCTCGTCGGACTCGTATGCCGGCGAGTGCGGGACCTCGTTGGCCAGAAGGATGTCGCACCATTCGCTTCGCGTCTTCGTGGCGAAGATCGGTGTCATGATGTCGATCAGTTCCTGCTGATGCCGGATGCGGTTCGGCCGCTCGGCGAAACGTGGATCTGTCAGAAGGTCGGCCCTGTCAATCGAGGCCATCAGGCCTTCCCAGAACTTGGTCGGCGAGGACAGGTGGATCGCGATCCATTTCCCGTCGGAACAGGCGAAGGTGTAGGACTGCGAGACCATGGGCCGGCTGAGCGGCCCCATCACCTCGCCCACCGAGAAGTAGTGCGTGAAGCTGTCGAGGTTGAAGTGGCACATGGCTTCCAGCATCGAGATGTCGAGGCGGCGGCCCTTGCCTGTCTTCGAGCGCTCCAGCAGCGCCGCCACGATGCCGAGCGCGGCGTAGTGGCCTGTGACCGCGTCGGCGATGGCCGGACCGATGACACGCGGATTGGCCGGCGGCGTGAGCAGGCGCAGATAGGCGCTGGCGGCCTGGGCGACCGTATCGAAAGCCGGCCGGTCGCGCGCCGGTCCGGACTGGCCGAAACCGGTGATGGCGCAGTAGACCAGCCCCGGATTGATCTTCTGCAACTCTTCGTGGCCGGCGCCCAGCCGCTCGGCGACGCCGGGCCGGAAATTCTGGATGAAGACGTCCGCTCCGGCGATCAGCTCGTGGAAGACGTCGCGGTCGTCGGTCTTGCCGGTGTCGAGCGCGATCGAGCGCTTGTTGCGATTGTAGGTCTGGTAGTGCGGCGAATAGAGCCCGCCCTTGAAGGCGCGGAAGGGATCGCCCGTCTCCGGGCGCTCGACCTTGATCACGTCCGCACCGAGATCGGCGAGGTGCATGCCCGCGGCCGGGCCCGTGATGTAGGTTCCCATCTCGACGACGCGGACGTCCTTGAGGATCTTTGTCATGACGACGTCCTCACGCGCTTTTTTTCTCGCCGCCCTGGGTGGCGGCGGGTCCGTCGTAGCCGATCGCCAGATCGGCCTTGTGGGACATGATGAAGCCGATGGAGCGCTGCGATTCCTCGTAGAGATGCGCCACGAGCCCCGCCGCCCGGGCCAGAAGAGGGATGCCCTTCATGGCCTCGATCGGCCATCCGGCATCGAGCATCAGGGCCGGAATGGCGCCCGAGACGTTGATGGGCAGCGGCCGGTCCATGATCCCCGGCGCCTCCGCGGCGATGGCGCGAAGGCAGGCGATATGGTCGCCCGAAACCCCGAGATCGTCGGCGAAAGCGAGGAGCACGTTGGCGCGCGGGTCGCCGGTGTTGTGCTGCGGATGGCCGAGCCCCGGCACTTTCGAACGCGAAGCCTTCAGTTTCTCCAAGCTCCTGCTCGCGGCGACCTTCAGGTCGGCGCCGGACTTGCGGCTGTCCTCCAGCACCTCGACGATGTAGCGGCCGGCTATCTCGGAACTGCCCGCCACGACGCTTCCCATACCGAGGAGACCCGCGGCCATGGCCCCCTGCCAGGCTTCGGGCGCCGCGGCGAGCGTCATGCGGGACGCCTGGACACTGGGAACCAGCCCGTGCTCGGCGATCGCCACGAGGCAAGCATTGGTGACGGCGCGCTGCTTGTCCGTCGGCCGTTCCCCGAGGACGAGCAGCCAGAAATAGTCCGTGAAATCCGTCTTACCGATCAAATCGGCGCACAGATCGTGCCCCCTGACGGTGATGGAGTGCGCGTCGGAGGTCGCGATGGCCGTGAAGGCGCTGTCCTGTTTTCCTATACGCATCAGGCTCTCAAATGTTTTCGCACAGCGAAATATTTTTCTCTTGCCGGAAAGCTAAGGGCGATTTACCGTAGCGTCAAGGTGAAACGTGAGGCCGGGACAACCGGCTCTGATCGGGGGGGGGGTAGCATGCGCTGTTCAGACATTGACGTCCGCGTTGAAGCTGGCACGACGGCTCCCCGGTCGACCGTACGCGCGGCGGGCCGATGACGGTCCAAGGCGACATCGTCATGGCGACAGCCGAAGACCGCACGATGGGCGCGGAGCGCCCGGCGGAATTCGTCGAGGCCCTCGCCAAGGGGATCGCCATCCTCGAAAGCTTCGATGCCGCCCATCCCGAAATGACGTTGAGCGAGGTGGCGAGGCGAGTGGGCCTGTCGCCCGCAGCGGCGCGTCGCTCGCTGATCACGCTTCAGGCGCTCGGCTATATCGGACAGGACAACCGACGGTTCCACCTGCGTCCCAAGGTCATGACGCTGGGGTCGACTTTTTACTTCGCGTCGCGCATCGACGAGGTGCTGCAGCCTGACCTGCGCGACATCGTGCGGCAGTTCGGCGACGCCTCGTCCGTCGGAACTCTGGAAGGCGAGGACGTCATCTACATCGCCCACAATTCAGTGCAGCGCGCGCGGCGTGCGGCGGCGGTGATCGGCGCGCGCTATCCGGCCTACGCGACCTCGCTCGGGCGGGTGCTGCTCGCGGGATTGCCGAATGCCGCCTTCGAAGCCTATATCGACCGGGTGCGGCCGCAGGAACTGACCTCCCGTACGATCACCGATCCGGCCGAACTCCACCGCGAGGTCCTCGCCGTGCGCGAGGCGGGCTACGCCACTACGGTCGACCAACTCGACTACGGCATCACGGCGCTCGCCGTGCCGATCCGTGGTCCCGACGGACGCACCGTCGCCGCCCTCAACAGTTCGGGCTACACCGGCATGGTGACGCCGGAACTGCTCGTCACCGAACGCCTTCCGATGCTGCGGGCCACCGCCTCGCGCATCGGCCACATGATCCAGCGCTACCCGATCCTCCTGTCCGTCATGGGGAACTGATCGGCATGAAGCAGCATGAGACAAATCGGACACGGCGATGCCGGAAGTCGAGCGGCGCGCCTGGATGCAGCGACTTGAGGCTCCGGAAGCCGGAGTGCGGGAGAGAGGACGGAGGATATCGTTTTGGCTGAACTGGTTGCGACCCTGGCTTCGACCCATCACCCCTTCTATCTCAAGGCGACCACCATGCCGCCCGAGCAGCAGATGCCGCAGGCGCCGGAATGGAAGCGCAAGGTCGAGTCCTATCGCGAAACGCTCGCCCGCGCCCGCCCGGACATATTGGTGATGGTCGGCTCCGACCATTTCCACCAGATCTTCCTCGACAATTGCCCCCAGTTCCTGATCGGCAAGGCGGATCGCTACGATGCGACGTTCTGGAACGAGGAGCGCGAATTCGGCATTCCGAAATACGTCCTCGAGGGCGACATGGCGATGTCGAAATTCATGCATGTGAGCCTGCTGGACCAGGGATTCGACCTCGCCTTCTCCAACGAACTCAAGATCGATCACTCGATCATCTGCCCCATCATCACTGTGCGTCCGGACAACGATCTGCCGGTGGTGCCGATCTACACCAACATCTTCGCCCCGCCGCTGCCGTCGCCCAAACGGTTCTACGATCTCGGTCGGGCGATCCGGAAAGCGATCGACGACTATCCGTCCGACAAGCGGGTCGCGGCGATCGGCACGGGACATCTGTCCCTGGAACTCGGCGGGCCGCGGCAGTTCATGGAAACCGGACCCGACCCCGTCTTCGACCGGCAGGCGATCGAATGGCTGCGTGCCGGCGACATCGATGCCATCCTGGCAAACGTCACCCATGAGACCATGTCGAAGAGCGGCAACGCCACCCACGGCTTCCTCAACTTCATCCTGATGTTGGGGATCGCCGGGCCGGAGAAGGCCGACTACGTCGACAATCTCGACCTGTTCCACACCATGGAAGCCTACATCACCTGGTATCCGAAGGCTCAGCCAATGGAGCGCGCGGCATGAGCAAGTACTACGTCAACAAGTTTCTCTTCCAGGTCGATCGCAATCCCGATTTCCTCAAGCGCTACGCCGAGGATCCGAAGAACTTCGTCGCCACCTGGGAGCAGTCGATCGGACCCCGCCTCAACGAGGTCGAGCATTCGACGGTCCACGGTTTCACCGATGCTGAGCGCAAGGCGCTGGTTGAGCACGATTTCGTCGCGCTGTTCGAGATGGGGGCGCACTTCTTCCTCAATCTCACGCTGTTCATCGGCATCTACGACGAGCCGTACATGAAGGAGAACGGTCCGCTGGCGTTCCAGCGACATTTCGCACAGCGCCTTCAGCACTGGAACGGTCGGGACTATCCGACAGTGGAGACATAGTCCGCCGGCGCGAGCGCGCGGGCACCGAATAATCTGATTTTCTTTGGGAGGAGAGATCATGTGCAGGTTGTGTGACGAAGGCCGTCCGCCGCTGGATTGCGAATCCAGGCGCGATTTCCTGAAGGCTTCGCTCGTGGCAGGGGCCGCCGCCGCGTCCGTCTTCGCCGCGACCGGCGTTGCATCCGCCCAGGATGCGCCGCAGGGCACCGGCACGGATGGCCGGCGCGTTCTGATCAAGGGCGGCCACGTGCTCAGCATGGACCCTGCCGTGGGCGACTTCGCGACTGCCGACGTGCTGGTCTCCGGCCGGACCATCGAGGCGGTCGGACCGAACCTCGACGCGGGCGACGCGGAGGTCATCGACGCGACCGGCATGATCGTCATGCCCGGCTTCATCGACACGCACCATCACCAGTTCGAGACGGCGCTCAGGAGCTTCCTCGCGGACGGGATCCTCGTCAACGACGGCCTGCCCGAGAACGCCATCAACTACTACGAATACATCCTGCAGAAGTTCTCGATGGTCTACCGGCCGCAGGACGTCTACATCAACGAGCTCTTCGGCGGCCTCGCCCAACTCGATACCGGCGTGACGACCGTGATGGACGTCTCGCAGATCCACCACTCGCCCGAACACTCCGACGCGGTGGTGAAGGCCTTGCAGGACACGGGCCGGCGCGCCGTCTTCGGCTATTTCGAAGGCTGGGGGGACAATGCAAAGTATCCCGGCGACGCGCGCCGCCTGAAGACCGAGCATTTCTCCTCAGACGACCAGCTGGTCACGATGGTGATGGGCGGGGAGATCTACATTCCCGGCTACGAGGAATCGTGGAAGATCGGGCGCGAACTCGGACTACCCGTGGCACTCCACGTGGTCGGCACGTTCGGGATGGCGCCGACCTTCGACAAACTCGCCGAAGCGGGCATGTTCGGGCCTGACAACATCTTCATCCACATGACCGGCATGTCCGACATGGCCTGGGAGAAGGCGGCCGATGCCGGCGCGCACGTCTCTCTGGCGGTGCCGATCGAAATGGCGATGCGCCACGGCATGCCGCCGATCCAGAAGGCGCTCGACCTCGGCATGCAGCCGTCGCTGTCGTCCGACGTCGAATGTACCATGTCGGCCGACCCGTTCACGCAGATGCGCTCCACCTTCACGCTGCAGCGCGCATTCGCCAACGAGAAGGCACTGGCCGGCGACAAGGACGTGCCAAAGCTCCTGACGTCGCGAGATGTGATCCGCTTCGCCACGCTGGAAGGCGCCAAGGGCCTGAAGCTCGACACCAAGACCGGCACACTGACGCCCGGCAAGGAAGCCGACATCATCCTGCTCGATGCGACCGCGATCAACGTGACGCCGCTGAACCACGTGCCTGGCGCAGTGGTGACGCTGATGGACCGCACCAACGTCGACACCGTCATGGTGGCGGGCAAGCTGCGCAAGTTCAGGGGCAAGCTGCTCGACGTCGACCTGCCCAAGCTGACGAGCGAGCTCGAAGCGAGCCGCGACTATGTCTTCGAGGCGGCGGGGGTGCCGAAGGACCTCTTTCGCATGTAGGCCCGACCGGCGACGCGGTGGGGCGTCGCCGGATTTTTCTAGTGACCGGAGGAAATCCACTTGCCCAACGCATTGCCGCTGTTGCCGACGTCCCTCGTCGGTTCCTACGCCCAGCCCGAATGGCTCATCGACCGCGCCAAACTCGCGGGGCGTTTTCCGCCACGCGTCAGGGCGAAGGAGCTGTGGCGGGTCGCGCCCGAGCACCTCGAGGAGGCCCAGAACGACGCCACGCGGCTTGCCATCCGCGACCAGGAGCGCGCCGGCCTCGACATCATTACCGACGGCGAAATGCGCCGCGAAAGCTATTCCAACCGCTTCGCCACGGCGCTGGAGGGTGTCGACATCGACAATCCGGGCTCGGCGCTCGACCGCTCGGGTCATCCCAACCCGGTTCCACGGGTCGTCGGCAAGATCAGGCGCATGCACGCGGTCGAGGTCGAGGACGTGAAGTTCCTGAGGGCCAACACTGACCGGACGATCAAGATCACCGTTCCCGGCCCCTTCACCATGTCGCAGCAGGCGCAGAACGACTTCTATTCCGATCCGGCGGAGATGGCGCTCGACTATGCCGCCGCCGTCAACGAGGAGATCCGCGACCTGTTCGCCGCCGGCGCGGACATCGTGCAGATCGACGAGCCCTACATGCAGGCGCGACCCGAACCGGCCAGGCAGTACGGTCTCGACGCGCTGAACCGGGCGCTCGACGGCATCGAGGGCGAGACCGCCGTTCACATCTGCTTCGGCTACGCGGCCATCATCCACGCGCGCCCGGAGGGCTATTCCTTCCTGCCCGAGCTTTCGGGTTGTTCCTGCAAGGCCGTGTCGATCGAGACGGCGCAGTCGAATCTCGACACATCGGTTCTGGAGACGCTTCCCGACAAGAAGATTATCCTCGGCGTGCTGGACCTCTCCACCCACGAGATCGAGACACCGGAAAAGGTCGCCGAACGCATCCGCCGCGCCCTGCCGCACGTCGACGCCTCGCGTGTGGTCATCGCGCCGGACTGCGGCCTCAAGTACCTGCCCCGAGACATCGCCTTCGGCAAGATGAAGGCCATGGCCGACGGCGCGGCGATCGTACGGGGAGAGTTGTAGAATATCTAAGCGGCCGGGGTACGGCATTTGCCCTCTCCCGCGCCGAGCGGCAACCAGGAGGTCTCGGCGACAAGCCGGGACCGTCCCGGCGTGGCGCACGCGGGAATGCCCGAGCCCGCGGCTTCTCAATCGCTCACACGGCAAAAAGGCCCGGATGAACCGAGCCCCAAGCCGCCGATATAGAAGAATTTGGAGCGGGCGAAGGGATTCGAACCCTCGACCCCAACCTTGGCAAGGTTGTGCTCTACCCCTGAGCTACACCCGCTCGCGCGGCGTCTCCGCCGCAAGCCGGGCCTGTATGGCCGAACTCATTGTGGAATGCAACAGGGAAAAGTCGCTCCCTCGGGCTTTCCCGATTTCTTCCCGGATCTCTGCCGATCAGTCCTGCGACGCCCTGACTTACCCACCAATCTTATACGGGCCAGGCGCTGGCGGACGAGTGTCCCTGAAGTCTCCCCGGAGTTCATGCGGATCCGGCGCAGGGGGTCGGGTATCCCGGAAATCCCCCCGAAGCTCATGCGGATCCGGCGCAGGGGGTCGGGTATCCCGGAAATCCCCCCGAAGCTCATGCGGGTTGGGCGCACGGCTATCACGGAAGTCGCCGCGAAGTTCGTGCGGATCGGGCGGACGCGTATCCCGGTCGCCACGGAGTTCGTGAGGATTCGGCGGTGGAGGCGCCACGTTGCTTTGAACGCCGGACGGCGTGATGGAGCCGGTCATCTGGCTGTCGAGATCTCCGGCAGCGGCGACTCCGATGCTCGAAGCGAGAAAGCCCGCGACGGCGAGCGGCATGAAACTGGTCTTGCTGATCATGGGAGCGTTTCCTATTTTCGGAATCCCTTCCCGATCACAATTCGACGCCACGGGTATGGTTCCGTCTCGTGGATCCCGACGCGGGGGCGGAATACCGCTTCCCTCCGTATCGCAAGGCGAAAGCCAGATCCGGTTTCTCCCGAAAGAAGTCCCGACGACGCGCCCCGAACCCTCAGCGAAGATCGAGCACGAAGGGGACGCCTTCGAAGGCGTCCGCGCCACGGCCGATGGAGCGGATGGCCTCGATCATGCGCCCCTGCCGCCCGAGCAGCCGGTCGGCATGGGCGACGATCAGCGGGTTTGGCGTGGCCATCGGCGAGAGCCGCCGCAGGTCCCGCGCGAGATCGTCTTCCGGACGCGCGGGTTGCAGCATGGCCGCGATCGCGTAGGCTGCCGCGGTCGAGCGGCTGATGCCGGCGTGGCAATGCACGACGAGCGGGGCGGCGCGGTCCCAGCGGCGCGCGAAGGCGAGAAGGGCCTCGACATGTTCCGGCGCCGGGGCCGTATAGCCATCGCGCGCTTCCGGGATGTCGTGCATCGTCAGCTGCAGGCAGCGGTCGGCGCCGAAGCCGTCGGGCCGCAAAAAGACCGCACCATCCGAAAGCAGGGTCAGGAGATGGCTTGCGCCGGACAGCCGCAAGGTTCCCTCGAGACGCGAAAGAGGTGTGACGTGGATCACGGTTTGGCGCTCCACCGGTCGCACGCAATTCGCAGCGCGGAGTCGAGGCGATCGAACGCGTCGGGCGAATCCGGCAGTCCAAAGCGCAGAGCCTCCGCGTCGTGCGCGAAGGCGCGCACGAGGAGGCCGCGCCGGCCGAGCGCCTCGACGATTCCGCCGGCATGCGGTGTCCGGACGAAGCGGTAGAGGCTGGTGCCGCCGGAGACGTCAAGGCCATGGCGAGCGAGAATTTCGTCGAGTCGCGCTGCTTCGTCTCCAAGCCGGTCCTGCATGGCGGCGCGCCATTTCGCGTCTTCCAGCGCGGCGATGCCGGCCTCCAGCGCGGGGCCCGAGACGGCCCAGGGGCCGAGTTGCGCCGCTATGCGCGATAGGAGCGCCACCGGGCCGACGGCGAAGCCGAGGCGCAGGCCGGCAAGCCCGTAGAACTTGCCGAAGGAACGCAGGACGACGAAGCCGCCCGTTTCGGCGTCCGGCGCCAGGCTCTCTTCCTCGGGGCCGACGTCCATGAACGCTTCGTCGACGACGAGCAGGCCGCCGCGGGCCCTCATTTTTGCGGCGAGACCGAGCAAAGCCTCGCGCCGCATGACGCGGCCGTCCGGATTGTTGGGATTGACCAGCACCCCGAGGTCCGCGTTCCCGAGCGCCTCGAAATCCCCGGTCTCCACCACCGCGTGGCCGGCAATCGCGGCTGCGCGGCGGTGCTCGGCGTAGGTCGGCGACAGGATGGCGGCGCGGCCCGGCGGCAAAAGCGCGGCGACGAGAGGCAGGAGGATCTGCGTACCGGGCGCCGCGACGACGTTCTTTCCCGTCGGCGCGCGATATGTAAGCGCTGCGGCCGCCAGGAGTTGCTGGAGCCGCGATTCCTCGGGAAGCCGCCGGAAGGCGCTGGCGGGAATCTTCTCCACCGGATAGGAGTGCGGGTTGATGCCGGTGGAGAGATCGAGCCAGGGCGGCGGCGCGTCAGGGTACAGCCGCGCCGCGCGCGACAGGCTGCCGCCGTGATCGGTCACCTCGTCCAGTGGAGCCCTGCCCGGCCTCGTCATGTCAGCCCTGCTCGCATTCCTGGCGCTCCTGATCGAACGCGCCGTCGGCTACCCCGACGCCGTCTACCGCGCGATCGGCCATCCGGTCACCTGGATCGGCCGGCTGATCGCATGGGCCGACGCAACGCTCAACCGATCCGACCGCAGTTTCGGCTCGCGGAAGGCTGCCGGTCTCCTTGCGCTGGCAGTCTTCGTTATTGTGGCGGGCGCGGCGGGCTTGACGGTGCAAATGGCGTTCGGCGCGGGTGTCGGCATCCTCGCAACGGCCCTCGTCGCGAGTTCGCTGCTTGCCCAGCGCAGCCTGGAGAGCCATGTGGAAGCCGTCGCCGACGCGCTGGAGCGGGACGGGCTGGAAGGCGGCCGCAAGGCGGTTTCCATGATCGTCGGGCGCGACCCGGAAAACCTCGACGAGGCGGGCGTGTCGCGCGCCGCGATCGAGAGCCTGTCGGAGAATTTTTCCGACGGCATCGTAGCTCCCGCCTTCTGGCTCGCCGTCGCCGGGCTGCCGGGTGCTGCGATCTACAAGGCGGTCAACACCGCCGACAGCATGATCGGCCACCGGACACCGAAACACGAGGCCTTCGGCTGGGCCTCGGCGCGGCTCGACGACCTGATCAATCTGCCCGCTTCGCGGCTCACCGCGCTGCTGATTGCCTGCGCGGCGTGGTCCCTGAAGTACGCCGATTCCGGGGCGAGCTGGCGCGCGGTGCGGCGCGACGCCCGAAAGCACCGGTCGCCCAATGCCGGCTGGCCGGAGGCCGCGATGGCCGGCGCGCTGGGCCTGGCGCTCGCCGGCCCGCGCAGCTATGGCGGCGTGCTGGTGGAGGACGCGGTGATGGGCGAAGGTGGGCGCCGCGACGCCGCCGCGGCTGACATAAGGCGCGCGCTGCGGATCTATCGCCGCGCCGATGCGCTGCTGATCGCGCTGGTCGGGCTCGTGGCGGCGGCATTCATCGTGCATGGCTGAGCAGGGCATCGAGATCGAGATGGCGCTCCAGATGGGCGGCTAGCGCGTCGAGCGTCTCCTCGACGCCCGCCTCATAGTCGAGCCCGGAAGCCTGTCCGCCGAGCCGCGCGATCCAGGCGCTTCGCTGCGCATCGTCGGCGAAGAGGCCGTGGACGTAGGTTCCGCAGACGCGGCCAGACAGCGACGTGGCACCGTCGGGGCGGCCATCGGCGAGGCGTGCGAAAGGGCGCTCCGCATCCGAACCGATCGTGCGGCCGACATGCATTTCATAGCCTGAGAAGGAGACGCCGTCCGCCGTCGTCCCGGTGACGGATTCGAGCGATTTCGCTTGCGTAAGTTCGGTCGTCACGTCGAGCAGACCCAGCCCGTCAGTGCCGCCGGGCGGGCCTTCGATTCCGGACGGGTCCTCGATGCGACGGCCGAGCATCTGGTAGCCGCCGCACAATCCCATAACGTGGCCACCACGGCGGATATGCGCGTGGATGTCGACATCGAGCCCCGAGCGGCGAAGCGCCTCGAGATCCGCGATGGTCGACTTGGAGCCGACGAGCAGGACGAGTGCGACGTCGCCGGGTATGGGCTGACCCGGCCGCACGCGCACTAGTTCGACGTCCGGCTCGGCATCCAGCGGGTCGAGGTCGTCGAAATTGGAAATGTGCGGCAGGATCGGTACCGCGATGCGCACCTTGCCGCCGCTCGGTCGCGCGGCCGATTTCGATGTCAGCGCCAGCGCATCCTCGGCAGGCAGGCGGCGGGCAGCCTCGAAATGCGGCACGAGCCCATAGGGCGTCCAGCCGGTCCGCCGCGCGATCTCAGCCATGCCGTCGGCAAACAGCGCGGGGTCGCCGCGGAAACGGTTGACGACGAAGCCGCGGATCAGCGCGGCATCGGCCGGATCGACGACGTGCTTCGTGCCGACGAGGCTGGCGATTACCCCGCCGCGGTCGATGTCGCCGATCAATACGACGGGAACGACCGCGGCGCGCGCAAAGCCCATGTTGGCGATGTCGTTGGCGCGAAGATTGATTTCCGACGCGCTGCCGGCGCCTTCCACCAGCACGAGGTCGGCGTTGGACCGAAGCAGGGTAAAGCTCTCCAGGACGGCCGGCATCAGGCTCGCCTTCAGCGACTGGTAGGTCTTCGCGTCGGCCGCGGAATGGATGCGGCCCTGCACGATAACCTGCGATCCGGTCTCGCTCTGCGGCTTGAGGAGCACCGGGTTCATGTGGACGGACGGCGCGACGCGGGCGGCGCGCGCCTGCAGCGCCTGCGCCCGGCCGATCTCGCCGTTCTCGACCGTCACGGCGGCATTGTTGGACATGTTCTGCGGCTTGAAGGGGCGGACCGTCATTCCCCGGTTGGCGAAGGCGCGGCAGAGGCCGGCGACGATCAGCGACTTGCCGACGTCGGAGCCCGTCCCCTGGAACATCAGCGCCCTGGCGGCCATCGCGGCTAGAACTCGATGCCCTGCTGCGCCTTCACGCCGGCGGCGAAATGGTGCTTGACCTGCCCCATTTCGGTGACGAGGTCGGCGGCCTCGATCAGCTCCGGCTTGACGTTGCGCCCGGTGACGACGACGTGCAGGTCGGGACGGCGCGCGCTCAGCGCTTCGACGACCGAAGCCAGATCGAGGTACTCGTAACGCAGCGCGATGTTCAACTCGTCGAGGATGACGAGGCCGAAGGACGGGTCGGCCATCAGTTCGCGGGAGCGCTGCCAGGCGCGCTCGGCGGCGGCGATGTCGCGCGCCTTGTCCTGCGTCTCCCAGGTGAAGCCCTCGCCCATGGCGTGCCAGGCGACCAGGTCGCCGAAGCGCGCCAGCGCGTCCTTCTCGCCCGTGTGCCAGGCGCCCTTGATGAACTGCACCACGCCGACGCGCCGGCCGTAGCCGAGCATCCGCAACGCCAGCCCGAAGGCCGCGGTGGATTTGCCCTTGCCGGGTCCCGTGTTGACGATCAGCAGGCCTTTCTCGATGGTCTTGTCGCGCAGCTTGGCGTCCTGGTGCGCCTTGCGCTTTTCCATCTTGGCCTTGTGGCGTCCGGCGTCTTCGGCTTCGGCCATCTTCACTTCACCTTCATCGGCAGGCCGGCGACCATGAACAGGACGGCATCGGCCTTGGCCGCGATCATCTGGTTGAGACGCCCGGCGGCGTCGCGGAAAGCCCGGCCAAGCCTGTTGTCGGGCACGATGCCGAGGCCGACCTCGTTGGAGACGACGAACCACGGCCCGCGCGGTCTTGCCAGCATGTTCGCCAGGTCTTGGCAGGCCGCCTCTACGTTTCGCTCGGCCAACATCACGTTGGTCAGCCACAAGGTCAGGCAATCGACGAGCAGCGCCTGACCCCCGGGAATCCTCCCGATCGCATCGGCGAGATCCAGTGGCGTTTCCACGGTGTGCCAGCGACCGTCGCGCCGGTCACGGTGCAGGGCTATGCGCTCGCGCATCTCGTCGTCGAAGGCCTGCGCCGTGGCGATGTAGGCCCAGGGTGCGGGACAGGCCGAGACCAGAGTCTCGGCATGCCTGCTCTTGCCCGATCGCGCGCCTCCGAGGACGAAGGTGAGCGAGCCTTGCTCAGGCAAGGCTGTGCCGGGGCGCCTCCAGGCCGGCGGCGAAGCGTTCGCGCAGCGTCCCAACCGCGGCCCCCATCGCCAGCCAGAACACAAGGCTGGTCATCGTGACGGCGACGACGAAGCTGTGGTGGAGACCGTCGGGGACGGCGGTTTCGTGGCTCAGCGGCTGCGGCGCGCCGATGACGTGCGGGGCGACGATGAGCGCGACGCCCACCAGCGCCAGCCATGGCGCTGTGCGGAAGGCGACCAGCGCCAAGCCGGCCGCGGTGGCGCAGACCGTGAAGATCCACCAGGCCTGCCGCGCGACGAGGTCGGCCGCCGGCATCGCCGGCAATTCCGGCGGAAGGCCGAGGCCGGGCGCAAGCGTAAAGACGGCGAAACCGGCGAAGCCCCAGACGAGGCCGGCACGCCAGCTTCTGATTCCGCCGGCGATCTCGGATGCTGCCACCAGAAGGAGGGCAAAGCCGATGCCGGTCACGATGTTGACCAGCCCGGTGTAGAAGGTGCGCTCGGCGCCGTCGGCGGGTGCCCAGGCTTCTTCGCCATGGTCATGGCTGTGGGCGGCGGGCGCGGCCTGCGCTTCCTCACCGTGGTGGTGATCGGCCGGCGCCGCGGCACTCTCGAAAGTCTCGGCCTGGAGAATGAGCGGCACCGTGAAGACGCTCTGCAGGCCGGTCATCACGATGCCGGCAAACAGCCCGGCGATCGCGGCCAGGAAGATCGCGTTACGAAAGACAGACATGTCGAAAACCCCTCAGTGGCAGGGGAATGCCATGGAATGCCTGTAGTCGTGGCCGGCATTGTGGACCACGTCCATATGCGCGAACCCGGCAAAGCCTACGATGAAGACGCCGAGCAGACCGGCGAATGCGAGAGGCAGGATGCCGGCGCGCGTTGCGGCCGAACCCTGGATGACTGAAGTCTGTGCCATTTCGATCCCTTCCGCCCTCCACCCGAGGGCCTTGTTCCCGTTCATGCCGGCGGCAGGTCTCCTGGCTCGCGGGTCACTGCCCCTGCCCGCCTTCCCGAAGCTTTTGGCTTCAGTGGCATATCGGGCGAAGGCTTGCCGCTCACAGTTGCGGGGGCAGCCGAGGATCGGGAAATCCCTACCTCGTTCCCTTTCACATCCCCTCGCGGGGAACCGACGACATGACGACCTTAGTGGAAATGGCCGACCGGCGAAAGGGGGCCGCGCTCACTCGTTGACAGTTTCGGAGTGGAAGCCGTAAATGCGCCTCGACGGTCCTTCATCCGCAACGATGGAGGCTAAGAGGGAATGCGGTGCGCCTGCGACGGGCTACTCCGCAGCTGTCCCCGCAACTGTAACCGGTTAGTGCGCGCCATGCGCCACTGGAGCGATAGCTTCGGGAAGGCGGCGCGAACGGTGAGCCGGAAGCCAGGAGACCTGCCGTCGACGTATCGTACTCTCACGGCCCGGCGGGTGTCCCGGGTAAGGAGCATTTGGATTGAGGGTCTATCCGGACGATCTGGGCAGACCGGCCGCCGAGCCGGAACACGAGGCATGCGCGCAGGCGTCGCCCGTGACGATCGTCGTTTGCAGTTCCTGTCGCCTGCGTTCCGAGCCCGAAGCCGATCCGCGGCCGGGGTCGCTGCTCGCCAGGGCCACCGCATCCGCGGCCGAGGAAGCTTCCGATCTCGTCGAGGTGCGCCAGGTCGCCTGCCTTGGCAATTGCAAACGCGGCCTCAGCGCCGTCATGATGCGCGACGGCTGCTGGTCCTACGTCTTCGGCGAACTGGACGTCTCGAACGCGCCCGACCTGATTGCCGGCGCCGAACTCTTCGCACGCTCCACCGACGGCTTCATGCCGTTCCGCGCCCGCCCCGAATCGCTCAAGCGCGGGCTGATCGCGCGCGTGCCCACCTTCGACAGCCTCAAGGAAATCCCATGACCGCCTCCTTCGATCGCGTGCCCTGCACGGTCGTTACCGGCTTTCTCGGCGCCGGCAAGACGACGCTGATCCGCAATCTTCTCCAGGGATCGCACGGCAAGCGGCTGGCCATCATCGTCAACGAGTTCGGCGACGTCGGCATCGACGGCGAGATCCTGCGCAATTGCGGTGTGGAGAACTGCGCCGACGAGGACATAGTGGAGCTGGCGAACGGCTGCATCTGCTGCACCGTCGCCGACGACTTCGTGCCGGCGCTGGACAAGATTCTCGCACGCGAGCCGAGGGTCGATCACATCCTCATCGAAACCTCAGGGCTCGCCTTGCCGAAGCCGCTGGTGCAGGCCTTCCAGTGGCCGGGTGTAAAGAACCGCGTCACCGTCGACGGAGTGGTGGCGGTGGTTGACGGCCCAGCACTCGCGGCCGGCGAGGTGACCCAGGACCGCGAGGCGCTGCTGCGCCAGCGGGAAGCCGACGATTCGATCGACCACGACGATCCGGTCGAGGAGGTATTCGAGGACCAGGTCGCCTGCGCCGACCTCGTAGTGCTGTCCAAGAGCGACCTGCTCGACGATGCCGGACGCGCCCGTGCGACCGCTGCCATCGAGGCGCACCTGCCGCGCGCGGTGAAGATCGTGGCGAGCGCCAACGGCCGCATCGACGCGGGTGTGGTGCTCGGCCTCGGTCTCGCCGTCGAGGACGACATCGAAAATCGCAAGACGCATCACGACGACGAGCTCGACCATGAGCACGACGATTTCGACAGCTTCGTCGTCGAGCTTCCGGCGATTTCCGATCCGGATACCTTGGCTCGGAAAGTCTCGGCGGCGGCGGAAGCCGAGAACGTGCTGAGGCTGAAGGGTTTCGCACATGTCGAGGGCAAGCCGATGCGGCTCCTGGTGCAGGCCGTCGGCCCGCGCGTGACGCATCACTACGACCGCGCCTGGCGGCCGGAGGAAGACCGCACCACCCGTCTCGTCGTGATTGGCCTCAAGGGGCTCGACCGCGCGGCGGTGGAAAAGCTCCTCGCGGCTTGAAGCCATGCACATCCTGGCGACCGGCACCGCTTCCCTGGACAGCCTGATCGAGCCGATCGATCTGGCCCAGGCGCCTGCGGACATGGTCGCTCTGTCCTTCACCGACAGCGACATCTCCGGCATGGCCGCGGCCTGGAACGCCGCGCGCGACACGCTGCCTTCGCTTCGACTGGCGCATCTGCGCGACCTGCGGCATCCGATGTCGGTCGATCTGTGGATTGAGAAGACGGCCGCCCATGCGCGCGTGGTGCTGGTAAGACTTCTGGGCGGCTACGAGTGGTGGTCTTACGGTTGCGAGCAGCTCGCCGCCACGGCCCGGCGCAAGGGCATCGCGCTGGTGCTGCTGCCCGGCGAATGCAGTGAGCGCGACGAGCGGCTGGCGGGGCTCTCGACCGTGCCGGCGTCCGACTACGACGCGCTGTTGAAGTGCTTTCGCGACGGGGGGCTGGACAATCTCGCGATTGCGCTTCGTCGGCTGGCGAGGCTTGCAGGTTCCGGGATCGCCGAGCCGGATACGGCTCGTCCGGTCGCCAAGGCGGGATACTACGCGCCAGGCACGGGCTTGGTCGAGCGCGGCCATTTCGAGCGTCTCGCAGAAACTGGTCAACCCGTGGCGCCGCTGATCTTCTACCGCTCCATGTTGCTCGCCGGCGACACGGCGCCGATCGACGCGCTTGCAGGCGCGCTTTCGGCAAGAGGCATCCTGGCGCTGCCGATCTTCGTCGGCAGCCTGCGCGACCGCGAAGCACCGGCGCTCATCCGAGATACCGCGAGTCGCTTTTCCGCGAGGCTCATGCTCACCGCCACGGCCTTCGCGCTCGGGGCGGAGCCGGGCGAGACGACGCTGTTCGACGAACTCGGCCTGCCGGTCTTCCAGGTCGCAATCGCCACGACGCGCCGCGAGGCCTGGCTCGAAGGCCAGCGCGGCCTCGCGCCCGCCGACCTCGCCATGCATGTCGTCTTGCCCGAACTCGACGGCCGCGTCGCCGCCGGTGCGATCTCCTTCAAGGACGTGGCGGCACCCGACGCGGTGCTGGGCGTGCGGCTGCAGGTCAACCGGCCGGAACCGGATCGGGTGGAGCAAGTCGCAGACCGCATCGCGGCATTCCTGACCCTCCAGGCGACGCCGCGTGCGGAACGCCGCATCATGATCGTCGTTCCCGACTACCCCGCCGCGACCGGCCGGGCCGGCTACGCCGTCGGGCTCGACGTGCCGCAGAGCGTGCTGGAGATGCTGAGCGACCTCAACGCCGCAGGCTATGCGGTCGAGGACACTCCCGCATCGCCGCGCGACCTGATGCGCCGGATCGACCGATCGCAGCCAACCGTTTTGATCGAAGATTACCGCCGGCTCTCCGCCGACCTGCCGCCGGAAGCGCTGGAGTCGGTCGTTGCCGCCTGGGGCGCGCCTGAGGACGATGCGCCAGACGGCCACTTCGTGTTCCGCCACGCCCGCTTCGGCAACGTCACGGTCGCCTTCGCGCCGGACCGGGGACGCTCGGAAAACCGCCGTGTCGAATATCACGATCCCGCCTTGCCGCCGCGCCACGCGCTCGTCGCCTTCGGCCTGTGGATGCGTAAGACGCTCGGCTGCCACGCGCTCATCCATGTCGGCGCGCACGGCACGCTGGAATGGCTGCCGGGCAAGACGGTGGCGCTCGGGAAAAACTGTTTCCCCGAAGTGGTCACCGGATCGCTGCCTGTCATCTATCCCTTCATCGTCAGCAATCCGGGCGAGGCCGCGCAAGCCAAGCGCCGCATCGCGGCCGTCACCATCGGCCACCTGACGCCGGTGCTCGTGGGTGCCGGGCTGACGGAGGACCAGCAGGCGCTCGAACGGCTGGTCGACGAGTATGCGCAGGCCGACGGCCTCGACCGGCGCCGCCGCGACCGTCTCGCCGCGCTGATCGTCGAGACGGCGGCAAAGACTGGTCTGGCGCGCGAGGCCGGCGTTGATGTCGACACGCCCGACGAGGCGCTGATGAAGATCGATGCCTGGCTCTGCGACCTCAAGGATTTCGCGGTGAAGGACGGGCTGCACGTCTTCGGGCGCGCCTCGGAGGCGGACACCGATCCGGCGCGGATCGCCAGCGCCGGTGCCGAGCGCCAGGCGCTGCTCGACGCGCTCGACGGGCGGCACCTGCGGCCCGGCCCATCCGGCGCGCCTTCGCGCGGGCGCACCGACGTGCTGCCGACCGGGCGCAACCTCTTTGCCGCCGACCCGCGCACCATGCCCACGCCGACCGCGGCCGAACTCGGCCGCAAAGCGGCGGACGAGGTGATCCGCTCCTACCTGCAGGACCATGGCGACTATCCGCGCTCGCTGGTGATCGACCTGTGGGGCAGCGCGAGCCTTCGCACCGGCGGCGAGGAGATCGCGCAGGGGCTGGCGCTGATGGGCTGCCGGCCGCAATGGGACCATTCCACCGGCCGCGTCACCGGCATCGACGTCCTGCCGCCCGCCGCGATGGGACGCCCGCGCGTCGATGTCACCTGGCGCATCTCCGGGCTCTTCCGGGACATGTTCCCGGTCCAGATCGCGCTGATCGATGCGGCCGTCGCCGCGATCGCGCAACGCGCAGAGGAAGATGACGACAATCCACTGGCGATTTCGGCACGGCGGGCCGAAGAGCGGCCCGCGCGCATCTTCGGCTCCGCGCCGGGCACGTACGGGTCGGGCATCGAGGAGAAGCTCGCGAGCGGAGCGTGGGAAACCCGCGAGGAGCTCGGCCGCGCCTATCTCGACGCCTCCTCGCACGCCTTCGGCGGGATCGAGGGCGAAGGCCGCGCCGCGCCCGGCCGGTTCGCCGACCGCGTCGCCGGCGCCGATCTGCTGGTCCATTCGAGCGACGATCCCGGCCGCGACATCCTCGAAGGCTCGGCCGACGTCGCATTCGCCGGCGGCTTCGCGGCGGCGGTTGCCGCTCTCGGGGGCAAGGCCGACGTGATCATACTCGACACCACGAGCCCGCAACGCCCCCGCGCACGCTCGGTCGTGGCGGCGGTGACGCGCACGGTGCGAGCCCGTGCGCTCAACCGGCGCTTCATCGAGGGCCAGATGCGGCACGGCCCGCGCGGCGCCTCCGAATTCGCCGAGACGGTCGACCGGCTCGTTGGTTTCGCCGAGACGACCAACGCCATTCCGCCGGTGCTGATCGAGGACGTCCACGACGCCTATCTCGGCGATCCGCGGGTGCGCGCCTTCCTGCTCGCCGAAAACCCTGCGGCTGCCCGCGCCATCGCGCAGCGTTTCTCCGACGCTCGCCGGCGCGGCCTGTGGCATCCGTTGCGCAATTCGGTGGATCACGACCTCGCGGCCTTGATCGCCGAGGCGCGCGGACTGGAGGCGGCATGAACGCCATCTATCGCCGCGGCGCCTGCCCGTCGCTGTCTTCCCCGATGCAGACCGGCGACGGCCTGCTGGTGCGCATCAATCCGAAGTTCGGGAACCTCTCACCACGCCAGCTCGCCGGCATCGCCGCGGCGGCCGAACGTCACGGCAACGGGGTTCTGGAGATCACCTCGCGCGGGAGCCTGCAAGTCCGCGGATTGTCGCCCGCAAGCGTGGCGTCCTTCGGGGAAGACATCGCGGCCCTCGGCGTCGATGCGCTCTCCGGCGTGCAGATCGGCGTCGGACCGCTCGCCGGCCTCGACGCCAGCGAGATAGCCGACCCTCGCCCGCTGGCCGAAGCCGTCCGTATCGCAGTCGTCGAACGCGACCTTTCTGCTCTCCTTGCACCAAAGGTCTCGGTAGTTGTCGATGGCGGCGGCGCCCTCAACCTGTCGGGCGTTATGGCCGATATCCGTGTCGAGGCGGACGGCGAAGGCTGGGTGGTCATGGCGGGCGGCGGGCGAGAAGACGCGCGCGTGGTCGGGCGGGGCAATGCCGAAAGCGCGGTGGCAGCGGCGATCTCGCTGATCGAAGCGCTCGCCGCATCCGGTCGCGAGACACGCGGGCGCGACCTGCAGGCCGAGGCGTTGTCACGCGCCGGAAAAAGCCTTGAGTCGTCCAAGAGGCCGGAGCGGCCGGCGTCGGTGGCGCCAGTAGGGTCCTTCGCGCTGAAGGGTGGCGCTATCGCCCGAGGTTTCGCACTTTCCTTCGGGCAGATGCGCGCCTCCGCGCTTTCGGAATTCGCCGAAGCAATCGATCCCTGCCACGAAATCCGCCTCGCGCCTGGCAAGGGCCTGCTCGTCATCGGATCTCCCGCGGACGAGGATTGTGGCATGGTCGCTGCCGCCGAGCGGCTGGGTCTCGTCACGCGCGCCGACGACCCGCGGTTGCGCATCGTCACCTGCGCAGGGGCGCCGAACTGTGCCTCGGCCTTCCTGCCGACACGCGACATCGCCGCCCGGCTGGTCCGGAACCATCCGGAGACGCTGCCGGCAGAGGGCATGGTCCACGTCTCGGGCTGCGCGAAGCAATGCGCGAAGCCGGCTGGGCCGTCGCTTTCCCTGATCGGCGCGGCCGAGGGTTGCGGGTTCGTCGCGGAGGGCATGGAGGCGGGAACCGAAATTCGCCGCGTCCTGTCCGCCCTCGCCACTCCCCACATCCCCGAACGGAGACGATCCGCTTGACGACGACCGACTACATCCGCGACGGGACGGCGATCTACGAAAAATCCTTCGCCATCATCCGCGCCGAAGCCGACCTCTCCCGCTTCGACGAGGCAGAGGCGGATGTCGCGGTGCGCATGATCCACGCCTGCGGCATGGTGGAGGCAGCGGCCCACTTCGCCTTCTCCGAAGGGTTCGTGGCGGCAGCGCGGGCAGCGCTCGCGGCCGGCGCGCCAATCCTGTGCGACGCCGAGATGGTCGCACGGGGCGTCACCCGCGCGCGGCTCCCGGCCGGCAACGACGTGATCTGCACCCTGCGCGACCCGCGCACTCCGGAACTCGCTGCCAGGATCGGCAACACGCGCTCGGCCGCCGCGCTCGAACTCTGGCGCGACCGGCTTGCCGGATCGGTCGTGGCCATCGGTAATGCGCCGACGGCGCTCTTCCACCTGCTCGACATGCTGAAAGACGGCGCGCCGAAGCCGGCGGCGATCATCGGCATGCCGGTCGGTTTCGTGGGAGCGGCCGAATCCAAGGACGCGCTGACGGAAGGCGACCACGGCGTGCCGTGGGCGATCGTTCGCGGACGGCTCGGCGGCAGCGCCATGACCGCGGCGGCCGTCAACGCGCTTGCGAGGCCGGGGCTGTGACGGGGCGGCTGATCGGCGTCGGGACCGGCCCCGGCGATCCGGAACTCCTGACGTTGAAGGCGGCGCGCGCGTTGCGCGAGGCCGACGTCCTGGCGCATTTCGCCAAGCGCGGCAACAACGGCAATGCCCGCGCGATCGTCGCCGCGCACATCCGGCCGGAGGTGCTCGAACTGCCGCTGCTCTACCCGGTCACCACCGAGATCCACCGCTCGGATGCCACGTACATCGAAAGCATCACGGCATTTTATGAGGAGGCGGCCGCTTCCGTCGCATCGCATCTCGATGCCGGCCACACCGTCGCGGTGCTGAGCGAAGGCGATCCGCTATTCTACGGTTCCTACATGCACCTCCACGTGCGGCTCGCCCATCGCTATCCGAACGAGGTGATCCCCGGCGTCACGGCGATGTCGGGCGCCTGGTCTGCGGTCGGCGTACCGATCACGCAGGGCGACGACATCTTGTCGGTGCTTCCCGGCACGCTCGACGAGGCGGAACTGGCAAGGCGCATCGCGGCGACGGAAGCCTGCGTGATCATGAAAGTCGGCCGCAACCTGCCCAGAATCCGCCGCGCGCTGGAGACGGCGGGGCGGCTTCACGACGCGATCTATGTCGAGCGGGCGACCATGGCCGCCATGGCGACCATGCGGCTTGCCGACAAGCCGGACGACGTTGCGCCCTATTTCTCGATCGTGCTCGTGCCCGGCTGGAGCGGGCGGACATGAGCGGCAGGATCACCGTGGTCGGCATCGGGCCAGGGAGCCCGGAGCAGACGACGCCGCAGGCGAGCGCCGCGGTCGCTGCGGCGACGGATCTCTTCGGCTACGGCCCCTACCTCGACCGGCTGACGCTCGGATCGCACCAGACCCGCCACGCCTCCGACAACCGCGAGGAACTTTCGCGCGCCGGGGCCGCCTTGACCGCCGCCGCACAGGGTCGCCACGTGGCTGTGGTCTCGGGCGGCGACGCCGGCGTGTTCGCAATGGCGGCGGCCGTCTGCGAGGCGATCGAGAACGGGCCGGCCGAGTGGCGCGCGCTGGAACTCGAAGTGGTTCCCGGCGTCACCGCCATGCTGGCCGTCGCTGCCCGCATCGGCGCGCCGCTCGGCCATGATTTCTGCGCGATCTCGCTGTCGGACAATCTCAAGCCCTGGGATGTGATCGAAAACCGCCTGCGCGCCGCAGCCCGGGCGGGCTTCGTCATCGCGCTCTACAATCCGGTGAGCCGCGCCCGGCCCTGGCAGCTGGACAGGGGGTTCGACATCCTGCGCGAGGTGCTTCCGGGAGAAACCGTGGTCGTTTTCGGCCGGGCCGCCGGACGGCCGGACGAGCGCATAGCAACGGTACTCTTGGCCGACGCCGCGGCCGGAATGGCCGATATGGCGACCTGCGTCATCATCGGCTCGCCGGAGACGCGCATCGTCGAACGGGACGGACTGCCGCCGATCGTCTATTCGCCGCGTTTCGCCGGGAGGCCGGCGAGATGACGGATCCTTTCCTGCGCCTGCTCGACGCTCGCGACAGCCTCCCCCCCGCCTGCCGGTGGACGGCCGACCATGACGACCGGCACTCCCAGCTCCCGCGCGGCGGCGATCTTGCCGTAGGTCGCGTCCCCGCCGCTGTTCTTCGCGACGACGATCTGGACGCCATGCGCAAGCAGAAGCTGACGCTCGGCCGCCTCCGTGAACGGACCGCGGTCGAGGATGTAGGTCGCTCCGCGAAGCGCATCGCCGTCTTCG
Organism: Aquibium oceanicum; assembly: GCF_001889605.1. Taxonomy (NCBI): domain Bacteria; kingdom Pseudomonadati; phylum Pseudomonadota; class Alphaproteobacteria; order Hyphomicrobiales; family Phyllobacteriaceae; genus Aquibium; species Aquibium oceanicum. Next base: position 1,298,559 of record NZ_CP018171.1, on the reverse strand, counting down.
ACCGGATCGACGCTGCGCACGATGTAGCGATGCTGCGGAACGGCTTTGAACGGCGCCAGTTCTTGCCGGCCGATGGCGAGGAAGACCGTCCGAGGTTCGTGGCCGAGCAGCCCGGCCGCCTCGGAGACGCTTTTGGCATCGATCCATCGATCGCCAGGTTGCCGCTCCCATGCCGGGCGCCGAAGCGCCACCAGCGGAACGCCGGCAGTTTCGGACGAGGCGATGGCATTTTCGGAAATGCGGGCGGCGAAGGGATGCGTGGCATCGGCCAAGACATCCACCGCATGCGCCCGCAGCCACTCGGCGAGACCGTCGGCGCCGCCGAAGCCGCCGATGCGGACCTCTCCGGCCTGCGCCAGCGGGGCGACCGTGCGGCCGGCGAGCGACAGCGTCACCTTCGCATCGCCCTGCGCGACGAGCTTTTCGGCAAGACGGCGCGCTTCGCCGGTACCGCCGAGGATGAGGATGTGCGGGGTCGCCATGCCGCCATCTAGGAAGGACATGCCGGCCGGCGCAACGGCAAAGTGGCTGGCCATCGTCGGCATCGGCGAGGACGGGCTCGACGGCATCGGCGCCGCGGCGCGGCAGGCGATCGGCGAGGCCGACCTGGTCTTCGGCGGCGCGCGGCATCTCGAACTGGCCGCGACCGCGATCCGCGGCGAACCGCGCCCTTGGCCGGTCCCCTTCGACACGACGATGGCGGACGTGGTCGCCGCGCGCGGACGGAACGTCTGCGTGCTGGCGTCCGGCGATCCGTTTTGCCACGGCGTCGGCACGACGCTGGCACGCCATGTCGATCGGGCCGAATTCAGCGCCTATCCCGCGCCGTCCGCCTTCAGCCTGGCGGCGGCGCGGCTCGGCTGGGCCTTGCAGGAGACGGAGACGATCTCGCTGCATGGCCGCCCGATCCACCTGATCCGGCCATTGCTCCAAGACGGCGCGCGCATCCTTGCGCTGACCTCGAACGGCAGGTCGCCGGCCGAGATCGCCGACTTGCTGGCCTCCTCCGGTTTCGGCAGTTCGCGGTTCCACATCCTCGAAGCGCTCGGTGGTCCGGCGGAAGCGGTTTCCACACTACGCGCCGACGCTCTCGGCACGCAGATATTCGCCGACCTGAACGTCGTTGCCATCGAGGCGTCCGGCGACGATCGTGCCAAGACTATCCCGCTTGCCGTTGCCATCCCCGACGCACTGTTCGAACATGACGGCCAGATCACCAAGCGCGAGATCCGCGCCGTCACCTTGTCCTCGCTGGCGCCCCGGCGCGGCGAGCTTCTGTGGGACATCGGCGCCGGCTCTGGCTCGATCGCCATATCGTGGATGCTGGCGCATCCGTCGCTGCACGCCGTGGCGATCGAGGCGGAGGCGGAACGCGCCGCGCGCATCCGCCGGAATGCGCGTTCGCTCGGAGTTCCGGGGCTGGACATCGTCGAAGGCCATGCACCCGAGGCGCTCGCCGGTCTCCCCCAGCCGGACGCGGTCTTCGTCGGCGGTGGAGGCTCGCGTGACGGCGTGATGGCAATTACCATGGAGCGGCTGCGCGCCGGCGGTCGGCTGGTCGCGAACGCCGTGACGCTGGAAATGGAGGCCGTCCTCCTCGACCTTTACGCCCGGCACGGCGGCGAGCTGTCGCGCATTACCGTTTCCCGCGCCGCGCCCGTCGGCGGCAAGAGCGGCTGGCGGCCGGCCATGCCGGTAACGCAGTGGACATGGAGCAAGCCGTGATGGTCGCGGGCATCGGCTGTCGCAAGGGCGTCTCGTCGGCGGAGATTCTCGCAGCCCTCGATGCCGCACTGTCGGCGCATGGCCTTGCGAGGACGCAGATCGACGCGCTGGCGTCGCTGCCGCAAAAGCGCGGCGAGCCAGCCCTGGCCGATGTAGCGAGCCTGCTGCAACGGCCGCTGATCCTCGCGGACGAGACGGCACTGGAAGCGACGAAGAAGACGATACTGACGCGATCGAAAGCATCCTTGGCGGCCACCGGACACGGCTCGGTCGCCGAAGCGGCGGCTCTCGCCGTGGCCGGACCGGCGGCGCGCCTGCTCGGACCGCGGATCGCTGCCGGACCGGCGACCTGCGCGATCGCATATGCGGAGGCGCAGCCATGACTGTGCATTTCATCGGTGCGGGGCCGGGCGCCGCCGACCTGATCACCGTTCGCGGCCGCAACCTGCTCGCGCGCTGCCCGGTCTGCCTCTACGCCGGCTCGATCGTGCCGCGCGACCTGCTCGACCATTGTCCCGCGGATGCGCGCAAGATCGACACCGCGCCCATGTCGCTCGACGAGATCGAGGCCGAGTACGTCGCCGCCCACGCGGCGAGGCACGACGTTGCGCGGCTGCATTCGGGCGACCTGTCGGTGTGGAGCGCAGTGGCGGAACAGATGCGCCGGCTGCGGGCGCTCGGCATTCCCTACACGCTAACGCCGGGCGTCCCAGCGTTCGCCGCGGCCGCCTCGGTGCTGGGGCGCGAACTGACCATCCCCGAAGTCAACCAGAGCCTCGTGCTCACGCGCGTTTCGGGCCGGGCTTCGGCGATGCCGGACGGCGAGACGCTCGCCGCCTTCGGCCGGACTGGCGCGACGCTGGCAATCCACCTCGCCATCCACGCGCTCGACCGGATCGTCGCCGAACTCACACCGCTCTACGGCGCGGACTGCCCCGTCGCGATCGTCGTGCGCGCCACCTGGCCGGACGAGCGCATCGTCACCGGCACGCTTTCCGACATCGAGGCGCGTGTCACCGAGGAGCCCATCGACCGGACTGCGATCGTCTTCGTCGGGCGGGGGTTGGAAGCGGAGGATTTCCGCGAGAGCGCGCTCTACGACGCCGCCTACCAGCGCCGTTTCCGCGGCAGGGACATGCCATGACGCTGCGCGATTCCATCGGCCGACTCCCCTTCCAGGGCGCCACCTTCGAACCCGGCCACGTCTGGCTTGCCGGCGCCGGGCCGGGCGGGCTCGGCTGCCTGACGCTCGACGTCGTGCATGCACTGTCCCAAGCCGACGCGGTGGTCTACGACGCGCTCGTCGACCCCACCGTGCTGCGCGCCGCGCCGGAAGCCTCGCTGCATTTCGTCGGAAAGCGCGGCGGCGCGCCGTCTTTCGCCCAGGCGCACATCAACGCCCTGATCGTCGACCTGGCCCGGGCGGGCAATCGGGTGCTGCGGCTCAAGGGCGGCGATCCCAACATGTTCGGCCGCGGCGCCGAGGAGGCGCTGGAGCTTGCGCGCGCCGGCATCCCGTTCCGGTTCCTGCCCGGCGTGACCTCCGCGCTCGGGGCCCTCGCCGACGCGCGCATTCCCGCCACCATGCGCGGCATCAACAAGGCGATCACCTTCGCCACCGGCCACGCCGCCGATGACGACGATTGTCTCGACTGGGCCGCTCTCGCGGCGACGGGCCAGCCGATCGTCATCTACATGGGCATGAGCAACCTCGAGACGATCGCGGACGCGCTCGTGGCGGGCGGACTGCCGGGAGGGACCCCGGCGGCGGTCATCATGTCGGCGACGACGCCCGACGAGAGGATCGTCGTCGCCACGCTCGACACCATCCACCGCAGCGCGCGGGAGGCGGGCGTAGGCTCGCCGGCGTTGATCGTGGTTGGAGACATCGTCTCCTTCCGCGACGAACTCCAGTCGCTCGCCCGGACGGACCAGACGGCATGAGCCCGCGCGGCTTCATCGTCGGGGCGGCGCGCTCCGGCTCCGGCAAGACCAGCGTCGCGGTCGGCCTCATGCGCGCCTTCGGACGGCGCGGCCTCACTGTGGCAGCCGCAAAATCGGGGCCGGACTACATCGATCCCGGCTTCCATGCGGCGGCCACCGGCAGGCCGGGGGTCAACCTCGACAGCTGGGCCATGCCGCCGCACCTGATCGAGCGGCTGATCGCGCAGCAGGCCGACGGCGCGGACGTGATGATCGTCGAGAGCGCCATGGGGCTTTTCGACGGCGTGCGCACCGAGGACGGCCGCACCGGCTCCGCCGCCGATCTGGCGCGTGGCTTCGGCCTGCCCGTGCTTCTGGTCCTCGACATCTCCGGCCAGTCGCAGACGGCGGCGGCGATCGCGCACGGTTTTTTCACCTTCGATCCGCAGGTCCGGATCGCGGGTGTCGTGCTCAACCAGGTCGCCAGCGACCGGCACGAAGCGCAGGCGCGCGCGGCGATCGAGGAGCGCGGCATTCCCGTCTTCGGCGCGATCCGGCGCAACGCCGACATGGCCATGCCGGAGCGGCACCTGGGGCTGGTGCAGGCGCGCGAGCACGCCGCGCTCGAGGCCTTCATCGACCGGTTGGCCGACGTGATGGAAAAGTCGATCGATGTCGACAGGCTGCTGGAAGCAGCGACGCCCGTCGCGTCCGGCGCGGGTTCCAGCGATGCCCTTATACCGCCGCCCGGACAGCGCATCGCCATCGCCGAGGACGCCGCCTTCAGCTTCGTTTATCCCCATGTTGTCCGCCACTGGCGCGAAGCGGGCGCCGAACTCGTTGCCTTCTCGCCGCTCGCCGACGAAGCACCAGATGCGTCCTGCGACGTCTGCTGGCTTCCGGGCGGTTATCCGGAGCTGCATGCCGGAAAGCTGGCGGCGGCGCGGATTTTCCGCGACGGCCTCTCACGCTTCGCGGAGACAAAGCCGGTTCATGGCGAATGCGGCGGCTACATGGTTCTCGGCGAGGCGCTGGAGGATGCCGACGGCGTGACCCACCGCATGGCGGGGCTGCTCGGCCACACCACCAGCTATGCCAAGCGCCGGATCAATCTCGGCTACCGCAAGGCGCGGCTCGCCGCCGACAGCGTCGTCGGCCGCGCCGGCGACGAGATCCGCGGCCACGAATTCCACTATTCGCGCGTCATCGAGCCCGGTAATGACGCGCCGCTTGCCGATCTGTGGGACGCGCCCGGCAACAGCCTCGGATCTTCGGGAAGCCGGCGCGGCAACGTCAGCGGCGCCTTCTTCCATGCAATCGCGCGCGGCTGAGACATGAATGGCGGGCGCTTCCTCGACAACCCGTTCGCGGCGGACATCCTGCTCTGCCTCGGCTTCTTCACGCGCCTGCCGCTCCCCGACAGGCAGCTGACCCGTTCCTTCACGCACGCGCTCTGGGCAGCTCCGGTCGCCGGCCTTGTCGTTGGGGTCGTTGCCGGGGTGGCAGGCGGCCTGGCGCTCTGGCTTTCGCTGCCTTCGGGTGCCGCCGCCGTCGTCGCGCTGGCGGCGGGCATTCTCGTCACCGGCGCGCTGCACGAGGACGGGGCGGCCGACGTCGCCGACGGATTCGGCGGCGGCAGGACGCGCGGCGACAAGCTCTCCATCATGCGCGACAGCCGCATCGGCAGCTATGGAACCCTGGCGCTCATCCTTTCGGCGCTGGCCAGATGGAGCGCGATCGCGTCCATCGCCACGGCGGAGGGCGGATGGGTCCTGCTCTTCGTGCTGATCGCTGCCCACGCCGCATCGCGCGCCGTGCTTCCGGCCTTCGCCTCGATCGTCGCGGCGGCGCGCTCCGACGGACTATCGGCCGGGATCGGTATCATCGACAGGAACGTCGCATTGGGCGCGCTAGGCATCGGGTTCCTCGCCCTCCTACCACTTGGATTCGGCTTCGCGATCCTGTCGGTGCTGCTTCTCCTGGCGGTCTTCTTCGGGCTCGCCGCACTCGCCCGCCATCAGATCGGCGGGCAGACCGGCGATGTGTTGGGCGCGCTCCAGCAATCCTGCGAAATCGTGCTGCTGCTCGCGGCAGCGGTAATCCTCACCTGACGGAGCAATCATGGCTGGAACCGGCAGCATCGAGACCATCCGCACACTATGTCGCGACCTCCCCGCGGGCGACGTAGACGCGGCACAGGCCGCCCGCGCGCGCCAGATGGTGCTCACCAAGCCACCGGGAAGCCTCGGCCGGCTGGAAGACCTGGCGGAATTCCTGGCCTGCTGGCAGGGGCGCGCGATTCCCGTCCTCGATACGGCGGTGGTGCTGATCTTCGCCGGCTCGCACGGCATCACCCAGCGCGGCGTCTCCGCCTTCCCGGCCGCTGTCACGGCGCAGATGGTCGCCAATTTTGCCGGCGGCGGCGCGGCGGTGAACCAGCTGGCGCGACAGGCCGGCATCGACCTCGACGTGGTCCCGCTCGACATCGACACGCCGACCGGGGACTTCACGCAAGGACCGGCCATGGACGAGGCCGCTTTCCTGGCGGCGGTCGACGCGGGCCGCGCCGCGGTGCCGGACGGCGCCCAACTCGTCTGCGTCGGGGAGATGGGAATCGGCAACACGACCGTGGCAGCCACGCTTTGCGCCGCGCTGTTCGGAGGGACGGGTTCCGAATGGGTCGGCCGCGGCACCGGCGTCGACGACGCCGGCCTCGCCCGCAAGGCGGAAACCGTCGATGCCGCGCTGCGCTTCCACGGCGACCGGCTTTCGGATCCGCTGGAAGCGGCTCGCCTCGTTGGCGGGCGCGAGCTCGCCGCCATCCTGGGCGCGGTGATCGAGGCGCGCTTGCGTGGAGTTCCGGTGCTGCTCGACGGGTTCGTCGCAACCGCCGCCGCCGCGCCGCTGGCGAAGCTCGCCGAAGGCGGGTTGTCGCACTGCCTCGCCGGCCACGTCTCGGCCGAAGCGCAGCACGGCAAGCTGCTCGCGAAGCTCGGACTGCGCCCGCTGCTCGATCTCGGCATGCGGCTCGGCGAAGGCTCCGGCGCGTGCCTCGCCGTCAATATCCTGCGCGGAGCACTTGCCTGCCATTCCGGCATGGCGACATTCGCCGAGGCGGGAGTTTCGGAAGGATAGTCGTCATGCTGAAGCTGCTCGTCATCGGCATCGGCGCCGGCAATCCGGAGCACATGACGGTGCAGGCGATCAAAGCGCTCAACCGCGCCGACATCGTACTCCTGCCCCGCAAGGGCAGCGCCAAGGAGGATCTTGCCGAGCTCCGCCGCGAGATCTGCCGGCGCTTCCTGGAGACGAAGAAGACACGCATCGTCGAGTTCGACCTGCCGCGGCGCGACGGCGGCGACGCCTACCTGAAGACCGTCGATGACTGGCACGCGGCGATCGCCGCCACCTACCGGGACCTGCTGGCGCGGGAGCTTCCCGACGGCGGCACCGCCGCCTTCCTCGTCTGGGGCGACCCGTCGCTCTACGACTCGACCCTGCGCATTCTCGACAGGCTGCGCACCACGCATTCCGTGGCATTCGAGCCGGAGGTCATCCCCGGCATCACCAGCGTCCAGGCGCTGGCGGCGAGCCATGCCATGCCGCTCAACACCATCGGAAACCCGGTGCTCACCACGACCGGCCGAAAGCTGAGAGACGCGCCGCCCGACGCCGCCGACACGATCGTTGTCATGCTCGACGGCGACATGTCGTTCCGGCACGTCGCGCAGGACGACTACGCCATCTACTGGGGCGCCTATCTCGGGCTCGAGCAGGAGATGATCGTGGCGGGCGATCTCGCGGAGAAGGCCTCAGAGATCGAGGCGAAGCGAACCGCGGCGCGTGAGGAGAACGGCTGGATCATGGATGTCTATGTGTTGAAGCGGAAGGGCGGGAAGGGGCTGAACGGATGACGGCAGGATCAATCCTGCCGTGGTACCGAAGCCTATTATAGTCGCGGAACTCCCCGAAGTCGGCGCGTCCCTTCGCCTGACCGACGCTGGAGCCGGTAGCGCGGCCGCGACTTCAGATCGTGCAGGAGCGGGAGGACAGGTCGGGCGACTGACCCGACCTGTGGACGCGAGGTTGAAGCTCGTGGCCGAAATCGGAGGCGAGACGATTGCACGCCCGGATCAGGATCCGGGCGCAACTCGGTTCGTGAGACCTGACGGCCTCTTGCTCAGAATTCCTCCCAGCCGTCCTCCTCGGCGCGCATGTCCAGCGCTGCGGAGCCGTGGGTCATAGGCCGTCCGCCGCGTGACGGTCGCGCCCTTTCCGGTGCGTTGCGCTGCGTGTCGACATGCCGCGGCACCGGGCGGACGTGGCTCTCGCCCTCCGTCCTGAAGTGCGCGATCAGCCGCTTCAACTCCACGCCGTCCTGGGCGAGGCTGTGGCTGGTGGCGGTGAACTGCTCGGCCATCGCCGCCCCCTGCTGTGTGGCGGTGTCGATGCCGTTCATCGCCGTGTTGATCTCGCGCAGCGTGTTGGCCTGCTCTTCGGCGCCCTTGGCGATCTCGACGACGATGGTGGAGATGTTGCCCACCTTGGCCGCGATGCGCTCGATGAATTCGCCGGTTTCGCCCACCAGTTGCGCGCCAGTCTTCACCTGAGCGGCCGAACTCTGAATCAACTGCTTGATCTCGCGCGCGGCGTCGGCAGACCGCTGCGCCAGCCCGCGCACCTCCTGGGCCACAACCGCGAAACCGCGGCCCGCCTCGCCAGCGCGGGCGGCTTCCACCCCCGCGTTGAGCGCCAGGAGGTTGGTCTGGAAGGCGATCTCGTCGATGACGCCGATGATCTTGGTGATTTCGCCCGACGACTTCTCGATGCCGGACATGGCCGCGATGGCCTGGCCGACGACCTCGTCGCTGCGCCCGGCGTCGGCCGTCACTTCGGTGACGGCGGCGCGCGCATTACCGGCACCTGCCGCCGTAGCTGAGACGGATCGGGTGATCTCGCCCACGGCTGCGACGGTCTGCTCGATGGTGGCGGCCTGCTGTTCGGTGCGCCGTGCCAGATCGTCGGCGGCGCGGCGTATCTCGCTCGTACCGTTCTCGAGTTGCCCGCCGGTCTCCACGATCCGCTGCATGGCGTCCTGGAGCCGGTCCATGGCGAGATTGAAGTCGTCCTTCAGCTTCTGGTACTCCGTCGGAAAATCCACCTTCAGGCGGGTGGTGAGATCCCCTTCGGCCAACCGCGACAGCGCGGCGCCGATGAGGCGCACGACCGCGGCCTGCAGCTTGGCGGCGGAGGCGCGAGAAGTATCGTTCTGGTTGCGCTGTTCTTCCATCGAACGGCGCTGGTCCTCCAGTTCGCGGTCCGCGTCGAGCTTTGCCAGCGAGGCGGTCCGGAATCCTTCCAGCGCGCGGGCGATGACGCCGATCTCGTCGGAGCGGTGCTGATGGCCGACCTCGGTCTCCAGGTCGCCCGCCGACAGCTTCTCGATGCGTCCGTTCAGCGCATTCAACGGCCGCCCCACGACGAGGCGGATGGTCAGGAAAAGAAGCAGCACGAGCACAAGGGTCGAGAGACCCTGCGCCAGCGTCGAACTCGCGTTCAGGGAGGATCGGATGTCCTCGACGGCGGCCGTGTTCCAAGCAACGGCGACGTGGCCGAGCGGCTTGCCGTCCGCGGTCTGTCCGGAAGGCGCGACCATCACGACGCTGCCATCGAGTATCATGCTCTCGATAGTATCCGGCGAACCGGCGACGATCTCGCGGATGGCGCTGTCGATGGCTCCCGTCTCCACGCCATCGGCAGCGAACGCCGTGATCTCGGCCCCATCGGCGTCGAACGCGACCGCGCGGGAAAGCGAACGGTCCTCGTCGTTCTCGTAGGCCGCATAGGCGTCGGCCACGACTTCGGGCTTCTTCCATTTGATCCCGCCGGCGGCGGCGGTGGCGATCTGGCTCGTCTGCATGCGCCACTCGCTTGTGGCGAGGGCGTAGAGGCTCTGCTCCGCTGTCCTGTCGACGAAATAGACGGAAGCCGCCAGGCCGGCGACGTTTACGACGACCGCGGCGAGGATCAGCTTCATCGTGATCGTCATGCGGCCGAAGACTCTCGATACCCTGCGAGTGCCCATTCTGGCGTTCGCCCCCAATGATGCGAAGGGCTCAGAGCCCTTCGACGTTGATGCCCAGGGTGATCGCGCCGATGACCTCGTTGGAGGCCGGATCGGAGATCGCTATGCTGACCTGAGACTGCAATGCCTGCGTGGACTCGTCCTTCTCCACCTCGTCCACGAAAATGGCTCCCGCGCCGGCGCCGTAGGACTTCTGCCATTTCGCCTCGTCGCCCTGCCAGTAGTCGGACGTCACGGCGCTCTGGCCGACATTGAGGCCCTTGTCGTCCATGACGAACACCTCGGCGATCATGCCTGCCGACTCCTCCTGCTTGGCCGCCAAGAACTTCGACAGGTCGTTGCCCAGCACCCCGTCAATCATCGGATGACTGCCGGCTTCGGTTTCGGCACGCCACTTCTCGTCGAGCGCATTGATATCGGCCTGGCCGAGCGAAGCGTTGGCTGCGTTCTGGTCCTTTATCGCCTTGACGATCAGCGGGTCCGAAAGCCATGGCAGCACGTTCGAATTGACGTATTCGGTCACCGGACCGACATGGTCCTGCGCCAATGCCGTATCCCCGAACGCCGTCAGCCCCAGCGCCGCGGCGCCAGCGATGCAGGAAATGAAATTCATGTTTGCCCCTCGTGCACGATGCCCTTGAATATCCCCTCCGGTGCGTCGTCAGTGCGAATCACCGGCAAGACAGCAGAATGCGTTGGAAAACTTGCTCAAATCTTACTCAAGGGCCATCCAACTGTTTGTGTGCTGATTACCCAACGTAAGGTCGTCGGAGGACCCATTGAAAACCGTATTTTCACCGAAGCATGCCGGGCACGCCGGAAACCTGGAACTCTTGGCCGGCGAGATGCTGCCGGCCTTCGAGATGCCGTCGCGCGCCGAGTTCATCCGCGGGCGCATCGAAACGGTGGGGCTCGGCCCGATCCTCGCCCCCGAGCCCTTCGATCTCGCCAGTGCCGGGAAGGTTCACGATGCCGGCTATCTTAACTTCCTGCCGACCGTCTGGGACCGCTGGGCGGCCGAGGGCCGCGGCGGAACCGCCCTGCCCTTCGCGTGGCCCACGCGAGGCCTTCGCGGCGACGTGCCGCCACAGGCGGTGGAGGCGCTGCACGGCTACTATTCCTTCGACGGGGGCGCCGGCTTCGTGGCAGGTACGTGGGAGGCGATCAAGTCGTCCCACGACACGGCCCTCACCGCCGCGGCGCTGGTGAATGGTGGCGAACGCGCGGTCTTCGCGCTCTGCCGTCCGCCCGGACATCACGCCGGTTCCTCCTTCATGGGCGGCTACTGCTACGTCAACAATGCCGCCGTCGCCGCGCAATGGCTGCGCGATCAGGGGGCCGGGAGGGTCTCCATCCTCGACATCGACTATCACCACGGCAACGGAACCCAGCAGATCTTCTATCGCCGGGGCGACGTGCAAGTGCTCAACCTCCATGCCGATCCGATGGTGGAGTACCCGTTCTTTCTCGGCCATGCCGACGAGCGTGGAGAAGGCGAGGGCGAGGGCTTCAACCACAACTACCCCATGCCTTTCGGCACCGCGTGGGAGCGCTGGAGCGAAGCCCTGGAGGATGCCTGCGCGCGCCTTGCCGCGTTCACACCGGACGTTGTCGTCGTGTCGCTCGGCGTCGATACCTTCGAGAAGGATCCGATCTCGAAGTTCAGATTGGTCACGGAGGATTTTCCGAAGATCGGCCGGCGCATCGCCGCGCTCGGGCTGCCGACCCTGATCGTCATGGAGGGCGGCTATGCGGTGGAAGAGATCGGCGTCAACGCCGTCGGCGTCCTGACCGGCTTTGAAGACGCCTGACGGGATTGGCGCCGCGCCGGGCTCCCGCTCGCGACGCATCTTCCGCCGACGACGAAAATCGGAAACAATCCCTCGCAACGTGAAGAGGAGCGCATAATGGCCGGAGAGGCGAGCGGCGGCGAGTTGATCCAGGTTGTCGCCCTCCTCGGGGCGGGCGTCGTGGCCGTGCCGATCTTCAAGCGATTGGGGCTCGGCTCGATCCTCGGCTACCTCGCCGCCGGTCTGGCGATCGGCCCGTTCGGGCTGCGCCTGTTCGACGATCCGGAGGCGATCCTGCACGTCGCGGAACTCGGCGTGGTGATGTTCCTCTTCATCATCGGGCTCGAGATGCGACCGTCGCGGCTGTGGAGCCTGCGCACCGAGATCTTCGGCCTTGGCCTGCTGCAGGCCGGGCTATGCGCCCTTCTGCTTACCGCCGTAGGACTGGCCGGCGGTTTCGGCATAGTCCCCTCCTTCGTGGCGGGCGCCGGCTTCGTGCTCACCTCGACGGCGATCGTGATGCAGCTTCTCGAAGAACGCGGCCAGATGGCGAGTACGCGCGGCCAGCGGATCGTCTCGATCCTGCTCCTGGAAGACCTCGCCATCGTGCCGTTGCTCGCCCTCATCGCCTTCCTGGCGCCCGGCGGCGGCGAGGTCTCGACGGCTGAGCGGCTGACGGACGTGGCGATCGGCATCGGGGCGATCGCCGGGTTGATCGTTGCCGGTCGCTATTTGCTCAACCCGCTGTTCCGTATCCTCGCAGACGCCCATGCGCGGGAGGTGATGACGGCGGCGGCGCTGCTGGTCGTGCTCGGCTCCGCACTTGCCATGCAGCTCGGCGGGCTCTCGATGGCGATGGGCGCCTTCCTCGCCGGCGTGCTCCTGTCGGAATCGACCTTCCGACACCAGCTCGAGGCCGACGTCGAACCTTTCCGCGGCATACTCCTGGGTCTTTTCTTCCTCGCCGTCGGCATGTCGCTCGACCTCACCGTCGTGCTGGCGAACTGGGGAATGATCGCGCTCTACGTGGTCGCCTACATGCTGGTGAAGGCGGCCGGCATCTACGCCGTCGCGCGTCTCCTGCGCCACGGCCATTCGGAAGCGCTGGAACGCGCCGTGCTGATGGCACAGGGCGGCGAGTTCGCCTTCGTGCTCTATGCCGCCGCCGCGTCGGTCGGCATCATCGACGCCGAGGCCAACGCCGTGCTGACAGCCATCGTCATCATCTCCATGGTCATCACCCCGATCGCCATCCTCGGCCTGCGCTTTGTCCTGCCGCGCGACGAACAGACGCTCGAAGGCGTGGAGATCGCCGATGGGCTCGACGGCAGCGTGCTGGTCATCGGATTCGGCCGCTTCGGGCAGGTCGCGAGCCAGCCGCTGCTCCTGCAAGGCATGGACGTCTCCATCATCGACAACGACGTCGAGATGATCCAGGCGGCGGCGGATTTCGGCTTCAAGGTCTACTACGGCGACGGCACGCGGCTCGACATCCTGCACACGGCCGGCGCGGGGCGAGCGCGCGCGGTCCTGGTCTGCGTCGACAAGCCCGAGACCGCGCTCAGGATCGTGGAGCACCTCAAGACCGAGTTCCCGCTAACGCCCGTCCTTGCGCGCGCCTTCGACCGCGGCGCGGCGCTCGACCTCATCCATGCCGGCGTCGACTACCAGATCCGCGAGACCTTCGAATCGGCACTCTCGTTCGGCCGCGAGACACTGATGACGCTGGGAACCGATAAGGACGAGGCCGCCGAACTGATCGACGAGGTGCGCAGGCGCGACGGCGAACGGTTCGAGATGCAGCTGAGCGGCGGCATGTATGCCGGCACCGGCCTGCTCAAGGGCAATACCCCGACCCCGACGCCGCTGTCGCAGCCGAGGAAGCCGGGACAGGTGATGAACCCCGTTCCCCCTGCCCCCGAGACCGACGCAGCGGAGCGGTAGGCTACGTCGGAGACCGCAGGCAAAGGACGGCGGTCAAGCGATGCCGGGGCTCGGGGCGGCGGGGCCGAGAGGTGTGGTCCCGCGCGCGGCGGATCTGGGCTGCCTGCTGCTTCCTTCGTCGACGGCGTGCCGCATGCGCATCGAAAACACCGTTCCACCATCGGGGCCGCGCTGCCACTCGACGCTTCCGCCGAGCTGTACGGCGAGCGATTCGATGAGGGTGAGCCCGATCCCGCCCTGGCGGTCGCCGTCCGGCATGCCCGCCCCATCGTCGACGACCCTGATCGTCTCGGTGCCGTCGGCTTCCTCGAGCTCGATGGTGATCCGGCTGCCCCCGCCGTCGGCGAAGGCATGCTTGAAGACGTTCGAAACGACTTCGTTCATGACCAGCGCCAGCGGCGTGGCGCGCTCGAACGGAATGTCGAGGTCGGCGCCGGTGACGCGGCACGCCACGTCCGGGCGCCCGAAGGAAACCGCCAGCTTGCGGCAGAGCTCGGTTGCGAAGGACCGGACCGAGAACGCCCCGACACCGGCCTCCTGGAGCTGGGAGTGCACGTCCGCCATGGCGGTGATTCGATCGCGAAGCGCGGCGAGGTCCGTGGTGTCGCTCTGTCGCGAACGGCGAATGTGCAGGTTCACCATGCTCGCCGTGACCTGAAGGTTGTTCTTGACCCGGTGATGCACCTCGCGCAGCAGGAGCCGCTCCTGCGCCAGTGCCTTTTCCAGGTCGGCCGTGGCGGCATCGACCGCCTCCTGCAGACGACGCTGCATCTCAGAGGGAGCGGTGAACTTCATGACCCGCGGCAGTATGACGGTGAAACCGGCCGCGGTCCCCAGCGAGATCAGCGCGGTCATGACCATGACGACGATCTCCGGCGTCGAATAGGCAAGATCGCTGCGCACCACGTGAAAGGCATGTACGACGTGGGTGGCGCCGCAGGCCAGGATGAAGGCGACGAAGCCGGTCCACAGCCAAGGAAACGGGATTTCCCGCTGCCAGCGGCGAAACACGATCGCCATGTCGAGGGGAATCCAGAAATAGGCGATCGCAATGGCCAGATTGGAGCCGATCGCGATCGGCCGCCAATTCTCGATCGTGGTCTGACCGCCGCAGATGTCGTAGACGAACTGCAGCCACTCGAAGAACGTCATCTGGCACCCGCCGCGAGATTGGCGGCCGATTCTGCCTCAGATCAGGTTCGAAAGCCAACGATAAGTCCGCCCCATATTGTCTCATACACGCAAACCGCGCACGATCCACGATGGAGTCCCGGCCAAGGGACCGATACACTTGCCGCGAGGAGCGATGCGATGGAGCGTAAACTCGCCGCCATTATGGCCGCTGACGTTGTTGGCTTCTCGGGACTGGTCGCCAATGACGAGGAAGGCACGCTCGCCCGGTTGGAGCGGCTGGTGAACAACGTCATCACCATTCAAATCGAAGCGCATCGCGGCCGCGTCTTCAAGACACTGGGAGACGGTGTGCTGGCGGAATTCTCCAGCACGATCGAAGCTATCCATAGCGCAATCGGGATCCAGAAGATGGCTGCTCTCGATGCGCATAGATCCGGAGATCGCAATCCGCTGCGTCTGCGCATCGGAGTTTCCGTCGGCGACGTCGTTCTGCAGGGAACGGATCTTCTTGGTGAGGGCGTCAATGCTGCTGCCCGCCTACAAGCCTACGCTGATCCCGGAGGCATCGCGATTTCCGGCGAGGCAATGTCGCAGGTTCGAGGCAAGGTCGAGGTCGAGTTCGAGGAGCTTGGCTACAAGAAACTCAAGGAGAATGACGCGCCGGTCCGGGTCTACAAGAGCGGACACAATGCAGGCCCTGCACAGGGGCTCTTTGATTTCAGCCAGGAAATGCTCTCAAGCAACCTCATCAAGGGAGGTTGTCTGTGCGGCTCCATCAGACTTGAAATCAGCATGCCGCCCATAAGCACCGGCTACTGTCACTGTCGGATTTGTCAAAAACTGACAGGCTCGGCAATGAGCACATGGACGGCATTTCCAGCATCGGCGGTTCATTTTCCGGCGGCCGTGCCACGCTACTATGCATCCTCGCCGATAGCAGAGCGCGGGTTCTGCCCTGATTGTGGATCCAGCCTCACCTACCGACTGATCGCGCCGCGACCTGCGGCCTATCTGGTCGTCTTCACGGCCGCTCTCGATGAGCCGCAAAATTTTCCTCCAGCAGTTCACGGCGGGATCGAAAGCAGAATGCCGTGGCTCGAAATCCTGGACGACCTGCCCCGAACCACCTGCTCCGAATCGCGGGTCCTGCAAGAAGCCTGGTCATCGGTGGGTCTACCGGATCCGCAGACGTGGGGTCCAGGAGCGAAGCCGCCGAAGACATTTTGAACCCCGCGCGCAACTGTAACGGTATGGACGCGATCCCAGCTGCGATTGGGAGGGCCGGATAGTCGATACGGAACTTGCGCTGGTTCGAAGTGCTTCAGACGCGGTGACACGTTCGAACATGGAGATGCGTGATTCCAGGTCGTCATCAAAGCCGGCTTCACGCTCGACGGCGACGAGGACCATCGCGCGGGAGCCGTCTTACCCGGACCGCCTCACCAGACGGCTCAGCGTCAGGGAGTTGCGCCCGTGCCGCCCATACGGGCACCCGGGCCTCCGCAAAGCGGGGTAGAGGCGGCCGCTCCGTTAGCTGCTACCGCCCCCAAGCCGCGCCTCACCTATTCGGTCGCCTTGTTGATGCAAGCCGTGCGGATGACGCCGCTCTGGTCAGTGGTGATGCAGGCCTTCTTCACCACACCGCATTCCGTGGCATTGCGGACGACTCCGCCGAGCCCTTCGCATTCCGCAGTCGTGAGCGGTACCGCAACGGCACTGCCTCCTGCTGTTGCAGTGGGTCTCCTCGACGGGCGGGGCACGCCCTTGGATGAGCTGGAAGTGCTCGCCTTGGTGGCTTGCGAGATACACACCCTATAGATCGTTCCATCTTTGCCTACCCGGCTGCAGTATTCTGCAGAACCACAGATGCTGACGCCGGTTTCCTTTACGTCACCTCCGAGTTGGGTGCACTCACCCTTCGTCAGAAGCACTGACTTGGTCCTGTGGTCCCTGACGGCTTTTTGGGTGCGATGATCTCTCACCGTTTCACTGGAACGATGGTCTCGAACCGTCGTCTTGTCCTGAGCCAGAGCGGATTCCTGATAGAACGTAAAAGCCGATAAAAAAGAAAATGCGCATAGAAGCGATCTAAACATGAATAATACTCCCTTTGATGCATCGATTTTATTGTTATATGAATAAATACTAAGCAGTCTGCGATAAGAAATTCGTAATAAAAACAGTCGCACAATGACGCTATTTATACAATGGTATTTGCTACGATATCCGATGACTTCCGGTTTATCTGGTCGTCTTCACGGCCGCTATCGATGAGCCGCAGAATTTTCCGCCCGCAGTTCACGGGAGGATCGGAAGCAGAATGCCGTGGCTTGAGATTGTGGACGACCTGCCCCGAACCACCTGCTCCGAATCGCCGGTCCTGCAAGGAACCAGGTCATCAGAGGCCCTACCGGATCCACGGACGTGCGGCCCGGGAGCGAAGCAGCCAAAGACATCTTCTAACCCCTCGCGCGACTGCAACGGTACGGATGCGATCCCAGCTGCGATTGGGGGGCTGGAAGGTCGATCCAGCTGAATCGGCATCGCATGACGTTCCTGGCGGATTCACCAGAGTGTCAGGCTGCCAAAGCCGCCACCAGCGACCACAGCGTCATGAAGGTCAGGATCAATGACCCGACCGTCCACAGATTGGCGCGCATGTCATGGGTTTGAGCAGTAAAGTATGCTGCAAAATGCAGAAGCCTGGAGGCGACGTAGCCGTAGAGTATAAGCCAAGCCAGCCAGAGCGGCGGGTCGGTCAGTATAAACAAGAAACCAGCAACCAGGAAAAAGGGTATATTCTCCAGGTCGTTCTGGTGAATGCGGCGGATTCGCTCGACTTGTTCGTTCGGCTCTATCTGCTTCGGGTCCGGATTGGGATTGAGCCGCGTCTTGCGCAAATCCTCAGGCGAACGGTAGCCGCCTTTCTCCTGGATCATTCGCCAGACCATCAGCCATGACATTCCTACGACTTTGAGAATCATCACGCAGGCGGCGACGGCGTAGGTCGCCAAGAGTGGATTCTGCAAGCTGATGTCCATCTGCCCCTCGCCAGCATCAGTGAAAATACTGGAAGCCGACGTCGTGCTCAATGGCGCTGAGGTCGGCTACTATAAGAGGGTATCGACATCGTTGTCCTGCCGGCCATTCGCACCGTGGCCGGCAGGAAGACAACCGCGCAGATCACATCGGAGGCATGATGACCTTGTCGATCACGTGGATGACGCCGTTGTCGGCCGAAACGTCCGCAGTGACGACGGTTGCGTCATTCACCATGACGCCGTTGTCGAGATCGATCTTTATCTCGCCGCCTTGCACGGTCTTCGCCATCATGTCGTCGGTCAGATCGGACGACATCACCTTGCCCGGCACAACGTGGTAGGTGAGGATCGCCGTCAGCTGGTCCTTGTTCTCTGGCTTGAGCAGGTTCTCGACCGTCCCTTCGGGCAGGGCGGCAAAGGCTTCGTCAGTCGGGGCGAAGACCGTGAAAGGCCCTTCGCCCTTGAGCGTGTCCACAAGCCCCGCGGCTTGGACAGCGGCAACAAGGGTTGTGAATGATCCCGCCTCGACAGCAGTATCGACGATATCGGCGGCCTTGGCCTGGGCGACGAACGCCAATGACACGGCTGCGACCAGAGCGAGCTTGATGCTTTTCATGTGATCCTCCTTCGGTTGATGTCGTCCCGGATGAGACGCTACTGCTTACGTGGGGCTTCCGGCCGAGGATCAGCGTCTTTGAGGTCGTCGCATTCACATTGATTTCAGGTGAATTTGACCAATCGGGAGTGGCCATTCCGTAGATTTGAACTAGGGGCGAGGCGCAGTGGCCGCATGGCACACCCCCCCACTCGCGCACTCGACAGGATTCGAACCTGTGACTTCTGCCAGAGGAGGGCCGCGCTGCCCTTGCCGCGCATTCGCCAGTTGATGCGCGGCAAGGCATCGGTTATGAAGCACCTATGCCGCGTCGGTTCATCCGGCACGTCCCAAGCTGCGGAATAATAGCCGCGGCCGGGCACCCGTAGCTCAGCTGGATAGAGTGCTGCCCTCCGAAGGCAGAGGTCACAGGTTCGAATCCTGTCGGGTGCGCCACTTAAGCTCTTGAAATGCAAGGGTTTAGAGCCGGCCTCCTAACGGTGGAAATAGTCCAACTCGCAGTCGGTGCCAATCTGGTGCCAACTGAAGGACTTTTCATGGCTTCCCTACAGAGACGAAACGACAAGTGGCAGGCCCGTGTGCGACGTATCGGACACGCCCCCCGGTCAAAGAACTTCATCAACCGTGCCGACGCGCTGCGCTGGATACGGCAGACCGAACAAGAGCTGGACCGTACCGGGCTTGCTTACGACCCTTCAAGCTTGGAGCGCACAACCGTAGCTGACCTATTGCGTCGCTATGTACGGGACGTGACGCCGGGCAAGCGCGGTCATGCGTCGGAAGCCAAGCGGATAGAGGTATTCCTACGCTACGACTGGACCAAGCTGTCCTTGGCGCGGATCACGCCACAGGCATTCACCCGGCACAGAGACAAGCGGCTTGGAGAGGTCGAGGCGGGGACCGTCATACGGGAGTTGGGCCTGTTGCGCACTGTGTTTGAGGTCGCGCGGCGAGAATGGGACATACCCTTGCAGGCGAACCCTCTCGCCAACGTCCGCAAGCCCAAGGCCGCTACCGGACGCAACAGACGGCTTCGCGCAGACGAGCTAGCGGCGCTCCTAGCCGCTTGTGCGGAAGGCCGGACCAAGTGGCTGGAACCGGGTATCCGGTTGGCTATCGAAACTGGCATGCGGCGCGGTGAACTTCTCAACATGCGGTGTGCCGACCTTGACCTGCCACTGAACTTTCATCCAGCGGCGGTTAGAGCCTTGGCCGTTTCTGTTACGCCGTAGGGCGCGGTTCGAGCAACCGGTGGAGACGCGAAGCCCTTATCGAGCGAAGCGTCGGAGGCGGTTGCGGCGAGAGTTCCGGCGAAGGCCGCCGGGGTCTGGTATCCGAGCGAGGAATGAGGTCTCGCAGAGTTGAAGTCCTGCCGCCACTCGGCGATGGCGTTGCGGGCGTGGTCGAGGCCGAAGAACAGGCTCTCGTTCAGGAGTTCGTCGCGCATCCGGCCGTTGAAGGATTCGACGTAACCGTTTTGCATGGGCTTGCCCGGCGCGATGTAGTGCCATTCGACGCGATGATCCTTCGACCAGGCGAGGATCGCGTTCGAGGTGAACTCCGTGCCGTGGTCGGAAACGATCATGTCCGGCTTGCCGCGACGGCTGATCAGATCGGTCAGCTCACGGGCCACCCGACGACCGGAGATCGACGTGTCGGGGATGGCGCCCAGGCATTCGCGGGTCACGTCGTCGACGATGTTGAGCACGCGGAACCGCCGCCCGCAGGCAAACTGGTCGTGCACGAAGTCCAGCGACCAACGCGCGTTCGGCCTCGCCTCGACCAGGATCGGCGCCCGCGTGCCCACCGCGCGTCGCCGCGCCCGGCGCTTGCGCACTGTCAGCCCCTCCTCGCGGTAGAGCCGATAGATGCGGTTGATCCCTGATGGCTCGCCCTCGCGCCGCAGCAGGATGAACAGGCGCCGATAGCCGAAACGCCGGCGCTCGTTGGCGAGATCGCGCAGCCGGCCGCGCAGTTCGGTCTCCGGCGCCCGGCACGACTGGTAGCGGATCATCGTGCGATCGGCACCGACGATGGAACAGGCCCGACGCTCCGACAGACCCATGACGGCCTGCAGATGCGCGACGGCTTCGCGCTTGGCGGCGGGCCCTACCATTTTTTTGACAGGAGCTCGCGAAGGGCCGAGGCTTCCAGCATCTGCTCGGCGAGCAGGTTCTTCAGCCTCCCGTTCTCGTCTTCCAAAGCCCTCAGGCGCTTGGCGTCGGACACGTCCATGCCGCCATACTTCGCCTTCCAGTTATACAGCGTCGCCTCAGAGACCCCGTGCTTGCGGGCCAGGTCACCTGCCTTCGCACCCGCCTCGTGCTCGCGTAGAACCCCGATGATCTGCTCTTCCGTAAATCGCTTTCGCTTCATCTGTCCGTCCTTCGATCGAGAGCCGGACTCTAACTCCAGGTGGAGGAAAAACTCAGTGGCAGGTCAGGTCCGCTACAAGGGCCGCTGGCGCATAGAGGCAGCCTTTTGCAGGCTGAAGGACTTCCGGCGTGTCGCCACCCGCTACGACAAGCTCGCCCGCAACTATCTATCGGCCGTCGCGCTCGCAACCCTTATCGCATTCTGGGTCTGAATGAGTCTCAGCCCTAGTGCCCCGCTCGTCCTCGCATATCTATCTCGCCTTTCCTGGCGCGCTCAAGAAGGATCGGACTATCAGTTCGGCCTCCTCCGCAATCCGGTCTTCGACCGAGTTTGCATGGGCCATTAAGGTTGCTGCCTCCTCCATCGCATCTGCGATTTCGGTTTCGGCAATAGCGGACAGGCGCGGTACGGCAAGGTTCTCAATGTCAACAGTAGAAAGCTCGGGGACGCTCGATCCGTATGCCCCTCGGAGGACACGTGGGCGTCCTAGTTTTGGGTGACTCAAGACTGCTTGGAGGTATCCGATCCGAATGCTGGGTTTCTGCTTCGGAGTAATCCGCATTATGTGGTTCGTCAGTACCTTGTTCTCGTGCCATTCCCCAGCAAGAACTACACTTCCAATGATTCCGTGCAGTTGCCCCGAGCAAGGCAGCATCAAGGTTCCAGCTTCGACGAGGTAGCCAGCTCGGCGTTCGCCTTGTAACGACAGTACGTACTTTTCAACGTCTGGAGCAACTTCGAGAATCTGTGCGCTGTCGAGATACGGCAGGCCATCGGGGCCATAGACGTGCTTGAACCGACCCGGAATGAATACTTGTTCGACCAAGTCGGCAAGTCGCTCCAGCTTTCTGTTGCTGCTCGCCACCGCCCGGTCAGCAGATCGTGCGATCGGATTGTGATAGTGGGCTTCAAGCCGCCGCCCCGAGCCAAACAAATCGCGCGAAGGGGCGCTGAAGCCCACAGTGCCGTCGCCAAGGTCGGGTAGGGTTCCGATCTCGGCTTCAAATCGCGCCTCCGCAGCTGACACGAGTTCATGGGCGCGATTTCGGGACTTAACCACATCTCTTGCCATTCGAGAAAACTGGAGGTTACTCCCTTCGGGAATCTCAATGAACGGCAACGCGTTAAGGTGCCCAATCTCAAGGTGCTTAATCATGTGCCCGTACTGCGCGGAGGTCATCATAGCGCGCACGGTGGGTGCTCGGAGATAGGCGTACACCCAGCCCCGTTGAGCATCATCGTTCACGTCGATGCGTAGGAGGTCGTGGGAGATGAGAGTATTGGCGATGCTGGCGTCAGCAAGCGTTGCCCTGCCCACACTGCCCGAACAGGTAAGTAGGATGGTGCCTTCCGTAACAAGGCGCTGGGCGTGGTCGCTGGTGCGATCCAGTGAAAGCCACTTCCTTGGCACTGGGCGGACATCGAAGACCTGAGTGGCGGCGAGGAACGGGGTCCCGTAGTCGGCAGAAACCTGTATGCCCTTCAAGCGAGAAGGTTGCCATGTACGGGCCACACTTACGAGGCTCGACCATCCAGTTGGTTTGCCGGCAATCGCACTCCTAGTTGCGAAACCAGACGCCAAAAAGTTCTCTGCCTCCATACGACGGTCGCCACCGAAGAGCATGGACGCGGGCAGCGATGTCGACTGTACCCTATGCCAGTCCCATTGCTGTCTGACTTCACGAGGAGGCGCTAATCTTGCTCTGACAGCCATGTTCTAAAAGCCTGTGCAATTTGGAGGGTGTTGTCGTCGATAACCTTCTTCTGTGTGCGCTGGCGCTTGTAGACAGGCTTGCCGTCTTCGTACTCTTTGGTCTGCTCTTCGATCTCCTCGACAATTTCGTTGCCCGTCCGGTCGCGGACGTAGGTTATGTTGCCCCGCTTGTCGTGCCCGATATGGTTCGCGACGGCCATAAACACTTGGTAGTCATTGAACCGACCCGCCGCCGCTTCGACAGAAATCTCCTCCTGTGTCTTGCGCTGAAGAACAAGAACGCTGGTCTGAACCGAAACATGCGGCTGGAAAGTGTCGGGGTGGAGATCGATACTAGCAAGCACGCGGGTGTGCTTCAGAATCCATTCGCGTACGTAGCCTGCCCCCGGCGAGCCAAGGATGCCATCTGGTAGAACTATTGCACAGCGCCCTGTACCCGGCTTCAGTAGGCGGACGCAGCGTTCGATGAAAAGGATTTCCGGAGGCTGGGACTTTTGCACGTCGTTGCGCATTGTCCACTTGTCGGTCTTGGCGTCGTAGGTCCACGCGTGACCTAAGTCGTATGATTCAAGGATTACCGGATCGTCGATGGGAATCTTAGAGCCGAACGGCGGGTTTGTGAAGAGCAGGTCGATCTGCCCCATGACCTGCCGGCTGCGAAGTCCATCGTCCCAGCGAGCCGGGGATTGGAGTGAGTTAGCCTGAAAGAGACCACCAGCGCCGTCATTGTTCATGACCATGTTCATCTTAGAGGCTTTGACCAGGTGGGGATTCAGGTCGGTCCCGATGATGTACGCTTGGGCGAACCGCTGAACGCGGGCGCGGATTGCTGTTTCAGCGCGTTCGACGTTGCCGCCCCACTTGTCGATCTCGGTTTCCCTAATTTTGTCGATCACGTAGTTCATTGCTGTGATCAGGAAGCCGCCTGTTCCGCAAGCTGGGTCCATGACGATGTGACGCTCGCCAGGGTCAAGCATCGTCACTGCCATCTGACAGATGTTGCGCGGCGTGAAGAACTCTCCACGATCGCCCCGAAGATTCGACCCTACGATTTCCTCGTATGCACGCCCTTTCACGTCAATGTCACTCTCTAAAAGAGAGTACATCTGCAGCTGCGTAACGATATATGACAAAACTTCCGGCGTTAGAACTATTTCCTCATTCTCGCGAAAAATTGTGCTGTACTCGGACTTAACATCCTCGAAAAGTTTTCCCACTCGCCTTATGACCTTGGACTGGCCATTCATGTTGTGACGTTCTTTCGACGTTGCGAAGAACTCCACTTCGTTTGAACTGCGTTCGTCATGGATCTTGCAGAAGATGATTTTTAGCAGTTCCCAAAATGCCTCGGATTTCTGTAGTCCTTGGTTTCCGGCGATATAGTTGTGGCAGCGCCGGAAGGCGAAAAGGAGAGCGTCTGAAGAAGCCGCCTTGAGCTGATCGAATCGAGGTCTCTCGACCTCATCCTCGCTTCTCCCCTTACTTGGTATGTCCGGGATTTCGTCGAAGGAAACACCGCCGTCCTTGTTCACGCGCCGGTAGCAGAATCGTTCTAAGCCGTTGGTCCACATCCCGTAGCCAACGTTAGGACACGCAGCCATATAGCTCTTGAGCTGGCCGACGCCGTCAGTGCGGTCGCTGGATTTTACTTTCTGCGACTTACACTCAATAATAAGTCGGGCTCTGTCCTGATTATGGAGGTCATCAGGATTGAAGATCACCAGATCAGCACGAGGCTTCCGTGATCCGAGGTTCAGAGTGAATTCGACCGCTATTTCTGCTCTCTGGTATCCGTATTCGCGGACGAGCGACTTTGCGATTTCTTGACGGACGTATTCCTCGGGCGTCTCATTACGCTGCGTCAGGCCATCGATAAAGTCAAGGAGTTTGCCCTGTTGAACGATTACTGCGGTCGGTACCGGCCTGACGTTCATCGATAGTCCCCCATGCCTGATTCTCGACCGTGCATAGCCGATATTGGCCTACACCGTCAGCCCTTCGATGGCTTGGCTCTTATTGAAATCTCAGATTGACGTAAGCATCAACTTTCGGACCACGAGGGCGACGAATTTTTTCGCGCACGTATCTAACACAGACGGAATGCGAGTCGCCCCCGTTGCACCCCTTCAAGGCCAGTGCGGGTGCCAATCTCGTGCCAATCGAGCGATGGTCTTGATCGGATCACGTTGACTAGGGGTCGGGAGCAGGGTACCCCTACTCGTGCTAACCGACCGCGAAATGGCGTTTTCCACGAATTTGCCCGGCTTAGATAAGGGTAAACCAGGGTAAAGCTGCCGTCCGAAGGCAGAGGTCACAGGTTCGAATCCTGTCGGGTGCGCCATTTCACATTTTCCCATGTTCATGCTCTCTAACATCTTGAATGGTAATGACTTTTTGGGGTTCGAAAACCCTCATTGCGGGTGTAGGCAATACGCTCTGCAAACGCCAATCTGAGCACGATCTTGTGCAGGTGAATCTGCCCGGAAGCCCATAGATTCCAAGGCGTTGAGAGGAATCCGAGGGGGAGTTCGAACATTTCCAGGGCATGACGTGGCTTGCTCTGTGTTTGCAGTTTTTCGGCGATCAGAAGCTTTTCGTTTTCGAGACTGGCGATCTTGTTCTCATAGGCGCTGATCACGCGCGGGTTGTCGGCTTCGACGATGCGCTCCACCAATTGATCGATCTGCTTATCCACCTTGCCAGCTTGCTGTCTCAGTTCGGTCAACATTTGCTTGGCCTGTGCCAACCGTTGGCCCCAGGCATTTTTGAACATGTCCGTTGCCATACCTAAAAGCGTATCGCCGGGTTGCATGGAGCTTGTCGCCCTCCGCCCCGAATATCCGCCCCATGTCGGGGATGATCACGAACTCGTCACCGCGTTTGCCAATTCCGCGGACGAACTCCGCCGGCCAGCGCATGCCGACCTTGGGTGCTTCCTCTATCGTCGCCGTCTCTATGTCGGTGACGTCCCTGACCCTGTCGGCCAGGATGCCTGCGATCGTCGGTTCGCCGTCGAGATCGATCTCGATGACGACGATGCGCGTGTCCTTGTCGGGCGGCGGCCGGTCCATGCCGAACATCACCCTGAGATCAGCGAGCGGGACGACCCGGCCGCGCACGTTGATCAATCCGCCGACGAAGGCGCGCGAA
Source organism: Aquibium oceanicum (assembly GCF_001889605.1). Lineage (NCBI taxonomy): Bacteria > Pseudomonadati > Pseudomonadota > Alphaproteobacteria > Hyphomicrobiales > Phyllobacteriaceae > Aquibium > Aquibium oceanicum. The sequence continues at coordinate 1,273,061 of NZ_CP018171.1, read as the reverse complement.
TTGGGCACTTCCGTGATCGGCACGACGTCGAGAATTTCGCGAACCCCTTCGGCGGGAAGCGCGAAGATCTCGTCCTGCAGCCCCACGGTGAGCGCCTTCATGCTGCCTTCCGCCTTCAGCTGCGTCGCTCCCAGGCTCATGCTGCCCTCCTCAGGCGTTCGCCTCTCAGCCGGCTCTCGAACGTCTGGCCGAAGGTCACGAGGTTGGCGACGTCGAGGATCAGCGCGACGGTGCCGTCGCCCAGGATCGTCGCTCCGGAGAACGTGTCGACGTCGGCATGCAGCTTCGACAGCGACTTGATGACGGTCTGGTTGTTGCCGATGATCTGGTCCACCACGAGCCCGACGCGGGACTCGCCTGCCGAGACGATGACCACCTTCTGGTAGGGGTCGGGATCGGTCGAGACCTTGAAGAGTTCGCGCAGGCGCAGGAAGGGAACCAGACTGCCGCGGATGTTCAGGAAGTTGCGGCCGTTGCCGCCGATCTCCGCGGCCGGCGGCAGTTCCACGCATTCCTCGACTGCCGAGAGCGGGATCGAGTAGCGCCCGTTGCCGACCCGGACCAGCATGCCTTCGATGATGGCGAGCGTCAGCGGCAGGCGCAGCGTTGCGGTCGTCCCCTCGCCCGGTTTCGTCGAGAGATCGATGCTTCCGCGAAGCCCTTCTATGGCGCGCTTGACGACGTTCATGCCGACGCCGCGGCCGGAGACCGAGGTGATCTCGCCGGCCGTGGAGAAGCCGGGATGGAAGATCATCTGGTAGAGGTCCTGGTCGGCGATCTTGGCGTCGGGGGCGATCAGCCCGGCCTCTTCCGCCTTGGCCCTGATGCGCGCGGCGTCGAGGCCCTTGCCGTCGTCGCTGATCGAGATCGCGACCTCGGCGCCGGAGTGGACGGCCGAAAGCCGCACCCGGCCCCGCCCGGACTTGCCCGACGCGGTGCGCCTGTCCGGGCTTTCCAGCCCGTGATCGACCGCGTTGCGGATGAGATGCACCAACGGATCGGCGAGGCGCTCTATCATGGTCTTGTCGAGTTCGGTCTCCTCGCCGGAGGTGACGAACTCGACCTCCTTGCCGAGATCGCCCGACAGATCGTGCACGAGGCGGCGGAAGCGGCCGAACAGGCTTCCGATCGGCACCATGCGGATGCCCATGGTCGTGTCGCGCAGCCCGGAGGCGAGACGCTCCAGTTCTTCCGCCACGGCCTTGAGGTTCAGGTCGTCGCTGGCACCGGCCAGCTGGGAGAGCCGAGACTGCGCGATCACCAGTTCGCCGACCCGGTCCATCAGTTCGTCCAGGCGCTCGGCGGGAACGCGCAGCGAGGAACTGCCGCGATCGGAAGCGGCCGCAGCCGCGACCGGCTCCCTGGCGGGCCCGGGCCTGTGCTTGCCGGTGGCCGCCTCGCCGGCTGCCGCGGCCTCATCCTCGATCGCGGCAGAGACGTCCTCCGTCCCTTCGCTTTCCGGCTCGACGGGCTCGATCGACAGGTCCATGCCGTCGCGGATGAACAGGAAGACGTCCTCGATCTTCTCCAGCCCGCCGTCGGTGGTGAGCGTCACCTCCCATCCGAGCACGATCCATCGAAGCCGCGAGGCTGCCGGTGGCCGAAGGAGCCAATGGTATCGACAAGTACGTGCCGCGCTCATGGCCGGATCACCGGTAATCAAGCCACACGCGGACGAAGGAAGACGCCACGCGCCGCCGCCCCAGCGCGCCGCCGCCGAACGAACCCCGCCCTCCGGGACGGCATCTGACCTCGGCCGACCACGACGCGTCCTAGATCGTCGAAAAGCGCATTGACAGGAAAGGGCGACCCGCATACACGAAGCCGCGCACCTGCCCAGGTGGCGGAATTGGTAGACGCGCACGGTTCAGGTCCGTGTGCCGCAAGGCGTGGAGGTTCGAGTCCTCTCCTGGGCACCAAATGCCCGCTTCAGATCGTCCGAGACAATCCAGAAACACCAGAAGAAGCCCGGTTTCCCGGGCTTTTTTGTTGTCCGGCGTCCTGCACAGTCCGGGATCGTCCGTTGGTATCCTATGAATTTGTTGGTAGCATCGTTGGTACCGGAGACCGCGCTGACGACCTCCGCCTACGGAGTACCAACAGATGCCACTTACGGATACGCAGCTGAGGGCGATAAAGCCGTTCCAGTCCACCAAGAAGTACAGCGATGGCGGCGGCCTCTTCGTGCAGGTGACGCCGCAAGGCTCGAAGCTCTGGCGGCTCGCCTATCGCTATGGCGGCAAGCAAAAGCTTTTGGCGCTGGGCACCTATCCGGCTGTATCTCTAGTCGAAGCGCGCGCCAGACGAGATACGGCCAAACGGCTACTGGCTTCCGGCTTTGATCCGTCCGCGCATGCCAAGGCGGAGAAGATCGCAACACGTGCGGCTACCGAAGACACTTTTCAAACGATCGCGGACGAGTACCTGAAGAAGATCCAACGCGAAGGCAAGGCGGACGCCACCCTGACGAAGAAGCGTTGGCTCCTAGGCCTTGCGGCTTCCGATCTGGGGAAGCGGCCGATAGCGGATATCACGGCCGCCGACATCCTTGTTCCCCTGCGCAGAGTCGAGGGAATCGGCAACTATGAGACCGCTCGTCGGCTGCGCGCGACAATCGGTCAGGTGTTCCGCTATGCCATTGCCGTTTCGAAGGCGAGCAACGATCCGACATTTGGTCTTCGCGGTGCACTCGTCACGCCGAAGGTAACAAGTCGCGCGGCATTGACGGACTGGAAGAGTTTCGCGGGCATGCTGCGGGTGACGTTGCCCCCGCGATCTAATCCAGATTGAAGTTCGTTCTGGCCCATTGAGAGGACCAGGACATGAAGCGCAGCCGCTTCTCTGAAGAGCAGATCATCGGAATTCTGAAGGAGCATGAGGCCGGGGTTTCGGTCGCCGACCTGTGCCGCAAGCACGGGTCAGCGACGCCTCGATCTACAACTGGAAGGCCCGCTTCGGCGGAATGGACGTCTCGGAGGCGCGCCGCCTGAAGGCGTTGGAGGACGAGAACACGCGACTGAAGCGTTTGCTGGCCGACGCCATGCTCGACAACGCGGCGCTGAAGGATCTCGTGGGAAAGAAATGGTGACGCCCGCGGCCAAGCGGAGAGCTGTCGCTCGCCTGAAGGATGCCTTCGGGATGAGCGAACGGCGGGCGTGTAAAGCCATCGGCTGCTGCCGCATGACGGTTCGCTACGAGACCAGCCGCCCGGACGACGGCGAGGTTCGCGAGCGGATGAAGGCGATCGCACAGGAACGTCGCCGGTTCGGCTACCGGCGTCTCCTCGTGATGCTGAGGCGCGAAGGCCTCGTCGTGAACCACAAGAAGCTGTTCCGGCTCTACCGGGAGGAAAAGCTTGCCGTTCGCCGGCGTGGCGGGCGCAAGCGGGCGATCGGAACCAGGGCGCCGATGCTGGTGCCGCTGCGTCCCGACGAGCGCTGGTCGCTGGATTTCGTCTCGGACCAGCTCACCGACGGGCGTCGCTTCCGTATCCTGGCGATCGTCGACGACTGCACGCGCGAATGCCTGGCGCTGGTCGTCGACACGTCGCTCTCGGGCATGAGGGTCGCCCGCGAACTCGATCGGCTGGTTGCCGAACGCGGCCGGCCGAGAATGATCGTCAGCGACAATGGCAGCGAGTTCACCTCGAACGCCATCCTCGCCTGGGCCGATCAGAACCGTGTCGAATGGCACTACATCGCACCCGGCAAGCCGATGCAGAACGGGTTCATCGAAAGCTTCAACGGCCGCCTACGGGACGAACTGCTCAACGAGACTCTGTTCACCTCGCTGGCACAGGCGCGCATGGCAACCGCCGTGTGGCTCGCTGACTATAACACCGCCCGGCCGCATTCCCAGATCTCCTGGCAGACGCCGGACGAGTTCGCCAGAACCTTCATCCCGCGACGGTCGCTCGCGCTGCGCCATGCCAACAGCTGCGCGCAAGTGCCCGCCGCCTCACACGCCCAGCAGGGCAAAACCACCGCCGGAAACGAACTCAAAACTGGATAGAACTTGGGGGCAACGTCACCTATCAGGGGTTCACCCCCTCGGCGGCGTGATCACGGCGATTGCCGATGCCGGGCTAACACTGAGATATCTACACGAACATGAGACGATCGGCTGGAAGGCGTTTCCCTCACTGATTACCATGCCGGATGGCCAATTTGCCCTGCCGGACGGACAGCCGAGATTCCCGCTTCCTTTTCCGTCAGCGCCTCGAAGGCACAGAAAACGGGACAGAATGTAGGCGCAATGCTGACGCTGTCCAGGTCGGACCGTAGAGAAAGCGAACGATCCGCTAGTAGCCTATCACAGTTGTCGGCGCCTTTCGCACCAGTCGATCAAAAAATGGTGCTCCGCGGCCGCTTCGGGGCCGTGTATGGACGGCTCTCCGTTGGCAAGGGATTCTTTGAGCCTTTTGCATCTGCTGGTTGGTGCGGCCATGTATCCGACCTGTAGGTGCGGCCTGTCATGTGCCGCTGGCCATAATGCCATTCGCGCGTCTCAGGTCCCGATCGTTTGCTCGCACTCGAAGTGCGCGGCCCCAGTGGGTTTTCCTGATCCGGCGGTTTAAACCGGCTTTGTGCATTATCTCCTGTCCGCCCTTTCCAACCTCGGCGGCGATCGCTCGCCTTGTCTCGTTCTATGTGACGGTCGGCTCCCGGTAGCGCTCACCGCCAGTCATCAATGCCCAGACCATCCGAGCGGTCTTGTTGGCGAGCGCAACGGCTGCAACCTTGGTCGTTCGCCGAGCCATCAGCTGCACGAGCCACGGCCGCCTGGTCCCGTTCCGCTCGGCAAAGCGGATGACCGCCATCGCTCCGACGACGAGCATCTGTCGCAGGTAGCGATTGCCTGCCTTGGAGATACTGCCGAGTCTCTCCTTGCCACCGCTGGAGTTTTGCTTCGGAACGAGCCCGATCCAGGCGGATAGGCATCGCCCCGACCTGAAGGCGTGCGGATCGGCGACGGTCGCGACGAACGCACTCGCCAACAGCGGGCCGACGCCCGGGACTTCCATCAACCTGCGACCCAGCTCGCTCTCTCGTGCACTCGCCCGGACCCGGCGATCGTTTTCGAGGATCTGTTGCTTCACGACCCGAAGCTGTGCCTCCAGCATCCGCAGGCATAGCCGTGCGTCAGCGGGTATCCTGGCGTCGTTCTCGTCGTTGATGACCACGAGCAATTGTTCAATTCCATTCCGCCCGATCGGCGCCACGACCCCGAACTCGGACAGGTGGGACCGCAGCGCGTTCGATATCTGAGTGCGCTGGCGGTTGAGCATCAGCCGCACCCGATGCAGCATCATCACGCTTTGCTGCTCGGGGGATTTCACCGGCACGAAGCGCATGGTCGGTCGGGTCACGGCCTCGCAGATCGCCTCAGCGTCCGCGGCATCATTCTTCTGTCGCTTCAGATAAAGCTTTACGTACTGTGCCGGCAGCAGCCGCACATCATGGCCGCGTGCGATCAGCTCGCGAGCCCAATAATGCGAAGAGCTGCAGGCCTCGATTCCGACCAGGCATCGCGGCAGGCTCTCGAAGAAGGCGAGGACACGCCCTCGCGTCAGCTTTCGGCGAACGACAATCTCGCCGGCGGAATCCACTGCGTGGACTTGAAATACGGACTTCGCGATATCCAGACCGATTGTCGTGATGTTGCTCATCATGGTGCTCCTCCAGCTCTAATCCCGCCATCATACCGCACGGAGGGAGGAGAGCCGTCCACCGCATCATCTGCTGACTGTCGGGTTCTGGCAGAGAACGTGAGAAATCCGACGCTCGGCCAACGAGTCCTTAGCGATTTGGGGCGCTTTGCCGACCGACTGCTTTCGGGCGAGGAGACGCCGGAAGCGAACATACGTTTTGCCAGCGGTAACCTGCCGCGCCACTGGCAGGCTAATTCGCATTCCCGAACGGTTTTCCATTGTCCTAGGTCGCACACGTGCCTTCTCAGACGTTTGGAAGCACTCGGTTAAATTCCTCATCCACGTAACGCTTACTCCTGCCGTCTGGCATGCTCGATCCCGCCATCCGCGGGGGCGCATTTCAGTCAGCTGGCCTTCTTGGCAGGGTGAGGCAGACACACAACCCGCCGTGGGGCTCGTTGGAAATGGAAATCGTCTGCTGACTGTCGGGTTCTGGCAGAGAACGTGAGAAATCCGACGCTCGGCCAACGAGTCCTTAGCGATTTGGGGCGCTTTGCCGACCGACTGCTTTCGGGCGAGGAGACGCCGGAAGCGAACATACGTTTTTGCCAGCGGTAACCTGCCGCGCCACTGGCAGGCTAATTCGCATTCCCGAACGGTTTTCCATTGTCCTAGGTCGCACACGTGCCTTCTCAGACGTTTGGAAGCACTCGGTTAAATTCCTCATCCACGTAACGCTTACTCCTGCCGTCTGGCATGCTCGATCCCGCCATCCGCGGGGGCGCATTTCAGTCAGCTGGCCTTCTTGGCAGGGTGAGGCAGACACACAACCCGCCGTGGGGCTCGTTGGAAATGGAAATCGAGCCATGATGCAGATGCGTCGCGTGGAGTGCGATCGCTAGCCCGAGGCCTGCACCCGAGCGCGTGTCCGAGTTCGCCCTGTAGAATGGCTCGGTGAGATGGATCAGGTCGTCTTCGGCGGCGCCAGGTCCATGGTCTCGGACCGTGATGGAATACGTACCACCTTCCTCGCTGCCCGCGACCACGACTTCCGTGCTCTCGTCCGTATGCCGCATCGCGTTGCGAATGACGTTCTCCAGCGCGCGATAGATGAGCTCCGCGGAGCCGTCGATGTGGATCCCGTCTATCCCTTCATAGCGACAGGTGACCGAACGCTCGGCACCCTCGAAATTGGCATCGGCGATGATCGGGTCGAGGATATCGAGCAGATCGATCGGTCCGAAGTCCATCGGCTGATGGCTGCTCCCGTCGATACGTGCAAGCATCAGAATCTCGTCGATCAGCCGGTCCATTCTTTCGATGTCGGCCTCGAGCTGCGGAAGCAGACCATCGATGCGGGCGGGCGATCTGCGAACGATCCCGAGCGCGACCTGCAGACGGGCAAGCGGTGAGCGGATCTCGTGCGAGATGTCGTGAAACAGCCTTTCGCGGTCCCGGTTGAGGCGTTGCAGGCGCCCCGATGCCTCGTCGACGAGCGCGCCGAGTTTCCGGAAAGACCTGTCGGATCGTGTCAATCGACCCGAGACACGCTGGTCGAACCGCCCCGCGGCGAGCTCGTCCAGCCCATCGGCGATCACCTGCACCGGCTGCAGGAAGCGTTTGGCGAGCAGAATGGCGGCAAGGATGCTGACGAGGATGCCGATGGCCAGCGGCAGGATGACCGATTCGATCCGTGCAAACAGCCGCGGCGTCGGTGCGATCATGTCGATGACCAGGCAGTCGCCGTCTGCCTGGACCGCGATCGTCTGGTTCGCGCTGCAGGCTTCGCTCTGTGCGGCGACCTGCCGGACGACGAACGCGACCGACGGATCTCCAGGAATCGCGACCGGCTGAAGTGTCGTGACGTCCGTCCCCTCGTCATGCGCCTTCTTCAGGAGTTCGAGGAGATAGGGCTGAGCTCCCTTCGCGCGCCCGTTTCCCGGCGGAGGCAAGTCGAGCAGCAGGACCAGCGCCAACACCACGACGATGTTGAGAACGATCGCACCCAGGATATAGCTGAAGAACCGCGCGATCAATTGAGCTACCCCGTGACGAGTTGATAGCCCTGACCGCGAACGTTGACGATGGGCGAGCGTCCGTCGGCGAGCAGCCCCATCTTCTGGCGGATTGACGACATGTGGACGTCGATGGTGCGCTCGAAACGCGTCAGTGGGCGTCCAAGACCGAGTTCGCAGAGCTCTCCGCGGCTGACGATCTGTCCGGGCCGCGAGGCGAGGGCTTCCATCAGGTTGAACTCCGCTCCGGTCAGGGCGAGCATCGTGCCCTTCCACAGGGCCTTGCGCCCCCTCGGGTCGATGCTCAGATCGCCGACCTCGATCGTGTCGGCGGAGCCGGCACGCGAACTCGCGGCGCGGCGGAGGATGGCGCGAAGCCGTGCGGCGAGCTCGCCGGGAGAGCAGGGCTTGGCGAGGTAATCGTCGGCGCCGAGATCGAGCCCGGCGATCCGGTCGACCTCGTCGCCGCGCGCGGTCATCATGAGCACGGGAATGTTGTCGACGCGGCGGATGCGGCGCAGGATCTCGATGCCGTTCATCCCCGGCAGCATGATGTCGAGAATGATGACGTCGATCCGGTGCTCCGCGACGAAAGCGAGCACGTCTCGCCCGTTTACCTGGTGGAAGACGTTGAATCCTTCCTCCGTCAGGTATTCGGAAATGAGCTTGCCGAGATCGACATCATCGTCGACGAGCAGAACGTTCGCCATCCGTTAGCCTCCTGGTGCTTCTTCTAGAGCAGTCCAGGCAATCGGACGACCGGATTTTCCCAAGTTTACCCTGCTTGACACATCTTAACGCGCAACCGCGCTAGGGATTGTCCCGACCGGTCGGACTGACCGGGGCGCCGAACCGAAAAGACCCTTCCTGCCATGCAGCCATTCATCCGATCCCTGGTCTTGCTGACCCTCATCTGCACCGGTCCGTCCTTCGCGCAGGACCCGGGCGACGAAGGCGCCGGCTCGAACGCCGCCGCCGCCGCGCTGACGGTCGAAGCCATCAACCCCACCATGGATGACTGGGCGGAGACCGTTCCGGCCAATGGCTGGCTTGCCGCATGGCAGGAAGCGGCGATCTCGGCCGAAATCTCCGGGCAACGCATCACATCCGTCGACGGTGAAGTCGGCGACATCGTGAAGGCCGGGCAGGAACTGGCGCGGCTCTCCAGCGACAAGATCGAAAGCGAAGTGCAGCAGCGGGAAGCCGATCTCGAGTCGGCCCGCGCGGCATTCGACGAGGCGAAGGCCAACGGCGATCGGGCGCGGAAACTCAAAGGCTCGGGGGCGGCGACCGACCAGCAGATAACCGAATACCTGGTGGCTGAACGGAAAGCGCAAGCCGATCTGGATTCGGCCGAAGCCGCGCTCGCCTCCTCGCGCGTCGATCTCGAACACACGCGGATACTGGCGGTCGATGACGGGACCATTTCGGCGCGTTCGGCCTCCCTGGGCGACGTCGTTGCGACGGGTGACGAGTTGTTCAAGCTGATCCGCCAGAGCCGGATCGAATGGCAGGCGGAAATCCCGCTCAAGCAGCTGCGTCATGTCGCCGAAGGCACCCGCGCCGTCATCCCCACACCCATCGGCGATGTCGAGGGCACTGTGCGCAAGATCGCTCCGACCGCATCCGAAAAAACCGGCCGGGTGACGGCCTACGTCTCGCTCGTTCCGCCGGACGGAGACCATCCCAACCCCAAGACCGGCATCTTCGTCAGCGGCTATTTCGACGTCGGATCCAGCCAGGCGATCAGTGTGCCGAGTTCCGCCATCACGCTGCGCGACGGGTTCTCCTACGTCTACGTTATCGAGGACGGCTCGCCGACGACCGTCAGTCGCAAACGGGTCGAGACCGGGCGACGCAACGGCGATCGCGTCGAGATCACATCCGGGCTCGAAGGCAACGAGACGCTGGTCAAGGCAGGGGGCGCCTTCCTTGCCGACGGATCCGTGGTGCGTCTCGTGTCCGCCAGTGATGCGGATGACAATGCAGCCGGCGCGGCCGGCGCGGCACCGGCTTTGGATGACGCTGCGGCCTCGAGCGGAGAGGATGCCGGACAATGAATTTTTCCGCCTGGGCCATCCGCAATCCGGTTCCGCCCATCCTCGCATTCGTCCTGCTGACGATTACCGGGCTGATGGCCTTCGGTAGGCTGGACGTACAGAATTTCCCCGATATGGATCTGCCGACGATCCAGATCAGCGCGAGCCTGGAAGGCGCCGCTGCGGCGCAGCTCGAGACCGAGGTCGCCAGAAAGATCGAGGACCAGTTGACCGGCATGTCGATGCTGGATTCGGTCACGACAACGATAACCGACGGCTCGGTCACCATCTCCGTTGCTTTCCAGGTCGGCAAGGATCCGCAGACCGCGCTCGACGAAGTCTCGAACGCGGTGGACGAAGCGCGCTCCGACCTGCCGGATGAGATGGATGCGCCGACCGTCTCCAAGGTCAATCTCAACGGCTCGCCGCTCGTCACCTATGTCGTCAGTTCGGACAAGCTCGACGAGGCGGAACTCAGCTGGTTCATCGACAACGACATGGAACGCGCCGTCATGAAGATCGATGGCGTTGGCGAGGTGGGCCGGCTCGGCGGCATCGACCGGGAAATCTATGTCGAACTCAACGAGGACCTTTTGACCGGTCTCGGCGTCGGGGTCGATGTGATCAACCAGCGTATCGACCAGGTTCAGTCCGACATGTCGGGCGGCGAAGCTGAAATCAACGGAAACTCCCAGTCGGTCCGCACCCTGGCGGCCGTCGATACCGTCGCGGAACTACGCGAAATCCCGATACCCCTGCCCAATGGCGGCTGGGTGCGGCTCGACGAGATCGGCGATGTCGTCGACACGCATGCCGACCGCTCCTCCCTTGCCTATCTCAACGGCAAGCCCGTCATCGCCGCCCAGATAAAGCGCTCGAAGGGTTATTCGGACCTCGCCGTGACGGAATCCGTCCGCGAGGCCATGACCGAGTTCGCGAGCGCCAACCCGCAGGTGAAGATCGAGGAAGCCTACAACACGATCCTGCCGACCGAGCAGAACTACGAAGCCTCCATGCACATGCTTTACGAGGGCGCCTTGATCGCCATCGTCGTGGTATTTCTGTTCCTCTTCGACTGGCGCGCCACGCTGCTTGCGGCGATTGCATTGCCACTGTCGATCATCCCGACCTTTCTGGTGATGGACTACCTCGGCTACTCGCTGAACACCGTCACCTTGCTCGCCCTGTCGCTGGTCGTCGGCATCCTGGTCGATGACGCGATCGTCGAGGTGGAAAACATCGAGCGCCACCTCAACATGGGCAAGAAGCCGTTCGATGCGGCGATGGAGGCGGCGGACGAAATCGGTCTGGCGGTGATCGCGACTTCGATGGCGCTGGTCGCCGTCTTCCTGCCCACCGCCTTCATGGGCGGCATTCCCGGCATCATTTTCAAGCAGTTCGGCATCACCGCTTCAGTGGCGGTCCTGTTCTCGCTTCTCGTTGCCCGCCTGATCACGCCGATGATGGCCGCCTATATGATGAGCGCCTCGGGCAACCATGCGACGGAAGACGGGCGGATCATGCGCGCCTATCTCGCCGTCGTCCGCGGCTCGCTGCGCCATCGCTGGATTCCATTCACGGCCGTGGTGATCTTCTTCATCGCCACCTATGCCATTGTCGGCCATCTTTCGACGGGCTTCTTTCCCGCATCGGACAACAGCCAAACTCAGGTCACGATCACCACGCCGCCCGGATCGACGCTCGACCAGACCGACGAGGTCGCGCTAGCGGCAAGCAAGATCCTCGGCGGCGTCGACAACGTCCGCTCCGTTTTCCAGGCCTCGGGAAGCGCCTCGACCGGCGGCGGCCCGAGTGGCGGCGGCAGCACCAGTTCCGTCACCTCTTCGACCCTCGTGGTCGACCTGACGCCGATCGACGACCGCGACATCACCCAGTCCGAAATCGAAGCGGACCTGCGCAAGGCGCTGGAGGGGATTCCCGGCGTTCGCATCGAAGTCGGCTCGGGCGGCAGCGGCACGGAGTTGCAGCTCACTCTTGCCGGCGACGACGCTGCTGCCCTGCAGGAGGCAGCCGACAATCTCGAAACTGCGGTGCGGACGATTCCAGGGATCGGCAACGTCACCTCATCGGCTGCCGTACAATCTCCCGAAGTGATCATTCGCCCCGATCTCGCGAGAGCAGCCTCCCTCGGGGTGACGTCGGAGGCCATCGCGAACGCGGTCCGGCTGGCCACGGCGGGGGCTTATGATTCGGCGCTTTCGCAGCTCAACCTGCCGGAACGGCAGGTTCCAATCCGGGCGATGCTTTCGAGCGACAATCGCAAATCCATCGACGAGATTTCGCTCATTCCCGTGTCGGCGACCGACGGCCTGGTGACGCTCGGAACGATCGCCGAGATTTCGATCGGCTCCAGCCCCAGCAAGATCAACCGCCTCGATCGATCGCGCAACATATCGATCACCATCGAGCTCAACGGCCGCAACCTGTCGGATGTGCTGGCGGAGGCGAAGGAACTGCCGGCCTACCAGAACCTGCCGAACGGCGTCGACTTCATCGAGCAGGGCGATCTGAAGCGGCAGAGCGAACTCTTCAAGAGCTTCGCCACCGCGATGGCGATCGGGATTTTCTGCGTCTACGCCGTGCTCGTGCTGCTGTTCCACGACTTCCTGCAGCCATTGACGATCCTGATGGCCCTGCCGCTGGCCTTGGGCGGCGCGCTCATGCCGCTCGTCCTGTCCGGTACCAGCTTCTCGATGCCTGCGGTCATCGGCCTGCTGCTCCTGATGGGGATCGTGTCGAAGAATTCGATCCTGCTGGTGGAGTATGCGATCGAAGCGCGCCGCGGCGGCATGGACCGGATCGACGCCCTTATCGACGCCTGTCACAAGCGATCGCGCCCCATCCTGATGACGACGATCGCCATGGCGGGCGGCATGCTTCCGGCAGCGCTCAGTCTCGTCGACGGCGACCCGAGCTTCCGTCAGCCGATGGGGGTCGTGGTGATCGGCGGGCTGATCACGTCCACGTTGCTGAGCCTGTTGGTCATTCCGATGGTCTTTACCTTCATCGATGATTTCGAGCGCTTCGCGCTGCGGCTCTGGTCGAAACGGAGCCATTGAGGCCGCGGCCCGAGATCATGTCGATCATGCTTCAATTCCAAGGCGGGTAAGAAAATGACCTTTCCTACGAGGGTTATCGCGCTGCTGCTGTCGGCTTCGGTTGCCGGGTGCACGGTTGGGCCTGATTATGCCTCACCGGCGATCGCGCTGAACGCGGCCTATATCGCGGCCGCCGACGCAGGCCGCCCGATCACCCCGGAAACCGGCTGGTGGCACGCGTTCAAGGATCCATTGCTTGACCGGATCGTCGTTTCCGGGCTGGCCGGAAACCTCGATATCGGCCAAGCCTTCGAACGGATCGCGCAGGCCCGTGCCAATCTGGACATTGCTAGGTCGGATACGGTTCCGAGCCTGTCGGGGTCATCCTCCAGCACGTTCGAAGGCACGACCGGCAAATCCGACAGTCTCTCCACCAGCGAGCGGAATCTGACCAACAGCACTGCGCTCGACGTCTCCTGGCTTCTCGACATCTGGGGCAAGTATCGCCGGAACCGCGAGGCGTCGCTCGCGAGCCTCGACGCGTCCTTCGCCAATGCCGATACCGCGCGGCTGACCCTGCTATCGGAAATCACGACGGAATATGTCAATTTGCGCCTCTACCAGGCGCAGGCGGCGATTGCGCGCGACACGATCGCATCGCGTCGCGAAACTCTTGCACTGGTACGCGAGCAACAGGCGATCGGACTGTCGAGCGGTCTGCAGGTGGCGCAGACGCTCGCCGCCCTGAACATCGCCGAGGCATCTTTGCCCGGCTACGAGATCTCCTTCTATCAGTCGGCCAACTGGATCGCCTATCTGACGGGGCAGAAACCGGGCACCTTTCTCGAGGCGGTCAAGAAAGGCGCACGCATCCCGGTGGCGCGCTTCCAGCCTTCGAGCGGCATACCCGCGGATCTTTTGCGCAACCGGCCGGACATCCGTTCGGCGGAGCGGCAATTGGCATCCAAGAGCGCTTCGATCGGCGTCGCGGCCGCCGACCTCTACCCCAGCCTCACCCTGACCGGCTCCCTGGCCGTAACTGTCGCGGCTGCGGTGACCGGCGGTTCCAGCCAGCTGCTCAACTGGTCCTTCGGGCCGGTGGCGGACATTCCGATCTTCGATGGCGGAGCGCGCAAGGCAAAGGTCACACTCGCCGAGAGCGAGGCGCGGGAGCAGTATCTCGCCTGGAAGGACAGTGTGCTCAATGGAGTCCGGGAAGTGGAAAACGCCCTGGTCGCATGGCAGCGCCAGACGCGCCAGGTCGAAGCGCTCCGTGAATCGGCAAACGCCTACTCGCAAGCACTCGAGTTGGCACAAGAGAGCTACAAGGGCGGCACCTCGGCCTTCCTCGACGTCCTTGATGCCGAGCGGTCCCTGTTTGAGGCACGGCTGTCGCTGGCGAGCGCCGAGGCGCAGCGAGCCTTCAATTTCATAACCCTTTGCGTCGCCGCGGGTGGCGGCTACCGCGCCGGCGGCGACTCCTGACCACATAGGTGGTGTCGAGGAAGACCTCGTACAGCAGAGTACCGCAGGTTCGTCTTCAGATTATTGGAGGGTAATTCACAGCCGACCACCTGTTCGCGCGTGGTGGATATTGTCAAAGTCGCCCTGACCGAGAAAACTGATGCCAAGCCGTCAGGGTCGCCGAGTGAACTACCGCCAATTCGACCGGACACACGGCATAAGCAGAGAGGCTCAAGCACAGGCTTGAGGATAGGCTTATGTCCGAGGACTGTCAGCGTGTCGCGGTGATCACGAGCGTGGCGCGCCGTCGGCAGTGGTCAACGGATGCGAAGCTGCGGATCATCGAGGAGAGTTTCGAGCCGGGCGAGATGGTGTCGTCAGTCGCGCGGCGCAATGGCGTGGCGCCCAATCACGGCGCTCGTGAACCGGGAATTGACGCGCATGGGTCTGCCGGTCTCCGACCGCAAGCGGGTGCACCGGATCATGCACCAGGCCGCCCCGCTTCCGGAGCCTTGCAGCGGCCGGCGCGAAGGGTCGCGTCCACAGAAGTGGTACACATCAACTCGTGAGTGGGTCAAAAAACTTAATAGTTTCAATCGCATCTTGGATCGGGGTACCAGTCCTCTCCTGGCACCAGCAGACCTCGGTGTCAATAAATCCTTCTCCTACAGCTTTGACGGCGGGGTGAGTTCGGGGGACCACCCTCCGGCTTTCCTAAGCGTGTCGCCATTGACCTGATTCAGGATTCCCAGCGCGGTTCTGAGGTGATTCACTGCGGTTCGAAGGAGAATCGCGATGGGCAAGCCGCACCCGATGGCGTTGCGTGAGCGT
This sequence comes from Aquibium oceanicum, assembly GCF_001889605.1. Classification (NCBI taxonomy): domain Bacteria; kingdom Pseudomonadati; phylum Pseudomonadota; class Alphaproteobacteria; order Hyphomicrobiales; family Phyllobacteriaceae; genus Aquibium; species Aquibium oceanicum. Next base: position 1,258,003 of record NZ_CP018171.1, on the reverse strand, counting down.
GTTGCCGGGTTTGTCGACGAAGGTCATGGCCACCGTGAAGCGGCGCGGCACTTCCTGGTTTCACCCCGCTTCGTGAACGACTTCATGAAACGGCGGCGGGAAACCGGCTCGCTGGAGCCGCGCCGGCAGGGGCACGCGGCAAGCTTTCGCAGCACGCCGCCTTCGTGCGCGAGCGGATGGCCGCGACCGGGGATCTGACGCTGGACGAACTGTGCGTGGAACTGGAGGTGCGTGGCGTGGTCGTCCACCGCTCGAACGTGGCTCGCCTGCTGCACCGCCTCGGGCTCAGCCACAAAAAAAGCGCTACGCGCCAGCGAGCAGCTGCGATCTGAGGTCCGGGCTGCGCGCAGGCTCTGGACGGCGGGCCGAAAACCGTTCTTCGCCAAAGCCTTGCCCCGCCTCGTCTTAATCGACGAGACCTCGACCAACACCAGGCTGACCAAGCGCACAGGCTGGTCGCTGAAGGGAGAGCGCTACCTGACACACGCGCCCTTCGGACACTGGCGCACGCAGACTTTCGTCGCCGGCCTGCGCAGCCATGGCCTCGTGGCCGCCATGGATCGTCGAGGGCGCCATGAACGGCGAGATATTCGAACGCTACGTCGAGACCCAGCTGGTGCCGGAACTCACCCAGGCGACGTGGTCATCCTCGACAATGTCGGCTTCCATAAGAACGAACGTGCCGCAGACCCCGTGCGCCAGCGCGGCGCATGGCTGCTGTTCCTGCCACCCTACTCGCCCGACCTCAACCCGATCGAAATGGCGTTCTCCAAGCTCAAGGCACTCCTGCGCAAGAAGGCCGCCAGAACCTTCGACGGCATCTCGACAGCGGTCGGCGACATCTGCGACCTGTTCGATCCACAACAATGCCGAAACTTCTTCAAGGCAGCAGGCTATGAGGGGATTAGATGCAACAGGCTTTAGATGCATCCGATCCCCGCCAGTTGCCGAAACAACCGCCGACAGCCAGTCGAAACTACTGCCGGGCATCCGCGAACAGCGCCTGGATGATCCTCAGGGACCGATCTGGTATCCCTCGGCTTCGACTTTCGCTAGGTCTTCGGGGCGAAAGACACTCAGGTCACGAGATTTGTGACGGCCCATCGTGGCGGGAGTGGTCACATACTCCGCAAATCGCTCCAGGATCGCGCCGGCTGCGCGATGGTCGACGAACGCCAATATTCTGCGCCCGGTGCCCGTCGGGTCCTGGCAGATATCCTCGAACCGGACCTGAAGGACGGAAGAAGGGAACAAATCCGCGATGCGCCGGACCCTGGACTGGGTTTCGCACCAGTAGGACAGCGCGTCCCGCGGTGATATCTTGACGTCCCGGTCCAGAAAAACCGGGGCCCATTTCCGGAGCTGGTTCTGGTTCGTGCTGAAGGCCATGTCGAGGCCATGGCGCACGACATGCACGTATCTGAGCGACGGATCCACTTTGAGCAGCCGATGCAGCATGACGTGGGAAGGAGGCATCTTCCATCCCCACCGCTTAGGCCGGACGTCTTCCACATCCGGCGTCCTGAACCGAAGCAGGCGCTCACTCAGAAAATCGGCATCGTGCTGCAGGCGTTCTTTTTCCGCGAGGGCTTCCAGCAGCAGATCCTCTTCCGGTGTGAACGCGGTTTCGCCCTCCATCCGCCGATAGAAGATGTCCACCAAGGTACGGAATTCGTCGTCTGTGTCGATTAGAACCGAGCGACGGTTGAACAGCAGCACAGCCAGCAGATTGTCTCGCGGATCGTTCAGGTCATAGCCGAGACTGAAGCCGCTGGAGATCAGAAGCTCGGCAACGACGCGCGTGCCGCTGCCCCCGCACGCTCCTACCACGACAACGGGATGATCAGGCGAACCGGTCATCGAACAGCGGACGGCCGGATCCCATACTCGCCAGGTCGCCATGGCTCATCAGATTCGTCTCGTCTGCCACCGCGCGATACCAGCTTTGACGGGGGTGATACCAGGGCAGTCTCTGAGCATGAAGCCCAGCCTTCGCGCAGCGGGCGATGATGTCATCCTGGGGATAGGTGACGCAGTTCGGATAACGCCAGCCGGCAAATGTGGAGCCCAGTGGGAGCTTCGAAAAAGTGGGGGCCGCTTCATCGAGAACGGTGAAGAGAACCTGCCCGCGGGAAGTCAGCACCTTGCCGGCCTGCTCAAGCGGGCGATCGACGACGTCTCCACCCGTGTGTGACAAGATCGACTGGAACACCACGAAGTCAAATCGCCTGTCGAGAGCAGTCAGCGAGAATCCATCGTCTTCGACGAAGCGCGGGGATTTCAACCGCACGATATCCTCACCGATTTCCGACGCAAGAGCATCACGCCAGAGCCAACTGTTCGGCTCAACTCCGACGTAGCGGCCCGGCAGCAGAAACTGGAATATCAGGCGTCCGGCCCTCAGCGAACCGCATCCGACATCGAGGATCGAATGCTCCTCCCGCATTCCCAGCAGGAACAGGAGAGCAAATTGCGTCGCACCCATGAAGTCGTACTGCGCCGCGGGACCTACATAGGCGCGATAGTTTTGGAACCGGGGCGCAATTGCTTCGGTTCTTCGATTTTTCTTTCCAGTTCGGACTTCTCAGCCATTTGCTTTCGTCAATCTGGTAAACTGGACCGATATCGAAGTTTCATGGCTTGCCACTCCGCCCACCCTGGCCGAACCGTAGCGGCTCTCTAGGACGCCGGCACCGCCAGCTGCTACGCAAAGCATGAAAACATACGCATCCGCAAGCAGCGGGAACATTCCTTCCGCGTTTTCCCGTCGTCGGATGTTCGCCGCGGCGACCAGCTTGCCCGTGCGACGGGACAAGTCGCGTCCCTCGCAGGACGGTGCGGTGGTCAAGGCGATGATCGAGATCGAGCGCACAATCGGGCGTCCCGGCACGATCGGCGGACAGTCTCCGCCGTCTCAGGCCGCGTCCTGTCCCTCGATGATGCTGTCGGTGTTCTCGAGCAGCCTGCGCACGGCCTTGCGGGCCGCGTCGGGGCGGCGCAGGCGGATGTTCCTCTCGATCTCCTCGTGGAGGTCCTGCGCGTGGCGCAGGTTGTTCACCTCGCGCGTCACGAAGGCGAAGAGCTGTTCAAGCGCCGAGTCGATCAGAACGCCGAGCGGAAGCAAGAGGTCGTTGCCCGCCGCACGCAGCACCGCGAGGTGGAAGCGCGTGTCGGCGGCAGTGCGCTCGCCGAGCGTCGGAGCCGTGCCCATCTCGCGGCAGGCGGCGGTTATCTCGGCCATCTGCTCGGGTCCGTGGCGCAGCGCGGCCATCGCCGCCGCCTCCGGCTCGATGATGTATCGGAACTCCTGCACCGTCTTCAGGAACTCGTAGCGGTTCGGCGAGGCGGCGTACCAGGCGAGCACGTCGCGGTCGAGCAGGTTCCACCGCTCGCGCGGCATCACCCAGCTGCCGATCTTGGGCCGCGAGGCCAGGAGATTCTTGGCCATCAGCATCTTGACGGCCTCGCGCACGGCCGAGCGGCCGACGCCGAACATCGCCGACCACTCCGCCTCATTGGGCAGGAAGGAGCCGGGCGGATAGTCTCCGCGCACGATGCGCGAGCCGATCTCGTTGGACACGATGGTGTGCGCGAAGGTGCCGGAATAGCGCGACATCGCCTGCGCCTCGGGCGCCTTGCGGGGCCTAGGCTCGCGCGGCCCGGGAGGCTCGTCCTTGCTGGAAGCCGCTCGCGTTCCTTTGCCTATGTCGTTCTTGCGCACGAATTCTCGCCCTCAGCCATCGCTTTCGCGATAGGCCCGTATGCGGTCGAAGGCAACGGCGAGCACGATGAAACTGCCGACGAAGGCGCCCTGCCAGAAGGTGCTGATTCCCAGCAGGATCAGGCTGTTTCGGATCACCTCGATGAGCGCCGCGCCGACGACCGATCCAAAGACGGTGCCGGCTCCGCCGAGAAGGTTGGCGCCGCCGATGACGGTGGCGGCGATCACGCTGAGTTCCATGGACTGGCCGAGGTTGGTGGTGACGCCGCCGAGCCAGCCGGCTTCCAGGACACCGGCGATGCCGGCCATCATGGCGGAGAACATGTAGACGCTGATCTTCAGCCGCACGACCGCGATTCCGGTCAGCGTCGCCGCCTTCTCGTTCGCGCCGATCGCGAAGACGTGCGTGCCCCAGCGCGTCCATTTGAGGATGAAGCCGGTGGCCAGCGCCAGGATCACGAGCGCGATGACGGGGTTCGGGATGCCGTAGACGGAGCCGCCGCCGAGAAAGAACAGGAGCTTCTCGTCGGGGCCGAACTGGAAGACCATGCGGTTGCTCGACAGCACCATGGCGGCGCTGCGCGCAATCGACAGCATTCCGAGCGTCACCACGAAGGGCGGAATACGCAGATAGGCGATCAGCGCGCCGTTGATGAACCCGACGAGCAGTGCCGCCGCGATCGCCAGCGTAGCGGAGAAGGCCAGCGAATAGCCGGCGTTCATGGTGATCGCGAGCACCATCGCCGACAGGCAGAGCACCGATCCGACGGACAGGTCGATGCCGCCCGAGATGATGACCACCGTCATGCCGAGCGCGACGATCGCCACGAAGGCGAAGTTGCGGGTGACGTTGAAGAGGTTCTGCGAGGTGGCGAAGGTTTCGGTAGCGAGCGACAGCGACACGCAGGCGATGACGGCCGCCAGGAACACCCAGAACGCCTGCTGAGACAGGATGCCCGACAGGCGCGAGTGGGTCTGGCCCGCGATTGCCGTGGCTATGCCGGCGGATGGATCGGCCCTGCCCGTGTCAAGCATGTTCGATGGCTCCGGTGATGAGGCCGGTAATCTCCTCGGGCGAGGTGGTGGCGGTCGGCTTGTCGGCGACCTTGCTGCCGCGCCGCAGGACGATGATGCGGTCGGTCACCGCGAACACGTCCGGCATGCGGTGGCTGATCAGGATGACGGCAATGCCCTGCCGCTTCAGTTCCTGGATCAGGTTCAGCACCTCGGCGACCTGGCGCACGGAGATGGCGGCCGTGGGCTCGTCCATGAGCACGATGTCGGCATCGCTCAGCCGCGTGCGGGCGATTGCGACCGCCTGCCGCTGGCCGCCGGACATGGATTTGACGGTGTCGCGCGGCCGCGTCTCCGACTTCAGCTCCGCGAAAAGTTCGCCGGCGCGGCGGTTCATGGCGGCATAGTCGAGGATGCGGAAGGGACCGATGGAGCGCGTGAGCTCGCGTCCGAGGAAGACGTTGACCGCGGCGGTGAGATTGTCGCAGAGCGCGAGGTCCTGGTAGACGATCTCGACGCCGTTGCGCCGCGCCTCCAGCGGACCGTGGAAGACGGTCTCCTTCTCCCTGATGAAGATCTTGCCGTGGCTCGGGCGGAAATTGCCCGCGATGATCTTCACCAGCGTCGACTTGCCCGCGCCGTTGTCCCCCATCAGGCCTAGGACCTCGCCCGGCTCAAGCGACAGCGACACGCCGCCCAGCGCGTGAATCGCGCCGAAATGCTTCGAAACTCCCTCCAGCCGCAACACGCTCATGCGCCCGCTCCTCCCCTTCGAGGACGTACCGGAAAGCGGACGGAGCCGTCAACATACAAATCCGTATAATCCTATTTATCATACAAATGATTGACAGGCTCGCCGTCCTGTTCTTCACTGTATGCGGGAGGGAAACGGATGCTTGTCCTGGTCACCGGAGCGACGGGGAAAGTGGGTCGGACGCTCATCGAGCGTCTCCAGGCCGAGCGGCCCGACGTCGGCATCCGCGCGCTCTGCCACAACCGCACATTGCCGGAGACGGATACGCTTTCGGTGGTCAGGGGCTCCATCGCCGATCGCGAAACCTGCCGGGAGGCGCTGCGCGACGTCACCCACGTCGTGCACCTCGCCACCTGCAAGGAGACGCCGGACGACGTCATGGACGTGACGGTGAAGGGTCTGTTCTGGCTGCTTGAGGAATTCCGCGCCAGCCCGTCCGCACAGCGCTTCCTGCTGATCGGCGGCGACGCCGCGATCGGCCATTTCTTCCACCGCCATCCCGCGCCGATAACCGAGGACGCCCCGCACATGGCATATCCGGGTTGCTACGCGCTCTCCAAGGTACTCGAGGAGGTGATGCTGGAGCAGTTCGGTATCCAGTACGGTATGGACTGGTGCTGCCTGCGCGCACCCTGGATCATGGAGAAGGACGACTTCCGCCACAGCCTTTCCTTCGGCGACGACCTGTTCGGCGGACCCGACTGGAAGACGATGGTCGAGCCCGAGGTCGCGCGGCGCAGCCGCGAGACCGGGGCGGTGCCGCTGCTCCAGGAGGAGGACGGCACGCCGGTGCGGCGCAACTTCGTCCATGTCGACGATCTCGTCTCGGCGATCCTGATCGCGCTGACCGCGCCCGCCGCCCGCCAGCGCCTCTTCAACGTGTGCATGGACGAGCCGGTCGACTACGCCGCGGTGGTCGAGCACCTGGCGCGCACGCGCGGCCTGCCCTCGACGCCGGTGCGCGGACCCTACGTCAGCAACTGGATGGACAACAGCCGGGCCAAGGCCGATCTCGGCTGGCGGCCCTCCTACGACCTTTCGAAGCTCATCGATTCCGCCTGGGATTACGTGCGGCCTCCGGATGAACCCCGGCAGGTCTGGTACCCGGGCTGAGGATCGCGCCGCCGTGGCCGGTGCGATCAGCGACATCCCAAGCCACTCACAGGGAGGACTGATATGAAACTGAACGGAATAATGCTTGCGGGTGCGGCCGTCCTGGCGTTCGCCGCATCGGCATTCGCCCAGGACAAGACGCTCGCCATCGTCGTGAAGGGCCTCGACAACCCCTTCTTCGAGCAGATCAACCTCGGCTGCCAGAAATGGAACAACGAGAATTCGGGCGGCGAGTACAAGTGCCTCTACACCGGTCCCGCGTCGAGCGCGGACGAGGTGGGCGAGGTTCAGATCGTGGAGGACCTGCTCAACCGGCCCGACGTGAAGGCGATCGCGATCTCCCCGTCGAACGCGCCGCTGATGGCAAGGCTGCTCCGCGAGAAGGCGCCGTCCATCCCGGTCATGACCATCGACGCCGACCTCGGCGCGGACGACGCGGACCTGCGCAAGACCTATCTGGGCACCGACAACTACCAGATGGGCGTCAAGTTCGCCGAGCACCTGAAGAAGCTGAAGCCGGAAGGTGGCACCGTGTGCCTGCAGCTCGGCAATGTGGCGGCTGACAACATCAATCAGCGCGCCGCCGGCACCCGAGACACGCTGTCCGGCGAGAAGGGCATCGAACGGCTGGAAGGACAAGGCGGCTGGACCGAGATCGCCGGCTGCCCGGTCTTCACCAACGACCAGGCCGACCTCGCCAACCAGCAGATGGCCGACACCTTCACGGCCAACCCCGACCTGACCGCCTTCATGCTGATCGGCGGCTGGGCGCAGTTCGCGCCGCAGGCCTATGCCCAGGTCACCGACCAGGTGATGGACAAGCTGAAGTCCAAGGAGATGGTCATCGTGGCGGGTGACACGCTTCCCCCGCAGATGGAAGCGCTGAAAGCGGGACGCAGCCACGTCCAGGTCGGACAGCGTCCTTTCGAAATGGGCTATCGGGCGCCGAGCGTCATGATCGACATGATCGAGGGCAAGCCGGTCGAGCCGATCATCTACACCGGCCTCGACGAATGCATGCAGGACAACGCCGACAGCTGCATCGGCGGATGACCTGTCTGCCGCGGCCCGGGGCCCGGCCCGGGCCGCGTTCAGATCGCAGAACCGCGCCGCCGTTCGCGCGTGCGGACCGAATTTCCTCTGGTCCATGGAGATCATCATGAAGCTACGTCTATCCGCCGCGATCCTCTCGATCGCCACCGTCATGGCCGCCGGCGCGGCCACAGCCCAGGACAAGAAATCCCTCGCCTTCGTCGTGAACGGCGCGTCGGACTTCTGGAAGCTCGCCGAAGCTGGCGTGAAGAAAGCCCAGGGCGAACTGCCGGACTACGACCTGCAGTTCAAGTATCCCGAACAGGCTGCGGCCGCGGTGCAGCAGCGCCTGATGGAAGACCTGGCCGCGGCCGGCGTCTCTGCCATCATGGTCAGCGCGGTCGATCCGAAGTCGTCCACCGACGCGCTCAACCGGATCGGCAGCCAGGTGCCGCTGTTCACCACCGATTCCGACGCCCCCGACACCAACCGCATCGCCTATATCGGCTCGTCCAACACCGACGCCGGCAAGCAGGCGGGCGAGATCGCGCTCAAGGCGCTGCCGGACGGAGGTAAGTGCATCGGCTTTGTCGGACTGCCCGGCGCCGACAATGCGCGCGAGCGCATCGAGGGCATGAAGGAGACGATCGCCGGCTCGAAGGTCGAGCTGATCGACGTTCGCGGCGACGACATCGACATGACGCGCGCCAAGCGCAACGTCGAGGACGCGCTCGCGGCGAACCCCGACATCGACTGCATGGTCGGCTTCTACTCCTACAATCCGCCGCGGATCTACGAGGTGCTGAAGGAGTCCGGCAAACTCGGCGAAATCGCCATCATCGCCTTCGACGAGGATCCGATCACGCTCGGCGGCGTCAAGGAGGGCACGATCGCCGGCACCGTCGTCCAGGATCCCTACGAGTGGGGTTACCAGGGCATGAAGCTGATGGCGAAGTATCTCGAGGGCGACAAGTCGGTCGTGCCGGAGAGCGAGCTGATCATCGTTCCCACCAAGATGATCGACAAGGACAATGTCGATGCCTTCGAGGCGGAGTTGAAGGCGCGTATCAACGGCTGAAGCCTCGAACCGCAGGCCGGCCATCAACCTCCCGGCCGGCCTGCTCGACCGCAAGACATTTCAACCCGGGTCCCGTCCGCTTGCCTGTTCCATTTCTCCAGATGAAGGGTATTCGTCGGGTCTATCCCGGCGTCACGGCCCTCGACGGCATTAACCTCTCGGTCGCTCCGGGCGAGGTCGTCGGGATCGTGGGGGAAAACGGCGCCGGCAAGTCGACGCTGATGAAGATACTCGGCGGGGTCATCGCGCCATCCGACGGCACGATCGTCCTCGACGGGGAAGCGATGTCGCGCCTGACGGTCTCCCGGTCCATGCAGGCCGGCATCGCCTTCGTGCATCAGGAGCTCAACCTCTTTGAAAACCTCAGCGCCGGCGAGAACGTGGTCATCGGCCGCGAACCCGTCCGCGGCGGCTTGCTGCGTTTCGTCGACGAGGCGCGGACGCGGCAGACGGCGCAGCCGCTGCTCGACCAACTCGGCGCCGGATTCGATGCGGCGACGCCCGTTTCGAAACTCTCGCTGGCGCAGATGCAGCTCGTCGAGATCGCCAAGGCGCTCTCGATGAGGGCCCGTCTCGTCATCATGGACGAACCGACGTCGAGCCTGACGGTGTCCGAAACGGAACGCCTTCTGGCCGTCGTGGCGAGACTGAAGGCCGATGGCGTGGCGGTGATCCTCGTCACGCATCGCCTTGCGGAAGTCGAGCGCTCGGCGGACCGCGTCGTCGTGCTGCGCGACGGCCAGTGCGTGGCTGAGCTCGACCGGGCCGAAATCCGCGCCGAAACGATGATCAGGCACATGATCGGCCGCGATCTTACCACCGTCTACCGCCCACCGGCCGCCCCACCCGGCGAGGCGATACTCGAATTGCGAGGCGTGAGCACCTCCTACCGCCCGGGACGCACCGTCGATCTGTGCGTCCGCCGCGGCGAAATCCTCGGTCTCGCGGGGCTGGTCGGGTCCGGGCGCACCGAACTGGCCCGTACGATCTTCGGTCTCGATGCGCCGGTTGCCGGCGAGGTGTGGATCGACGGCGCGCGGCTTCCGCCTGGACGGCCGAGGGCGGCGATCGCGCGCGGCCTCTACCTCGTTCCCGAAGACCGCAAGAGGTCCGGCCTGGTGCTTGACTTTCCCATCCGCTCGAACGTCACCCTGGCGAGCGTCCCCAGCTTTTCGCGCCGCGGGCTCGTCGATCAGTCTCTGGAGGAGGCGGAAGCCGCTTCGCAGCGCGACCGGCTGGACATCCGCACGCCGTCGCTGTCTGTAACCGCCGGCTCGCTGTCGGGCGGCAACCAGCAGAAGGTCGTGCTGGGCAAGTGGTTGTCGATGGCGCCGAAGGTGCTGATCTTCGACGAGCCGACCCGCGGCATCGACGTCGGCGCCAAGAACGAGATCTACCGGCTGATGCGAGAACTGGCCGACGGCGGCGTCGGCATCCTGATGATCTCGTCCGACATGGAAGAGGTCATTGGCGTCAGCAACCGGGTCGCCGTCATGCACGAGGGCGGCATTTCGGGACATCTGGAACGCGAGGCCTTGAGCGAACGGGCGATCATGTCGCTCGCCGTCGGCCGCCCCGACGCGCATCTCCCACGCATGGAACTGCACAGCTCATGATCAACATGATCAGCCGCAAGGATCTCGGCCTTCTGGTCCTCATCATCGTGGTCGGCACCGTCGTCGCGATCATCAATCCCAGGTTCGTGTCGCCGATCAATCTCGCCAACACCGCCAATCTCATCGGCCTGTTCGGCATATTCGCCGTCGCGCAGGCCTTCGTGATCATCTCCGGCGGCATCGAGCTTTCCGTCGGCTCCATCATCGCTCTCCTGGGCGTGATCTTCGTCGATCTCGTGGCGAACGGCACCGTCAGCCCGGCGGTCGCCTTCGTCGTCGTGCTGGGGCTCGGCTGCCTGATGGGCCTGGCGCATGGCCTCCTGATCGCCAGGATGGGTCTGCCGCCCTTCGTCGTCACCCTGTGCGGCCTGCTCATCTATCGCGGCGCGGCGCGCTACTATACCGAGGATGCGACTGCGGGCTTTCCCTTCGGCGCGAGCTTTCCCATGCTGGAATGGCTGACCGCCGGCCGCTTCTACGGCGTCCCGCACAGCCTGATCGCATTCCTGTCGATCACCGTCGTCATGGGGTTCATCCTGCATCGTTCGGTCTTCGGCCGACACCTCTTCGCGGTGGGCAAGAACGAGGAGGCGGCGCGCTACAGCGGCATCGACACCCACCGCGTCATCATCACCGCCTACGTGATCTGCTGCGGCCTGACGGCGGTGGCGGCGGTCTTCATCGCCATGTACACGCGCTCCATCTCGCCCTCCTCGCACGGGAACTTCTACGAACTCTACGCGATCGCCGCGGCGGTGCTCGGCGGGTGTTCGCTGCGTGGCGGCGAGGGCTCCATCTTTGGTGTGGTGCTCGGCGTGATCCTGCTGCAGGTGCTGCAGAACCTCGTCAACCTGCTGGGCATCCCCAGTTCGCTCAACTTCGCCGTCATGGGCTCCGTCATCCTCATCGGCGTCATCGCCGACCAGCAGCTTTCCCGCCGCGGGAAGGAGCCTGGCGTCGTCAGGCGCGCGAAACGCGCCTAGGCCGTCCCGCCTCTCCCGAGTGCGGCGGCAATCTCACCCGTGCCCTATTCAAAGAAGACGTACTGGAACCCGCCCGGGCGATCCGCGTTCAACCCGCGAGGAGGCCGGGCCGCGACAACCGGGCACGGCGGCGAGGAAGTACAGGGCTTATTTTCCCGGTTTCTGGCCTTGGGCAGCGAATAGCCACGCGCACTTCTGTACCGCCCGGTCCGGCCTTCCCTCCATCAATCGTCCGACCCATGTCGGACGATGCATTCGTTTGTCACTGGCTGGAACATAGAACCGACCTACGCGTTGCCCCTGCGATATCTCAAGCCACGGGGCACGCCATGACACTTCCCTTCTCCCGCACACGCGAAGACGTCGTCGACGATCTGGAACGCCAGGTCTCCGCGATGAAGCGCGAAATCTCCTCGCTGCGCCGAAGCGCGGCGGAACGCGGATCGCGTGCCTATGACGAGGTCACCAGCCGCGGCAGCCATGCTTATGACGACGTAGCGGAGATCGTGGCCGACCTTCTCGGGCAGTTGTCGCGTCGCAGCCGTCCGGGACGGCGCGAGGTGAAACGGCAGGCACGCATCGCTGGCGCCGCCGTCAGGGATAACCCCAAGACGACCGCGCTCGTTGGCCTGGCCGCGCTGGGCCTCGCTGCCGCCCTGCTGATGCGGCGCTGACAGCCGCTCTTTCGGCAAATCGGGACTGGCGCCGCGTCGCGCGGCTTGGCACATTCTCCGCCGAAGGAGAATCCGAATGCCGAAGACGCCCCGCTTTCACAGACCCAAGCCCTGGACGGAGGTCGCCGCCGTGCTGGTCGACGTCGCGACCGGGCGCCGGCCGGCCGAGATGGTCGTGCGCAACGGGCGCTGGGTGAACGTCCATTCCGGCGAGGTGATCCCCGGCACCGACGTGGCGATCGCGGCGGGGCGTTTCGCCTATTGCGGCCCGAACGCCAGCCACGCGATCGGCGAGGGCACCAAGGTCGTCGATGCGGGCGGCCGCTACTTGGTGCCCGGACTGTGCGACGCGCACATGCATGTCGAGAGCGGCATGGTCACTGTGACGGAGTTCTGCCGCGCCGTCATTCCCCACGGCACGACCTCAATGTTCATCGATCCGCACGAGATTGCCAATGTGCTCGGCCTCGAAGGCGTGCGCCTGATGCATGACGAGGCGGTCGACATGCCGGTCAACGTGCACGTCCAGATGCCGTCCTGCGTGCCGTCGGCGCCAGGCCTTGAGAATGCCGGCGCTTCGCTCGGCCCGAAGGACGTGGCCGAGGCCATGACCTGGGAGAACATCGTCGGCCTTGGGGAAGTGATGAATTTTCCCGGCGTCGCCGCCAACGACGCCACCATGGCCGGCGAGATCGCCGAGACCGTGCGCGCCGGCAAGACCGTCGGCGGCCACTACGCCTCGCCCGACCTCGGGCTCGCCTTCCACGGCTACGTCGCCGGTGGTCCCGAGGACGACCACGAGGGCACGCGGGTGGAAGACGCGATCGCGCGTGTGCGGCAGGGCATGAAGGCGATGCTGCGGCTCGGCTCCGCCTGGTACGACGTGGCGAGCCAGATCAAGGCGGTGACCGAGCACGGGCTCGATCCGCGCAACTTCATCCTGTGCACCGACGACAGCCACTCCGGCACCCTGGTCGACGAGGGTCACATGAACCGCGTCGTGCGCCATGCCATCGCGCAGGGGCTGAAGCCCGTCACCGCCATTCAGATGGCGACGATCAATACGGCACAGCACTTTCGCATGGAGCGCGAAATCGGCTCGATCGCGCCGGGCAGGCTGGCGGACTTCCTGATCGTCTCCGACCTCGCGGCGCTCGCGATCGACGAGGTTTACGGGCGCGGCGTGCGCGTGGCCAAGGGCGGGAAGCTGGAGGTCGATATCCCGGTTCGCACTTATCCGGCCAGCGCCCGCAACACCGTGAAGCTCGGGCGCACACTAGCGGCGGCCGATTTCGACATCGCCGCACCCGCGGGAGCGAACGAGGTGCGGGCGCGCGTCATCGGCGTCATCGAGAACCAGGCGCCGACGCGCGCGCTGGAGGCCGACCTGCCCGTCGAGGACGGCATCGTCCAGATGGACCGCCGCAACGACGTCTGCCAGATCGCGCTGGTGGAACGCCACCGGGGCACGGGCGCTGTGGTGAACGGCTACGTCTCCGGCTTCGGCTACATGCGCGACTGCGCCATGGCCTCGACGGTCGCCCACGATTCCCACCACATGATCGTCGTCGGCACCAACAAGGCCGACATGGCGGCCGCAGCCAATCGCCTCGGCGAGATCGGCGGCGGCGTGGTGCTGTTTTCGGAAGGCAAGGAACTGGCGCTGGTCGAGATGCCGATCGCCGGCCTGATGTCGGACGAGCGCGCGGAAATCGTCGCCGCGAAGGCCGGCAAACTGACCGCCGCGATGCGCGAGATGGGCTGTTCGCTGAACAACGCCTACATGCAGCACTCTCTGCTGGCGCTGGTGGTGATCCCGGAGCTCAGGATCTCGGACATGGGCATCATCGACGTGACGAAGTTCGAGAAGGTCGACCTGTTCGTATGAGGGTGATTCAGACGCTGAATGACCTTTGAATAGGCGGAGAAATGATCTGGCATGGATCGACTTCGGCACTGTTTTAAGCGCGCGCAAGTCCGATATGGAACCTGTGCAGTTTGGGGCAAATGGATTGGTTCTCGCCAAGTAGGCCGTTCGCTGAGGCGGTGAAAACGGCATTTCCCCCGTATCGGGAGAAAATCGCCAGCAAAGCAGCGAGCGATCTCCAGCCATTTCTGGATCACACCTACAGGACGACGTCCCAGGAGTTCGTCGTTGACGGAAGCAGGGTTCACGTCCCCTACCGACTTCATTTTACCGACGGTGTTGCGACGCGGATCGACTATGTCGGGCCCGTTGCACATTGCCTTCTCACCAGATCGACCGATGGATACCTTCGACAAAGGGCTAACCGGGCCATCCTCGCGCTGAACGATCCATGGGCGATCCCCTTCGTCGTGATGCTGCTTGGCGAATACGTGTTGGAGATCGCGGACGACATTCATTCCGAAGTCACCCGACTGGACCGATCCGCCTATTCGAAGTTCGTGCTGCAGAACCGAGAAGCGATGCGCATCCTGAAGGCCAGGGCAACGAGCTACTGGAATTGCTATCATCGCTGGAGCTATCCCGATCGGCGCACCTATCCCGCGCTCGCAGCACTAACGAACTTTGAGGAGTGGGCGAGCTGAGCCGTGTACTCTGCAAGATCTTCGGCGAGCACCCCGCCACAATAAAGTCTTCGAGGGAGATCTGTGCGAGACCCAGAATGTCCGGCTTGGTCAGAGCGTCGCCTGTCACTGCCGGGTTACGGTCTCCAGCACCTCCACCGGCGTGGTGATGACGATGTCTGCCGCCGAGGCTGCTGTCTGGCCGATGCCGGTCGCCAGGCTGTTCAGCCGCTCGGCGAGATTGTCGCGCGTCTCCGTCAGCCGGTCGCCCTGGCGCAGCCGTTCGCCCAGCAGCCGCACCAAGAGCGGGTTGTCGGCGAACTTGGTGTGGTTGGTCCTGTCGCCGGCCTCGAGCGCGGTGACGTCGGCCACGATCACGCCGTAGCTCGCGATCTCGGCGTCGTTGGTGTACTCGCCGAGCCGCGGCCGGTTGCCGGCGATGATGCCCGAAATGTTGAGCGCGCGGTCGTTTCGCGACAGCATCAGGAAGAACGGCTTGTCGGGAATTCCGTAGCGCTTCATCTGGCTCTTGAAGACGTCGACATCGACGTCCGGCGAAGCCAGCACCACGTCGCCCAGCTTGCCGTCGATATCCCGGTCGCCGGTGATGGCGAGCTGGCGCAGCGCCTCCAGCGTCACCCAGTTGCCCATCGAATGGGCAATGATGTCGATGCGCGAGGCGCCCGCCTCCTCCACCAGCCGCAGCGTGCGCTCCAGCGCGTCGCGCGCCACCGTCGCCGAATCGCGGTCGTAGATGTAGTCGACCGTTCTGCCCCCCGAAGCCCAGGTGAAGAGCACAGGCGCGCCGTCGTATCCGGCGTCGTGGGCGAGCTGGGTCAGCCGGTAGACGGCATCGTCGAAGCGGGTGTTGTAACCGTGGATGAAGACCAGCGCCCGTCCTCCCCGCGCCTTGATCGTGGCCGCCAGGTCGGCGACGAACGCATCCTCGCCGTCATAGGTCGCGACCTCGGAGGCCGTGAAGAAGCGCGCGGGATCGCGCAGCCCCGATTTCGGCCGCTCGATCGCACCGGCCGTATGGATCGCCGGTACGGTGACATCGGTACGCGCGAAGCTGAGCGACAGGGACCGGCTGTTGTCGAACACCTCGCGCGGGTTCTCGGAGCGGGCACGGGTGGTCGCGACGAAGATGCGGTGCTCGGCCGCGATCTCGCTCTGCGTGGATGAGACGAGTTCGGTCCCGATCAGGACCTGTGCCTGCGTGTTGACGCAGCCCGCCACAGCCACGCACAGGAGCAGCGCCGCCATGCGTAGGGGGCCCGCGAATTCAAATCGTTCCGGAAGGCTGCCGTCGCGCCTCATCCATTCCCCGCCCGCTCGTGTGATCTTCCCTCTATGACCACGAAGCGGGAGAGGATCATGGCGGCCGGTCACATTCGGCCTAGCTTTTTGTTACGTCGCAATACAAAGCGTGAAACTCAGCGTCGCCAGAACACCGGTGCGAAGATCACCAGCACGGTCAGGATTTCCAGCCGGCCGAGCAGCATTGCGAGCGCGAGGACCCACTTCGCGAGGTCTGGAAGCGGCGCGAAGTTGCCCGCTGGACCGATGACGTCGCCGAGGCCCGGACCGACATTCGTCAGCGCCGTGAGGGAACCGGTCATGGAGGTCATGAAATCGAGGCCGGTCGCCGCCAGCAGCACCGTTCCGATGCCCCACAGCACGAAGAAGGAGGCGATGAAGAGCACCGTGGCCCGCTGCATGTCGTCGTCCACGACGCGGTCGCCGTAGCGAACCGTCTGGACCGAACTCGGATAGACGAGACGGCGAAGGCCGTTGGCCATGAGTTCGAACAGCACGATGAACCGATAGGCCTTGATGCCGCCCGCCGTGGATCCGGAACATCCGCCGAGGAAGGTTGCGAGGAAGGCGCAGGCGACGGCGAAGGCGCCCCAGAGCGAATAATCCTGGCTCGCATAGCCGGTCGTGGTGATCAGGGAAACGATGTTGAACATGGAATGCGCAAAGGCTTCGGAGAACGGAACGTCGGTGGTGAGCCGCAGGTAGAGCGCCACCGCGAAGCCGAAGGCGAAGACGTAGCCCGCGAACACCCTGATCTGCGGATCGCGGGCCGCGTCGACCCGGCCGCGGACGGCAAGCAGGACGAGGATCGAAAAGGGCAGACCGCCGATGAACATGAAGAGCGACGAGATCCACAGGAGCGGCAGGTTGTCGCCGTAGAAGCCCATCGAGGCGTCGTGGGTGGAGTAGCCGCCAGTCGAGAGCGTGGTCAGGGCGTGGTTGATGGCGTCGAACCCGCTCATGCCGGCCGCGGCATAGGCGATCGCGCAGGCCATCGTCAGCGCGGAATAGACCCCGAGAATGCTGGTCGCGAAGACCGACAGGCGTTCGAACGGACGGTCCTCGATGTCGCTCGATTCGATCTTGAAGTAGGAAACGCCGCCGATGTTGAGGTAGGGCAGGATGAAGAGGCCCAGCACGATGACGCCGAGCCCACCAGCCCATTGCAGGATCGAGCGCCAGATCAGCAGCCCGGGCGGTAGCGCGTCGAGCCCCACGATGACGGTGGACCCGGTGGTGGTTATTCCGGAGACGGATTCAAACACCGCGTCGGTAACGTCCATCGCCAGGGAGGACGCCAGGAACGGGATGGCGCCCGCGACCGCCATGGTCGCCCAGAGCAGGTTGACGATCAGGAAGGCGAAGCGCGAGGTGGCGGCGGGAGGCCGCCCTTGCGTCGCCAGTGCCACCGCCAGTGACAGCCCGCCGGTGAAGAAGGCCGACAGCGCAAAGACGCGCCAGTCGTTGTTGCCGTAGTAGAAATCGACGAAGGCCGGCACCAGCATCGCCAGCGCCAGGTAGATACCCAGAATCGCCGAAACGTGGATCGCGGCACGGAGCGCGTGGCTGTTCAAGGGAAGGTCATCTCCTGGACGCCTCGGCCGACAGTTCGCCCGGCGCCGCCTCCGGTTTCCGACGGCAGGCGAGCCGATTTACCGGAGCTGTCGCTGCGGCGCAACAGGAGACGGATGGGCGCTGCCTACCTCCGCCAGAAGACGGGGGTGAAGATCACGAGGACCGCGAGGATCTCCAGCCGCCCGAACAGCATCGCCAGCGACAGCACCCATTTGGCGAAATCGGGGACATCGGCGAAGCTGCCCTTGGGGCCGATGAAATCGCCCAGCCCCGGACCGACGTTGGTCAGCGCCGTCAGCGACCCGGTCATGGCGGTGACGAGGTCGAGACCCGTTGAGGCGAGCAGCAGGATCGACAAGCCCCACAGGACAAAGAAGGAGGCGATGAACAGCACCACGGCGCGCTGCATGTCCTCGTCCACCGGCCTGTCGCCATAGCGCACCGGCTGGACCGAGTTCGGATAGACAAGCTTTCGCAAACCGTTCGCCATCAGTTCGAAGAGGATGATGAACCGGTAGGCCTTGATGCCGCCGGTGGTCGAGCCCGAGCATCCTCCGGGGAAGGTGGCGATGAAGGCGAGCGCCACGGCGAACGGGCCCCACGCCGCGTAGTCGTGCGTGGAAAACCCCGTCGTCGTCACCAGCGAGACGAAGTTGAACGTCGCGTGCGTCAGCGCCTCCAGGAAGGGAACGTCGCTTGTCAGCCGCAGGTAGATCGTCATGAGGACGGCGAACGACGCCGTATAGCCAGCGAACGCCCGGATCTGCGGGTCCCGCAGCGCATCCAGCCGTCCCCTCACCGTCAGCAAGATGAGGATGGAGAACGGCAGGCCGCCGATGAACATGAAGATGATGGAGACCCACAGGATCGCCAGATTGTCGCGGAAATGGCCGAAGGAATCGTCGTGGGTGGAAAATCCCGCCGTCGAGATGGTGGTGAGCGCGTGGTTGAGCGCGTCGAAGCCGGTCATGCCGGCCGCCGCGTAGGCGATGCCGCAGGCGAGCGTGAGCAGGCAGTAGATAGCCATCAGGCTGATGGTAAAGGTCGAGAGCCGCTCGAACGGCCGGTCCTCGATGTCGGTCGATTCGATCTTGAAATAGGAGACGCCGCCGACGTTCAGGAACGGCAGGATGAAGAGGCCGAGCGCGATCACGCCGAGGCCGCCCATCCATTGCAGGATCGATCGCCACAAGAGCATTCCGGGCGCCATGCCGTCGAGGCCGACGAGAACGGTACTTCCGGTCGTGGTCACTGCCGACACCGATTCGAAGACCGCGTCGGAGAGTTTCATGTCGATGGACGACGCGAGAAACGGGATGGTGCCCGCCGCCGCCGTGGTGAACCACAACAGGTTCACCAGGAGGAAGGCGAAGCGGGACGACACCACCGGCGGCCGCCCTTGGGTCGCCAGCGCGACGGCGAGCGACAGCCCGCCGGTGAAGAAGGCCGAAAGCGCGAAGACGCGCCAGTCGTTGTTGCCGTAGTACAGGTCGGCGAAGGCCGGGATCAGCATCGCGAGCGACAGGTAGATGCCGAAGATCGCGGCTATGTGGATCGCGGCCCGGACGGCGAAGCTCTGCACGAAGAGGAAGCCCCCCGGTCTTTCCAGTGTGGCGGACCCGTCCCCCGCGGGCCGCTTCGCGCGAGAGTGGCGAGAGACTGTCGTTTATGCAATAGCCCGCGACGACCAAAGGCAGCGGCACGGGAGGACGACATGTCCGACACAGGCAGACAGGACGGGTTTTGCGCCCGCGTGGACGAAGCCGCGACCGCGTTGCGCGACCTCTTTCCCGAAACCCCGCTGCAACTCAACGACCATCTTTCAAAGAAGTACGGCGCGAGAATCTTCCTGAAGCGCGAGGACCTGTCGCCCGTCCGCTCCTACAAGATCCGCGGCGCCTACACCTTCTTCCGCAAGGCGTTGTCGCAGCGCGAGCCCGCCGCCGGCTTCGTCTGCGCCTCCGCCGGCAACCATGCGCAGGGTTTCGCATTCGCTTGCCGGCATCTCGGCAAGAAAGGCGTGATCTTCATGCCGGTCACCACGCCGCAGCAGAAGATCGACAAGACCGTCGTCTTCGGCGGAAAATTCGTGGAGATCCGCCTGACCGGCGACTTCTTCGACGCCTGCCTTGGCGCCGCGATCGAGCATGCAAAGGCGACGGGTGCCCTGATGGTGCCGCCGTTCGACCACGGCGATATCATCGAAGGTCAGGCCACCGTGGCGCACGAAATCGCCGCGCAGATGCCTGAGGGTGAGGTGCCGGACATGATGATCCTGCCGGTGGGCGGCGGCGGTCTTTCGGCAGGCGTCACGCGCTATCTGGCGGAGCTCGGCTGGAAGACACGCTTCGTCTTCGCCGAACCGGCCGGCGCGCCCAGCCTCAAGCGCAGCCTGGAGGAAGGAAAGCGGCTGAAGCTCGCCAGGGTGGACAATTTCGTCGACGGCGCGGCGGTCGCCGAAATCGGCAGCGAGCCGTTCCGCCATCTGAAGCGGTTCGGGCCAGACGACGTGCTCCTGGTGCCGGAGAACAGGCTCTGCGCCACCATGATCGAGATGCTGAACGTGGAGGGCGTCGTCCTCGAACCCGCCGGAGCGCTTGCCATCGACGCGCTGAAGGAGTTCCCGCGCAAGGAACTCAAGGGGAAGACGATCGTGCTCGTCGTGTCCGGCGGCAATTTCGACTTCGAGCGCCTGCCGGACGTGAAGGAGCGCGCTCTACGCTTCGAGGGGCTGAAGAAGTACTTCGTGTTCCGCTTTCCGCAGCGGCCGGGTGCCCTGCGCGACTTCCTCGACCTGCTCGGTCCCGACGACGACATCGTCCGGTTCGAGTACCTGAAGAAGTCCGCCCGCAATTTCGGCTCCGTGCTGATCGGGCTCGAGACGAAGGACGCGAAGAACTTCGTCCGCCTCGATCGGCAGTTCCGCGATGCGGGCTGGTCCTATCAGGACATCACGGAAAACGAAGTGCTGGCCGGCCTGATCATCTGACGGTACGCAACGGAAGACGGCCTCACGAGCCTGCGATTTCAGGCGGCTCCGGAAGGCCCGGCGCTTTGGCCGCCGCGAATCCTCGCCAGCGGCAGTTCGAGGATCCAGCGCACGCCATCGGGATCGTACGAGCAGCGCGCCGTTCCGTTCAGGCTTCCAGCCGTCGCCTGCATCAGGCGGCTTCCGAAGCCGAGGGCATCGGGCTCGCTGACCGAAGGGCCTCCCCTCTCCTCCCACACGAAGTGCAACAGGTCGGCGGCAGCCTCCCCCGACCATCGAATTCGCAAGCGGCCTTCCGGTACCGAGAGCGCCCCGTATTTCGTGGCGTTGGTCGCCATCTCGTGCAGCATCATCCCGAAATCCTTCACCGCGCCCGATCTAATCTCGAAGTTCTCGCCGTCGAGTTCGACGCGATCCGCATCGATGCCGAAGACGTCGAGCTGCGCCCGGATGAGTTCGATCAGCGATGCGTCGCCCCAGTTCCGCGATGTCAGCAGATCGAGCGATCGGGCCAGCGCAGTCAGCCGTCCCGTCATCGCCGTCCTGAAGCTGGCGAGATCGTCGGTCTGGCGCAACGTCTGCGTCATCAGCGCCTGGACGATCAGGATGACGTTCTTCGTGCGATGCGAGAGTTCGCCCAGAACGGTCTGGACCCGATCCTCCGCCTGGCTCCTGTCGAAGGAGGCCTCCGACAGGGCCACCGAGACCCCGTCGATCTCCCGGAATCCGCTGTCGAGCGGAGAGACGATCTCTCCCCGGCCCATCCTTTCGGCCCGCTGGGCGATCCCGGCGATGGACTGCTGGAGCCGCCTGCCGAGGAAGAGACCGCACAGCAGCGACATGAGGAAGAACGCCGTCCCGCCGAGGATCAGGTTGCGCATGCTGTCGGAAATCTGTCCGGCGGCCGACGATCTCGGCCCCCAGATGATGGCCTGCCAGTCTGTGCCCGGCACTTTGGCGTAACCCAGCAGGACCTCCGTATCCCTCGCGCGCTCGGGACCGAGGTCTTCGGCCGCGACCTGGGCGAGCAGCGGCTCCGAGAAGGGCGCACCGGACTCCAGGCCGTTCGAGGAGACCACGACGGCGTTCCTCCCGTCCAGAAGCGCGAAATGCCATTCGTCCGGCAGCGGCCGCTTGCCGAGCGAGCTTTCGAGCACCGTCACGTTCTGTGTCAGGATCAGCGCCAGCGGGCGGCTTTGTGGACCCGGAACACGGAGCATCACGTTGTAGACCCAGGTGCCGCTCGTCTTTCCGAAAAAGACGTCGGAGACTCTCGCCGTGGAAGTCTCCAGGACGGCACGCAGCGTCGCGACGTCGGAAACAGTCGCGAGCGGGGTTCCGAAAGGCACGCGCGTGTTGAGAAGTTGCCGTCCCGCAGCATCCGCCACGATCAGGAACCAGTTGCTTTCGGACAGCGCCTCCGTTCCGCGGGCGTGAAACTCCGCGAAATCGGCCGCCTCCAGTTCCGGCGCTGTGCCCAGGACCTTCAGCGTCGTGGTCATGTCGCGAAGCTGCTGGCCGACGAGCTGCGCCACGGATGCGGCCTCGCGCGACGTACGTCGCTGCAGAGAGGCATATTCGCTCGACCTGAGCTGATCCACGACGACCAGCGCGTAGATGACAAGTGGCAGGGTCGTTACGAGGGTCACGATAACCAGATAGGTCCGCACACCGGCAAACCTGCCTAGCTTGCCCCGTCTCCAGCGCCTTCCGATGGCCATTCCCGAGCAACAGACTGATAAAGGAAATTGCGGATTTCAAATCCGGATTGCGGACACATATTCAAAAAAAAAGCTCGGTGCAATTGCGGAACTTGATATTCTCGCGACCCCGTCCGATACGTCAAAAGACACACCGAGAGGGACTTCGTGGGATCCAGCAACGTAGAAGTAGCCATGAGGGACCGGGCCGCGGCACGCCGCGTCACCCGCAGCCTGGGCAAGTCCATCGATCTCGAGCGGATGGAGTTCGGTGATCTCGGAGCGTTCGACTATCGCTGGGCGGGCGAACGGTACTACCTCGCGCTTCACCAGATCCAGCTGCAGGATGGCGAGACGGAGGTCGAGAGCCTCCGCAAGTCCACGATCACCGATCTGCGCAACCGCATCACCTATGCGCCGGCCGACTGCTCGGTCACGGGCTGGACGTCGCTGAAGGGTGCGAAGAACGGCTATCTCGCGCTTACCTTCGATGCTTCCAGCCTGGACGAGGGCGATGGGTTCGCGCCGAAAGCCGAGGATCTGGCTCGCCCGCTGCTCTACTTCCGAAGCCAGAAGCTCGCGGCGACGCTTTCCAAGATCGCCGGCGCGGCGTCCGACGAAGGTCCGGGTTCGGCCCTCTACCTCGATCTGCTCGCCATGACGGCCATCCTCGAACTCGGCCGCCTGGAAGTGCGCGTGCCGTCGTGGAACGAAGCCGCGCAGGGCGCGCTTTCGGGTATCCGGGCGCGCCGCGTGGTGGAATTCATCGAGGAGAATTTCGATCGCGCCGTCACGCTGTCGGACCTTGCCGCGGTCGCCGAACTGAGCAAGTTCCACTTCGTTCGGGCCTTCAAGCAGCATTTCGGAACGACGCCGCACAGCTTCGTGACGATGCGCCGGCTGGAGAAGGCGCGATCCCTCCTGGAAAACTCGTCGCTGAGCATCGCCGACATCGGCCTCAGATCCGGGTACAAGACCCCGGAGGGTTTCGCCTCCTCGTTCAGGCAGGCCTACCGGATGTCGCCGTCCGCCTTCAGGAAGTCGGTCCGCGGCGGCTGACGGGCTTAAGGTAGCCGGGCGGAACGGCCGGATCGGGACGGCCCTGCGGCGGTGCCGAACGCGGGCGACGACATTCTCCTTGCTTTTTCCGGGCCTTTCCCCCATATGCGCGGCAGGCGCTTGGGCCGGTTCGATCCGGCTCGTCAGAAATTGACCTCGGTTGCGTCTGGTTTTCCCCTTTTCCGAACACTCGGTCGAGCGGTGAAAAGATCCCCGCGGGCATGAGGTTCGCGGGAACGACAGCGCAGCCGGCCGTAGCCCATCCAGGGCGCGCCGCCTCGTCGTACATCCCGACCCCATGCCCGGCAGGTTGCGCCCCGCCGCGCGCCAGTGCGGACCCAAGATCCGCCGAAAGAAGACGATTTTGAACATTCACGTAAACGCGGAGCAGGAAAACGGCTTCGCTCGCCTCGGCATCACCGGGTCCCTCCTGAAGGCAACGGAACGCGCCGGGTACACCTCGCCCAAGCCTATCCAGGAACAGGCGATCCCTCCCTACCTCGCCGGACGTGACGTCCTGGGCATCGCCCAGACCGGTTCCGGCAAGACGGCGGCGTTCGCGCTGCCGATCCTCACCAAGATCATGGCGCTCGGTGCGCATCGCAAGCCGAAGAGCCCGCATGCGCTGATCCTGGCACCGACGCGCGAACTCGCGGTCCAGATCGACGAGACCTTCCGCGCGCTTGCCAAAGGTGCGCACATTGTAACGGCACAGGTGCTCGGCGGCGTTTCGCGCTTCAGCCAGGTCAAGCGCCTGCGCGATGGCGTCGACGTGCTCATCGCGACGCCCGGCCGGCTCATCGACCTGGTGCGCGAAGGTGACGTCAAGCTCGACCAGACTCGCTGGCTTGTGCTCGACGAGGCCGACCGCATGCTCGACATGGGCTTCATCAACGACGTCAAGCGCATCGCCCGCGCCACGCATCCCGAGCGCCAGACGACGCTGTTCTCGGCCACCATGCCCGAGGAGATCGAGAAGCTGGCGATGGGCCTGATGAAGGACCCGGTGCGGGTTTCCGTCGCGCCGCAGGGCACGACGGCCGCAGAGATCTCGCAGAGCCTGATCAAGGCCCGTACCAAGCAGAAGCGCGATGTTATTGCCAAGCTGCTCGCCAACGAGGACTACAAGTCGGTCATTGTGTTCACCCGGACCAAGCACGGAGCGGACAAGGTGACGCGCCAGCTCCAGCAGGACGGGTTCTCGGCCGACGTCATCCACGGCAACAAGTCGCAGAACGCCCGCCAGCGCGCCCTGAACGGCTTCCGCGACGGCGAGGTGCGCATCCTGGTGGCGACAGACATCGCCGCCCGCGGCATCGACGTCCCCGGCATCAGCCTGATCGTCAACTACGAGTTGCCGGACGAGCCGGAGAGCTACGTCCACCGCATCGGCCGCACGGGCCGTAACGGCATGGATGGCGCGGCGATCACGCTCGCCGATCCTTCGGAGGCGGTGAAGCTTCGCGCCGTCGAGCGCGTCATCCGCGCCAAGATCCCGCTCGTGGCCGACCATACCGGCGAGCCCGATCCGGCGCCGCGGCCGCGCGTCCCGGGCGAACCGGCGGAGCGTCAGGAACGCCCGAACGGCAACAACGGCCGGCCGAAATCCAACCGGCAGGGACGTCCGTCCGGCGGCAAGCAGCGCTTCGGCGCCAAGCCGGCCTCCGCGCATCACGATGCGGGCCGCGCCGAGGAGCGCAAGCCGTTCCGGCGGCGCCGGCGTCCGGGCGGTGCTAAGTCGCCCGCCCGCGCCGCGTAGCCTTTCTGGTCCACATGCGCCGATCGGTTGGGCGATTGCCTGATCCGTCGGCATGACTTAGGGCGGCGAACCCCGGTGGTTCGCCGCCCTTGTCTTTGGACCCCTGCCCATGGCCGGCATAGCGGCGCTCGCCCTCGCCTATTTCCTGTCGCAGTTCTACCGCTCGTTCCTGGCGGTGCTGACGCCTGCGCTGGAGGCCGATCTCGGCGCGACGAAGGCGCAGCTCTCCTTCGCGTCCGGCGCCTGGTTCATCGCCTTTGCCCTCATGCAGTTCGCCGTCGGGGTCTCGCTTGACCGTTTCGGCCCGCGCCGGACGGCGGCGGTCCTGCTGGCTGCGGGCGGCGGAGGCGGTGCCCTCCTCTTCGCAGCCGCGAAGACGCCCGCCATGATCACCTTCGCCATGACCCTGATCGGCGCCGGCTGCGCGCCGGTGCTGATGGCCTCGCTCTTCATCTTCGCCAAGACCTTCCGCCCGGCGCGCTTCGCCGTGTTGACGAGCTGGTTCGTGGCGCTCGGCTCGCTCGGAAACGTCTCTGGCGCGGCACCCTTCGCGGCTGCGGTGGAAAGCTTCGGCTGGCGCGGCGTGATGGCCGGGCTCGGCGTCGCGACGCTCCTGTCCGCGCTGGCCCTCGTCGCCCTCGTGCGCGATCCGGAACGCGAGACTGTAACGGATGGCCGGAACTCTGGCTTCGCCGGTTTCGGCGAACTGCTGCGGATGAAGGTGCTGTGGCTCATCATCCCGCTCACCGCGCTCAACTACGCGCCGGCCGCCGGCATTCGCGGCCTGTGGGCCGGCCCCTACCTCTTTGACGTCTACGGTGCCGATGCCCTCGCGATCGGCCAGACGACGCTCTACATGGCACTCGCCATGGTCGCCGGCAGTTTCCTTTACGGGCCGCTCGACACCGTGTTCGGCACGCGCAAATGGGTGGTCGTCATCGGCAATGCCGTCAGCGTCGCCACGGTCTCCTACCTGGCGTTAAACCCGGTCGGCAGCCTGTTCGCCGTCACCGTCCTGTTCGTGGTGATCGGCGTCAGCGGATCGAGCTATGGAATGCTGATGGCGCACGCGCGCGGGTTCCTGCCGCCGCATCTCATCGGGCGCGGGGTAACGCTGATGAACTTCTTCTCCATCGGCGGGGTCGGCGTCATGCAGTTCGCGACCGGCGGCGTCGTGACCGCCGCGACGGATGCGGCAGATTCGGCCGCTGGCTACCAGGCGCTCTTCGTCTTTTACGCCGCAACGCTCGCCGCCGCACTCGCGATCTATCTGTTTTCCCGCGACGCCAAGCCCTGAAACGCCGGCCTATGGCGCGAAAGGCAGCATCCCCTTGCCTTTCCATCCCGTTTGCGCTTTAGGCTCGCAGCTTCCCTGACGCCCGCGCGAGACCGCTCATGTCGCTTCCCGAAAAGGCCTTCCCCGTTTCCTGGGACCAGTTTCACCGTGACGCGCGCGCGCTCGCCTGGCGGCTGGCGGGCAGCAAGGGCAGATGGAAGGCAATCGTGTGCATCACGCGCGGTGGCCTGGTGCCGGCCGCGATCATCTCGCGCGAGCTCGGCATACGGGTGATCGAGACGGTCTCGATCGCGTCCTACCACGACTACACAGAACAGGGCGAACTCAAGGTCCTGAAGGAAATCTCGCCCGCGCTCCTGGAGAACGAAGGCGAGGAAGTCCTCATCGTCGACGACCTGACAGACACCGGCAAGACGGCGGGTCTCGTGCGCGCGATGATGCCGAAGGCGCATTTCGCCACCGTTTACGCCAAGCCGAAGGGCTGCCCGCTGGTCGACACCTTCGTCACCGAGGTCTCCCAGGATACCTGGATATACTTCCCCTGGGACATGGGCTTCACCTACCAGCAGCCTATCTCGGAAGGCCATCGCGGCTGAACGCGCCTTGCGCGGGCGTGCGGCTTGCAATCGTGTCCGCACATCACATCTAACCGTCTTGACAAGATGTTCGATGCTGGCGGAGCGCGTCTCGTTCGCCGCGACCGTCAGTATTTCCCGCTCAGAATGGACGGCGTCCCCGGGCGCCCGTCTGCTTCCGGGAAAATTTAACGTATCTGAGAGATACTTCACCGACATCTGGTAGATTGCGGTTCAACAATTAAGCTGGCAAAGTTGATTCGCTGGATTCGAAAGGGAAAAATGCTCCTGAACCAACGCACGTGGCACTCATCCGTCGACCGGGTCCGCCGGTTCCTCGGCGGTGTGCCCGCGCGCGTCCAGGTGGCGGCCCTTCCCTGGCGGGAAGCCGATCGCGGCATAGAAGTCATGCTGATCACCAGCCGCGACACGGGCCGCTGGGTCCTGCCGAAGGGCTGGCCGGAAGGCGACGAAGCGTTGCACGAGGCGGCGATGCGCGAGGCGGCCGAGGAGGCCGGCCTGCGCGGCTCGATCTCCGACAAGGAAAGCGGACGCTACTTCTACGGCAAGGGTCTCAAGTCCGGGCTGGAGCAGCGCTGCGAGGTTTACGTTTTTCCGATGAAGGTGGATCGGGTCGAGCAGAAATGGCCGGAGAAGGGCCAGCGTATCCGCAAGTGGTTCGCGCCCCAGATCGCGGCGAGCCGCGTGCGCGAACCAGAACTCGCCGAACTTCTTTCGGTTTTTGCGCCCTCCGCCTGAGGCTCGCCGCCCGACTCTTCATTTTCCACACGAAATCGGCGCCGGGTCGTGATTGGACCGCCCGATGAACTTGTCGCGTGCTGCGCGGTTCCCTAAGCGGGAGCCTGAGCGGAAGGGATCATGGCCGACATAAGCGAGCGCGCGCGCAAGACGACACTCGACAAGGACCTCGACAAGCTCGTCCGCGTCGAGGAAGCCACGAGCTTCGTCGCCCGGGGTCTGGTGGCACCCGGTCTTGCCCTCTTCTTCATGGCCTTCGTCGCCGTCGCCGTCGCGATCTTCAGCGCCGGCGATCCGGGCGCGATCGCGATCGTGGCCGCCGCCGCGATCGGCGCCTACATGGCGCTCAACATCGGCGCCAACGACGTGGCCAACAACGTCGCCCCTGCGGTCGGAGCGCGGGCGCTCACCATGGGCGGTGCGCTGCTGCTTGCCGCCGTCTTCGAGACGTCCGGGGCCCTGATTGCCGGCGGCGACGTCGTGCAGACGATCTCGAAGGGCATCGTCGACCGCGAGGCGATCGGCGAACCGGCGGTCTTCATAAGCGCGATGATGGCGGCTCTCCTCGCCTCGGCGGTCTGGATCAATCTGGCGACGGCCATCGGCGCGCCGGTCTCGACGACGCATTCCGTCGTCGGCGGCGTGATGGGCGCAGGCCTCGCCGCGGCCGGCCTGTGGTCGGTCGACTGGGGCGTCATGGCCGGCATCGCCGCCAGTTGGGTCATATCGCCGGTCATGGGCGGGGTCATCGCGGCCGCCTTCCTCGCCTTCATCAAGGCGCGCATCATCTATCAGGACGAGAAGATCGCCGCCGCCCGGCGCTGGGTTCCGTTGCTCATCGCCATCATGGCCGGATCATTCGCGGCCTACCTGGCCACCAAGGGCCTGTCGAAGATCGTGCATCTGAGCGGCGGCGGCATCGCGATCATCGGTGCCGGCGCCTTCCTCGTCGCCTGGGGTATCGCGCAGGTCTTCGTCAATCGCCAGTCTCAGGGCATGGAAAACCGCAACCAGTCCCTGCGCAAGCTCTTCAACCTGCCGCTGGTGATCTCGGCTGCGCTGCTCTCGTTCGCCCACGGCGCCAACGATGTCGCGAACGCGGTCGGGCCGCTGGCGGCCATCGTGCAGACCGCTTCCGGCAGCGGCATCGTCGCCTCGGTGCACATCCCCTTCTGGGTGATGCTCATCGGCGCCTTCGGCATCACCTTCGGACTGCTGCTCTTCGGCCCCAAGCTCGTCCGGATGGTCGGCGAGCAGATCACCAAGCTCAATCCGATGCGCGCCTTCTGCGTGGCGCTCTCCGCCGCGCTCACGGTTATCGTGGCGTCCTGGTTCGGGCTGCCGGTCAGTTCCACGCACATCGCGGTCGGCGCGGTCTTCGGCGTGGGCTTCTTCCGCGAATGGTACACGGCGAACTCGCCGCGCCGCCGCGCCTATCTCGAGCGTAAGGTCAACCGGCTGCGGGCCGAGCGCGCCGCAAGCGGGTCGACTGCCGATACGCAGGAGATCGACAGCGACGAAGAGGACGAGCCGGCTGGAGAACCAGCCGTCTCACGCGAGGAGGTCACGCGGCGCAAGCTGGTGCGGCGCGCCCATTTCTCCACCATCGTGGCGGCATGGCTGGTCACCGTGCCGGCAACGGCCGCGATTGCCGGGGGCCTCTTCCTCGTGCTCGAACAGCTCAGATAGGAGATTTGCGCATGCCGATACTTCTCAAGGGATCATGCCGCTGCGGCACCGTCCGCTTCGAGGTGGAAAGCAACACGCCGGTCCCCTACCAGCTTTGCTACTGCTCGATCTGCCGCAAGCAGCAGGGCGGCGGCGGGTTCGCCATCAATCTCGGCGCGAATGCGAAAACGATGAAGGTCACCGGAGAGGAACATCTCGGCCTCTACCGGGCGGAGATCGAGGACGAGGAGCGGCCGACCTGCGAGGTGTCCACCGGCGAGCGGCGCTTCTGCCGCGAATGCGGCTCGGCGCTGTGGCTCTACGATCCGACCTGGCCGGATCTCGTCCATCCCTTCGCCTCGGCGATCGACAGCGAACTGCCGGTGGCGCCGGAGCGCGTCCATCTGATGCTCAAGTACAAGCCGTCATGGGTGGAACCGGACGTCCGCGAGGGCGACAGCCGCTTCGACCTCTATCCGGAGGAGTCCATCGAGGGCTGGCACCGGAAACGGGGTCTGTGGGTCGACTGACCTCAGGCCGCGCTGGCCGCGCGGGCTTCCGCCAGCGCCTTCAGGTCGGCGGGCTTCAACTCGACGGACTCGCCGCAGCCGCAAGCCGACGACTGGTTCGGGTTGGTGAAGGTGAAGCCGGAGCGCAACCTGGTCGTCTCGAAGCCCATCTGCGTGCCCAGGAGAAACAGCGACGCCTCGGGCGCGACATAGACGTGCGCGCCCTCGTGTTCGACGTGGTCGTCGCGGGAATCCGGCTCGTTCACCAGATCGACCGTGTACTCCATGCCCGCGCAGCCGCCCTTCTTGACGCCGACGCGAATGCCGGTCGCGCCCTCGCGGCCAGAGACAATCTCGCGCACGCGGCGCGCCGCGTCCGTCGTCATCGTCATCACCTGGAATCGGCCCATTTCTCTCTCCATACGAATGGGCAGGCCCAAAATCGCACCTGCATGTCTTCCCCCTAAAATGGGGGATAGGCGCCAAACGCGCAAGGGTGGCGAAGCCATCCGGCCGCGCCACCCTTGCTGGGTTCGATGGAGCCGCCCGACCGCTTGAGCGCGGTGGCGGCTCTTCGTGCCGTGCTACTCGGCGCCGTCTTCGGCGACGGCTTCGCTCTCGGCGGCCTTCGCCTTCTTCTTCGGAGCGGCCTTCTTCTTCGGCGCTGCTTCCTTTTCGGAAGCCGCCTCGGCCTTGGCCTCATCCGCCTCGTCGTCCGCCAGAAGCTCTTCCTTCGAGACCTTCTTGTCGGTGACGTTGATCAGGGTCATCAGGTGGTCGACGACCTTCTCCTCGAACAGCGGCGCGCGGAATTCCGCCAGCGCGGCCGGGTTCTTGCGGTAGAAGTCGTAGACCTGCTGCTCCTGGCCGGGGTAGCGGCGTACCGTCTCCATGAGCGCACGCTGCATCTCCTCGTCGGACACCTGCACGCCCGCCTTGTCGCCGATCTCGGCCAGAACCAGCCCGAGGCGGACGCGGCGTTCAGCGAGACGCTGATACTCGGCGCGCGCCTCCTCCTCGGTCGTGTCCTCGTCGGTGAAGGTCTTGCCGGCGGATTCGAGATCGCGCGTCACCTGATTCCAGATGTTGGTGAACTCCGCCTCGACCAGCTTCGAGGGGGCCTCGAACTTGTAGGTCTCGTCCAGCGCGTCGAGCAACTGGCGCTTCACCTTCTGGCGTGTCACCGTGCCGAACTGGCTCTCGAGTTGCCCCTTGATGATCTCGCGCAGGCGCTCGAGCGAATCCAGTCCCAGCGACTTGGCGACCTCGTCGTTGAGCTCGATCGCCTCCGGGGAAGCGATTTCCGACACCTTGACGTCGAAGGTCGCGGCCTTGCCCGCGAGATGGGCCGCCTGGTACTGCTCGGGGAAAGTCACCTCGACCACCTTCTCGTCGCCGGCCTTGGCGCCGACCAGCTGGTCCTCGAACCCCGGGATGAACTGGTTGGAGCCGATCACGATGTTGGCGCCGCTGTCGGCCCCGCCCTCGAAGGGCTCGCCGTCAACCTTGCCGACGTAGTCCATGGTCACGCGGTCGCCGGTCTCGGCCTTGCCGTCCTTCGGCGTATAGGTGCGCGCCGATTCGGCGACCCGCATCGCCTGCTCGTCGATTTCGGATTCAGGGACGTCGTAGACCTCGCGCGTCACGGAGATGCCGGACACGTCCTGGATCTCGATGGGCGGGATGACCTCGTAGGCGATGGAGAATTCGAAGTCGGCCTGGCCGGCGAGGATCTTCTCGGCTTCGGACTCGTCCTCGGTCATCTTGACCTCGGGCTGCATGGCGGCCTTCTCGCCGCGCTCCTTGATGATGGAGCCGGTCGAGTTGGAGAGGATCTCGTTGACCACCTCGGCCATGACGGACTTGCCGTAGACCTTGCGCAGGTGGTTGACCGGCACCTTGCCGGGACGGAAGCCGTTGATGCGCACCTTGCCCTTGGCGTCCTGAAGACGTTCCAGCAGCCGCGCTTCCATGTCCTTTGCGGGGACCACCACCTGGATCTCGCGCTTCAGCCCAGTGTTCAGCGTCTCGGTAACCTGCATCATCAAACCTTTGTCTTCACGAATTCCGGGGCGGAACGGCTCTTTCCGTTTCGCCTGCCGGATTCCTTGGGCCGGGAGTGGCTTTCTGGTGCGGGTGGAGGGACTTGAACCCCCACGGCTTGCGCCACAGGAACCTAAATCCTGCGTGTCTACCAGTTCCACCACACCCGCTCAGGAAGCAAACGCGCCTCCCGAAGCGGGGCGTCTATATCACCGCGCATCACGGCTTCAAAGGGGAAACACCCCAGAAATGCGGCTTTTTTCGCGCTTGGCTGGCGAATTGCTTCCCACTTCCAGCCCGCGCGATGCTTATGCTCGCCACGTTCAGTAGAGCGGCTCCTCGTAAAGGCGTGTTTTGCCGTCGAAGAATGCCTTGATCTGGGCCGTTCCGCCCTCCCCGATGGCAGCCAGGATCATGAAGGGTCGCTCGCGCATGTCGCGCTCGATCTCGCGTCCCTCGCCTTCGGGAAGATAGAAGCGTTCGATGCCGTAGGACAGCCGAACCTGGTCGATCGCCGCGAATGCGGTGTCGATCGTACCGGCGATCTCGACCTGGCCGTCGGGCATCGCGGACGCTTGCGTTTCTGCGAGCCGCGCGCCAACCGGACGCCACAGCCCGTCGTCGCCCGGCGCCAGACGGACCAGCACCGGCGTTCCCTTTGCGGCGTCGGCGTCGGCGAGCGGCGGCTCGAAGAGCGTTCTGGGGACGGACGAGATCTCGTAGCCCAGCCGCACGTAGTCGCCGCGCAGGAGGTCGCGCGGATCGACCGGCTCGACCTTCAGCATGACCTCCGCGCCATCGCGCAGGATCGTGGCCCGCCCCTGGATGACCGAGAAGAGGAACCCGATCTGCAGCGCGGAGACTATGAGCGCGCCGACGACGAGTTGCATCGAACGCTTCATGCCGCGCCTCCCTGCACCGGGGCCTTCATCCGCCGCTCGAACCGCGTGATGACCATGGCGAGGACGGCGAGCAGCAGACCCGTGGCGATCAGGAACCCCGCGGTCCCGAGCATGGTGCCGACCGTCGCCAGGTAGACGATGCACAGTTCGATGCCGAACACCGTATAGGCGAGCCACCGCAGCCTGCGGCTCTCGCGGCCGCCCAGCACCAGTGCGCCCACGCTGCCGCCGAAAGTGATCAGCGCGGCGAGCATGAAAGCCGGCTGGTCCATCACCGCGAACTGCACGAAGGACATGCCCGCCACGAAGCCCAGCAGCCCGTGAATCGGCGCGCCCCCGCCGAGGCGAAGGAGACGCTCGACGCCATCCGGCCGGACGCTCGCCGCGACGAAGAATGCGGCCGACACGAGCGCCGTCAGGATCGGGATCGCCAGCTGCTCGGTGCGCAGATAGGCCAGTGACGCATACATAATGAGCGACAGCACGAGCAGGTGCCGCCCCGCGCGGGCGCCGGTCCACAGGGAAACCACCCACAGCACGGCCAGCACGAGCAGGTATTCGTTCGGCACGTCCGCGGCGCTCCAGAAATCCCACGTCTGCGCCCACAGCCAGGCGGCCGCAATGACCACCGCCGCCACCGTCGACGCCGCCGAGCGCAGGATCACCGCCGCTACCGTCACACCCGCGCACCAGACGAGCAGCGCCTGCGCCTCATCTCCCGAAAGATGGTACATCTGCCCGATGAGCGCGATCGAACCGCCGAAGGCCGCGCCGCCGATCAGAAAAGCCGCCTCGCCGGCTGAGACCCTGCCGGCCAGTTTGAGAAGAGCGCCGCCGGCATAACCGGCCAGGATGAGTGCAAACAGCAGGCCGGCCCGGGTGACGCGCGGAAACGCGGACCAGTTCGCCGCCACGAAGATCAGGATCGCTGCTCCCAGGAGCAGCGCGGCGAGCACCGCCAGGACGCCGCCGAAACTGAAGCCGCGTGACGTCCGGCCCTCGACGTCGTTGCGTAGAGCCTGCGCGGTCGGTGCATCGATGAGTCCCTCGGCAAGCCAACGCGAGATGTCCTGCCTGACCCTGGAACCGTATGAAGCCATCATCCCTCATCCATCGCGGGCGCTCTCGGTCGCGATGCCGGCAAATCTATGTCGCGCCCGCGTATCGCGCCGATGGCGCCAATGCGCGCGTTCCGATACCGGGATGCGGGATACTCACTTGCCCGTTAATTTATGTTGCATTGCACAAAACGCATTGCTGCTATGCAACAACCGCGCTTCAAATGCCGACGGGGCGCGACTATCTTCCAATCAACAAGAGAACAGCCGAAACGAAAACTACCCGAAAGAAGACGTGTTATGAACCTTGTCCGCAACTACCGCAACTGGCGCCGCTATCGCGACACCGTGAACGAGCTGAGCCGCCTTTCGAACCGCGAACTGAGCGATCTGGGGATTGCCCGCGGAGACATTTCCTTCGTCGCTCGCAAGTCGATCTGACGAAGTACGGAATTTCGCCAGAGCCTACCTCCTCCCAGGTTCTGACGGATACGGCCGGCATCCACCTCCTCCCGGGTGCCGGCCGACAAATCAGCACCCGCCGAACCTCCTCCCTCGGCGGGTGCTGTCCTCCCTCACCGGAGGTTGACAGATTGCAGAATTCCGTCGGGATCTACCTCCTCCCAGTGAACGACGGATAGGCCGGCACCCACCTCCTCCCGGGTGTCCGCCACACAAACGACACCCGCCGGACCTCCTCCCCCGGCGGGTGTTGTTTTTTCCGGCATCGCCATCGGCCAGGCCGGCAAAGGATATCCTTCCGATCGCGACCATCGCTCCGGCAGGCCGGATTGATCCTTCCGCGGCATAGCCGCGTAGAAGGGTTCGACCGTCCGGAGGAGGTTGGCCCGTGTCACCAAAAACAGAACCGCATCCCGCCGCAACGGCGCTGCGCGCGTGAGCATCGGACCCGTGGCTTCTCCCGTCATCGTTCTGTTCCGGCGCGACCTTCGCATCCGCGACAACGGCGCGCTTGCCGCCGCCGCCGACAGCGACCGCCCCGTGCTCCCGATCTTCATTCTGGACGAGGAAAGCGAAGGCGTTCGACCCATCGGCGCGGCGAGCCGATGGTGGCTGCACCATTCGCTGCATGGCTTGCAGAAGGCACTGAACAAGGCCGGCGCCGGACTGGTCCTGAAACGTGGCCGGACGGCCGACGTCGTTGAAGAGGCGATCAAGGTCAGCGGTGCCGACACGGTCCTGTGGAACCGCCGCTACGATCCGGCGGAAGCGGCCATCGACGCGGCCCTCAAGACGAGCCTGCGCGATAAGGAACTCGTGGCACGAAGCTTCGACGGCGCGCTGATGCACGAGCCGTCCCTGCTCCAGACCGGATCTGGCGGTTTCTACAAGGTCTACACCCCCTTCTCGAAAGCGCTGGAGAGCAGCGTGGAGCCCCGCGACCCGATCGACCCGCCCTCTTCGGTCAAGGGCTGGAAAGGTCAGCTGGAAGGCTTGGCGCTCGATGAACTCGAACTCCTGCCCACGAAGCCCGACTGGTCCGGCGGCCTGCAGGAAAGCTGGACTCCCGGCGAGGACGGCGCCCGACGCCGCCTCCGGGAGTTCGTCGAGGACGATCTGTCGGATTACGAACGCAGCCGCGACATCCCGGGCAAGGCCGGAACCTCCGGTCTCTCGCCGCATCTGACCTTTGGCGAGATCACCCCGTTCCAGATCCTCGCCGCGCTGAAGAAGTTCCATGGCGCCGGCGCGGCGAAATTCCGCAAGGAACTCGCCTGGCGTGAATTCTCCTACCATCTCCTGTTCCACAACCCGCATCTGCGCGAGCGGGCATTCCGGCCCGAGTACGAAGCGTTCGAGTGGCACCGCGACGCGAAGGCGCTGAAAGCGTGGCAGCGGGGCCTCAGCGGCTATCCGATCGTCGATGCCGGGATGCGCCAGCTGTGGCACACGGGATGGATGCACAACCGCGTACGCATGATCGCGGCCTCCTTCCTGATCAAGGATCTCCTGATCGACTGGCGCGACGGGGAACAGTGGTTCTGGGACACGCTCGTCGACGCCGACCCGGCCAACAATCCCGCCAGCTGGCAGTGGGTCGCGGGCAGCGGCGCCGACGCCGCCCCCTATTTCCGCATCTTCAATCCCGTTCTCCAAGGCGAACGGTTCGATCCGGGCGGCGACTACGTCCGCCGCTGGGTGCCCGAAATCGCCAAACTTCCCGACCGCTTCGTCCAGAAGCCCTGGGAGGCGTCCGCCGCGGTGCTGAAGGACGCGGGCGTGACGCTCGGCGAGACCTATCCGTCGCCGATCGTGGATCACCACGCCGCCCGCGACCGGGCCATGGAAGCCTACCGGGCCGTACGGTCCGACGACACGCAACAACCACAAGCCAGGAAGAGGAAGGCATCATGACGAGATACGCGGTCGCCTACGTGGCAACCTTCATCATTTTCCTCGGCATCGACGCCGTGTGGCTGTCGACCATGTCGCAGCGCCTCTACCGTCAGTATCTCGGAGACGTACTGGCCGAGAATTTCAGTCCCGTGCCGGCGGTCGTGTTCTATCTGCTTTATGTCGTCGGCATGATCATCTTCGCCCTGTCGCCCGCCTTTGCCACCGGCAAATGGACGACGGCAGCGCTCTACGGCGCGCTGTTCGGCTTCTTCGCCTATGCGACCTACGACCTGACCAGCCATGCGACGATCCGCGGCTGGCCGGCGATCATCACCGTGGTCGACATCGCCTGGGGTACGCTGGTCACGTCGGTCTCGGCGGCACTCGCCTTCATCGTGGTCCAGTATTTCTATCCGCAGACCTGACGGCGCCGGCCCGCTCCGGGCAGCAGCCGCGTTCAGTCGCGGGTCGAAGGTCCGTTCAATCCGAAGCCGGTTTCGCCGGACCGGGCCAGAAGGCATTCACACGCGCTTGGTAGCGGCGAAAGGCCTCGCCGCGCGACCGCAGCATGTGCTCCTCCAGCGGCGGGATGCCGGAGGCGTGGACGAGCAGCCAGTACATCAGGACCGGACCGGCGAGCGATGCCCACCCCCAAGCATAGCCGCCCGTTAGATCCAGCGCGATGGCAGGATAGGCAAGCCAGCCGAGCCACTCGAAGAAATAGTTCGGATGGCGCGACAGTCCCCAGAGCCCGACGTCGCAGGTCTTGCCCTTGTTGGCCGGATCTGACCGGAAGGCGCTGAGCTGCCGGTCGGCCACCGCCTCGCCGAGCACCGCGGCGAGAAGGATCGCCGCGCCCAACAGGTCGCGTAGGCCAAGCCCGGGCGCCGGGTAGTGCGCGGCGGCCATGATCGAGACGACGAGCGCGAAACCGGCCGCCGCCTGGATCTGGAGAAACCAGAAGAGCCGGCTGCGGGCCGATTCACCCCACTCCTGCTTGAGCTGGGCGTAGCGCGGATCGTCCTTGTCGCTCGCGGCGGTCCGCGAGGCGATATGGGAGGCCAGACGCAGCGACCAGGCGAGCGCCATGCCGGCTACGAGAAGCTGTCGCGCGCTCGGCACGTCTCCATCGAGGGAAAGGATTGCGGCCAGGGCGCCGCACACGCCGACGGATGCGGACCAGATCGCGTCGATCCATCCGGACTTGCCGCTTCTCAGGGCGATCCACCAGGCGCCCGTCATGATCGCGGAAAGCGCGACCGCGAGCCCGAAGATGGCAAGTGCGAGCGTCATTTGTAGGCCTCCTTCGTCGCCAGCCGGGAAGGCACCCGAACGCGGACCGGCCGCATCCGCTCGGACTCAGCCGTCGATCAGTGGCTGTATCATCCGGCCGAAGAAGCCGCGCAGGCGCATGTTTCCTTCCAGCGCCGCTATGCAGATGCACTCCGCCTTCGAATCGACCACCGGCTGGTGCTCCACCTCCGAATCGGCTTCATCCAGGTCACCCGGCACGTAGCGCCCTCGCGCGTCGGCGAAGGAACCCGTCAGGACCTGGGTGTACTCACGTCCCGTATGGGTATGCTCCGGCAGCTTGCGTCCCGCGCCGATCTTGAGCAGCATCACGTTCGCCCCCGGATCGTCGGGCAGCGTCACGCGGCTCCAGCGCAGGCCGGGACCGATCCACCACCAGCGCCCCACCTCGCAACCGTCGAGAACCTCCGGCAGCCGGATGCCGACATCCGCGCGGCGGCGCTTCGTCCCGGCCGGCGCGGAAGGCTCTTGCTCGGGCGTCACCTCGATCCTGGCCAGCGCGCGATCCAGAGCGTCGGCGCTCATCTCCACAGGCTCGATGTCGTCGAGCATCTCTCCGCCGATCGCCTCGAACTGGAGCACGCGCTCCGCGCAGACGCGGCATCCGCCGACATGGACGGCCACGACGAGGCGCGGTCCCGCATCGAGCGTGCCGCTCGCGTAGCGGAGCAAAGTCTCGTCGCTCGGATGGTGATTGATCGTCATTTCAGGTCGTCCAGAATGTGGCGCAGGCGGCCGAGCGCCAGCCTCACGCGCGATTTTACGGTGCCGAGCGGAATTCCGAGTTCGCTGGCAATTTCGGATTGCGGCTTGTCGCCGAAGAAGGAGAGCCGCAGGACCTCCGCCTGCTCGTCGGACAGGAGGTCGAGCGCGGCCCGCACCCGTTCCTCCCGCTGCACCGCCATCAGAACGGCTTCTCCCGTCGCCGGCCCATCGGGTTCGTCGGAAGGATCGAACAGTTCCGTGTTCGCCCGCGGCCGCTTCTCGCGCCTCAGCCGATCGATCCGCAGGTTTCGCGCAATGGTGAAGATCCAGGTCGAGACGCCGCCACGCTCAGCGTTGAAGTATCCGGCCTTCCGCCAGACCAGCAGCATCGTCTCCTGGGCGAGTTCCTCGGCGGCGGACGCGGAAAGCCCCCCGCGCATCATGAATGCCTTCAACCGCGGCCCGTAGTGGCTGAACAGCTGCGCGAATGCGGCACGGTCCCGCTCGATGGCGACCGCGGCGACGAGCCGCCGGGCATCGTCCGCCGAAAGGACTGTCCTTGCCTTTCCCGTCATGCCGGGCGTCCCGATCCCCGAGGGATGGAAGCCGGGCAGGACCTTATGAGCCACGAAGTGATGTGTGGATGCATTCATGCGCCCTGTTACGACCGGTCGCGCCGGGCGGATCACACCGCCGCTGGTGATCCGTGCCTCACTTGGCTGCGTAAGAGCACAAGTTACGGGACGAGGCGAGCCTCTTCCACAGAGAACTTGGAGTCGCAAATGCCCGGTGCCGCCGGTTTCCCCCCAGCACGACCGCTCGAGATCGCCGTCATCGGCAGCGGCATATCGGGCCTGTCGGCGGCTTGGCTCCTTTCGACACGCCACAAGGTCACGCTTTTCGAGCAGGGTCCGCGTCTCGGCGGCCACAGCAATACCGTGGAAACGGACGGTGTGGCGGTCGACACGGGCTTCATCGTCTACAACGAAGTTACCTATCCCAATCTGACCGCGATGTTCGACCATCTCGGAGTGCCCACCGCGCCGTCGGACATGTCCTTTTCCGTCTCCATCGACGGCGGGCGGCTGGAATATTCCGGCAGCGGCTTCGGCGGCCTCCTGGCCCAACCCGCGAACATCGCCCGGCCGCGCTTCTGGCGGATGCTGCGCGAACTGCTGCGGTTCTACCGTCAGGCGCCGTTCGACGTCGCGCGCATCGGCGAGATCAGCCTCGGCGACTATCTCGATGCGGAAGGCTACGGCAGCGCCTTCCGCGAGGACCATCTCTACCCCATGGCCGCCGCGATCTGGTCCACGCCCGCAGCCGAGATCTGCAACTATCCGGCCGCGGCCTTCATCCGGTTCTGCGAGAACCACGGGCTGCTGAGGCTCGCGGGACGCCCGGTCTGGCGAACCGTCAGGGGCGGCAGCCGCGAATACGTAAGGCGTCTGACCGAGCGCTTCCGGGGCCGGATTCTCCTGGACCACGGCGTAAGGTCCGTGGTCAGAAGCCCTGGCTCGGCCGAGGTGATCGACACGCGCGGTGTCAGCCGCCGTTTCGACCATGTCGTGATCGCCACGCACGCCGACCAGGCGCTCGGGGTGCTCGCCGATGCGGACGCAGCCGAGACACGACTGCTCGGCAGTTTCGAATACAGCCGCAACGAGGCCATCCTGCACTCCGATGTCGGCCTGATGCCGCGCCGCAAGCGCGCCTGGACGAGCTGGAACTATCTCGCCGACACCACGGGTGGAACCAAGCGCCTCTCCGTGACGTACTGGATGAACCGACTGCAGCCGCTCGACTGCGAGCAGCCGCTCTTCGTGACGCTCAACCCTTCGATGGAACCCCGGCCGGAAACCGTGAAGTATCGCCAGATTTACGAGCACCCGGTCTTCGACGCCGCCGCCATGCGCGCGCAGAAAGAGCTGTGGTCCCTCCAGGGCGAGCGCAACACCTGGTTCTGCGGCGCCTATTTCGGCGCCGGTTTTCATGAGGACGGGCTTCAGGCGGGCCTTGCCGTGGCCGAGGCGCTGGGCGGCGTGCGCAGGCCTTGGCATGTCGCCGACGAATCCGGGCGCATCTCGGTCGTCGACATCCCGCGCGGCCCGGAACTGGTGGCGGCCTGATGTCCGAATTCCGTTCCGCCGTCTATGCCGGCAAGGTCATGCACCAGCGCCTGCGTCCACGCCGGCACCGCCTGGCCTACCGCATGTTCTCGCTGCTACTCGACCTGGACGAGATCGACGCGCTCTCGCGGCGGCTCAGGCTGTTCTCGCGCAATCGTTTCAACCTGTTCGGCTTTTTCGACGGCGACCACGCCGACGGCTCGGGCCGGCTGCTGCGCAGCTATGTCGAAGAGCAGCTTCGCGCCGCCGGCCTCGTCGTGGATGGCGGCGCCATCCGGCTCTTCTGCATGCCGCGCGTTCTGGGCTACGTGTTCAATCCGCTCAGCATCTACTTCTGCCATCTGGCGGACGGGCGCCTTCATGCGTTACTGTACGAAGTCAGCAACACCTTCGGAGAGCGTCACAGCTATCTGATACCGATCGAGGATGATGGCAGCGTCGGGAGCATCGAGCAGCATTGCGAGAAAGAGTTCTATGTGTCTCCGTTCATTTCCATGGCCATGCGATACGACTTTCGCGTCGATCCGCCGGCCGAGCGGACATCGATCCACATCACTGCGAGCGACGGCGACGGCCCCCTGATCGTCGCGGCCTTTTCGGGACAGCGCCAACCGCTGACCGACGCCACGCTTGCGCGGATGTTCTTCGCCTATCCGCTGCTCACCGTGAAGGTGATCGGCGGCATCCACTGGGAGGCGCTGAAGCTGTGGGCGAAAGGCGTGAAGCTCACGACGCGCCCCGCTCCGCCAGAGACGCCGATCACCTTTGTGGCAGCGAACTCGCGACACCTGCACGGGGACGCCGAACCTGATGTCGCTCGATGTTGATCACACGTCCGGTCGGCTGCGCCCGTTCGGGGCCTTGGCCGCGCGTTTCCTGCGCAAACTCCTTTCCTGCGCCACGGTCGGTCAGATTTCGGTGCGCACCCCCGAAGGCGTGGTGCTCGAACACCAGTCCGGTACGCCGGGGCCCGAAGCCGTCCTCCACCTGAACCGCTGGAGCGCGGTGCGGCGCCTGGTCCTCGGTGGCGACATCGCCTTCGCCGAAGCCTATTTCGACGGCGAGTGGTCGACCCCCGACCTCGCCGCGCTGCTCGAACTGGCTGTGGCCAACATGGAGCAGATCGACCGCACGATTTCCGGCTCCTGGCCGGCCCGCACTGTGAACCGGCTGCGCCATCTCCTGCGGGCCAACAGCCTGTCGGGCAGCAAGCGAAACATCGCCTATCACTACGATCTCGGCAACGAATTCTACCGGCTCTGGCTCGATCCGAGCATGACCTATTCGTCCGCCCTCTACCGGGCACCCGGCGAGACGCTGGAGCAGGCGCAGGAGAACAAGCTGCGCCGAATCGCCGAACTCCTGTCGCCGCAGCCCGGGCAGCGCGTTCTCGAAATCGGCTGCGGCTGGGGCACGCTCGCCACCCGGCTGGCCACCTCCGGCGCCGACGTGAAGGGCATCACGCTTTCGTCCGAGCAACTGGCCTACGCGCGCCAGTCCGCCGAACGCGAGGGCCTGGCTGACCGCGTCCGGATCGAACTGGAAGACTATCGCGACAGCGCAGGCTCGTTCGACCGTATCGTGTCCATCGAGATGATCGAAGCGGTCGGCGAGCAGTACTGGCCGGCCTATTTCGGCAAGGTGCGGCAGTTGCTGGCCGACGGCGGCAGGGCCGTGATCCAGGCGATCACCATCGACGAGAGCCGCTACGAGCAATACCGAAACGGCGCCGACTTCATCCAGACCCATGTGTTTCCGGGCGGGATGCTGCCGTCGAAGGCGCTCATCGACCAGCACGCCAGGGACGCCGGACTGAAGCTCGTCGGCGCCGAGTATTTCGGCCAGAGCTATGCCCGCACGCTGGCGGAGTGGCGCCATCGCTTCCGGCAGAGCTGGACGGCCGTCGAACAGCTCGGCTTCGACCAGCGCTTCCGCCGGCTGTGGGAATACTACCTCGCCTACTGCGAGGCCGGCTTCAAGACGCGCAACATCGACGTCGGGCTCTACGTGCTGGAGCCCCGCACCGACTGACGCTGCCGCTCGGCAGCGCGCATCGGCTCAGTGCGGGCTCCCATGCAGGCCAATGACGATCTGCGCGGCCCGCCGGGCGGCCGTGACAGCCGCGCCGACGGCGACGATCCATAGCGCCGCAATCAGCACGGTGTGGACCTCCCCGCCAAGGAACACTTCTGCCGCAGCCGCGGCGAGCGCGGCCAACGTCATCACCGCCATGCGGTGCTGTTTAGCCATCGGACCCGAAAAATCCGCTGGCAGCCCGCAGGCCCGTCCGAGTTCGCGCGTGTAGGCCGTCAGGATCGCCATTGCCGCCGCCGCCCAGCCGAGCGCCGGTCCTCCCGCGCCGAGCCCCGCGCCCACCAGGATCAGGATGTCAGCCACCCGGTCGGGGAACTCGTTCCAGAAGGCGCCGTCGGGCTCCTTCTTGCCGGCCTCGATCGCGACGAGACCGTCGAGGAGGTTGCACAGGAGCCGGATCTGGCAGAACAGCGCCGCCGCAACGAGAAACAGCGCGGCGCTCCATCCCTGCGTGTCGCCAGCGCCCCAGAAGCAGGCGCCCGCGACGGCAGCGGCGAGGATGCTTCCCATCGAAATGCGGTTCGGCGTGATGGAGGTGGCGGCGAGCCTACGGGTCAGCGCCTGCGCCCAGCGCGTGTCGCGGCTCGCCAGCGGGCGGCGGTCGGGAGCGTCCGTCATGGCGTCATGTCCTCTCGCGCCGCCACAGCGCATGGCTGTAGAGCGCCGCATAGCCGGTGGAGATCGCAAGCGGCAGTGCGATGGTGCGCAGGATTTCCGGCGTGCCGGAGAGCGTATGCAGCGTCACGAGCACAGCGAGCGAGGTTGCGAAGGCGATGGCTGGCGGCAGCAACAGGCGCCCCATGCCCTCGAAGCGCGCGGACAGCGCCTCCACCGTCCGCTTCAGAAAATAGGTGATGGTGCCCGAGATCGCGCCCTGCACCAGCCCGGCCAGAAGCGGCGCCGGCATGGCGTGCATGCGGTTGGCGAATACGGCCCAGCCGCCCATCGCGGCGAAGGCGACTAGCACGTGCGCCGCGCTGCTACGGGCCAGGGTTGGGACCTGCGTCCTCATGTCAGCGACCATCCGTAGCGCACCAGATGGAAGAAGATGGGCGCCGAGAAGATGACCGAGTCCAGCCGGTCGATGAAACCGCCATGGCCGGCGATCAGGTGGCCCCAATCCTTGACGCCGCGGTCGCGCTTGATCGCCGACATGACGAGCCCGCCGAAGAATCCCATGAGGACGATCGCCAGCGACAACAGCGCCGCCTCAATGGGGCTGAACGGCGTGATCCAGGCGAGCGCCGTGCCCAGCGCCACCGCGCTCAAGCCGCCCCCGACGAGCCCCTCCAGCGTCTTCGATGGCGACAGTTTCGGCGCGATCTTCGCGCGGCCGAGGAGCTTGCCCCAGACGTACTGCATGACGTCGCTGCTCTGAACGACGATGACCAGGAACGCGATCAGGAGCACGTTTCGCCCCTCGAAGCCGGGTATGTCCAGCGTGAGCAGCGCCGGCACGTGCGAGACGCAGAAGACGCAGATCATCAGCGCCCACTGCACCTCGGCGATGCGAACGAGGAAGCGGTCCGTGTCGCCGCGCAGGCTGGACACGATCGGCATCAGCAGGAAGGCGTAGACCGGGATGAAGATCGAATAGAGCCCGTACCACCCGGTCCAGACCAGCCAGTACTGCGCCGGCAGGATGACGAAGAAAGCCCCGGCCAG
This sequence comes from Aquibium oceanicum, assembly GCF_001889605.1. Taxonomy (NCBI): domain Bacteria; kingdom Pseudomonadati; phylum Pseudomonadota; class Alphaproteobacteria; order Hyphomicrobiales; family Phyllobacteriaceae; genus Aquibium; species Aquibium oceanicum. The sequence goes on along the minus strand of NZ_CP018171.1, from coordinate 1,213,993 downwards.
CGCCCAGTGGTCGGCGCGGCGGGTGTTGGTCAGCGTCACGAACTCGCGCAGCGCGGCGAAGGAGCAAAGCGCGAACAGCAGCGTCACCCCGGTGCGTCCGCCGATCAGGGCGAGCCCCATGACGATCGCCATCACCCACCAGGCATCGATCCGGTCGCCGAGGTTCTCGATCACGGCGTTCGAACCGCCGGGCGACAGCCGGACGCGCAGCACGTAGGCGACGGCAGAGGCCGCGAAGAGCACGGCCGCAAGCCCCAGGAGCAGGGTGAGCAGGTCAGGATGCGGCGCGGTCATGGCCGGTTTCCGTTGGGTGCGAGGGAGAGCAGCGCGATCTCGGCGCGCCGAAGGAAGTCCTCCTTGGACTCGGCCTCGCCGACATGGAGGGCGGCGCCGAATGTGACGGTGCACACGAGCGGGATGGGCACGATCTCGCCCTTGGGGAGGACGCGGTTCAGGTTGGCGATCCAGACCGGAACCAGTTCGATGCCCGGGCACGCCCTTGCGAGATGGTAGAGGCCGCTCTTGAAGGGCATCAGCGGCAGGTCGCCGGTGTTGCGCGTGCCTTCGGGGAACACGATCAGCGACGCACCCTCGCCCACCGCCCGGGTCATCTGATCGACCGGATCCTCGGTTCGACGTTCCCTGTTGCGCTCGATCAGGACGGCGTTGAAGACCTCGCGGCCGACGAAGCGCCGCAGCCTCCCCTTCATCCAGTAATCGGCGCCGGCCACCGGCCGCGTGTGGCGGCGCAAGCGCGGCGGCAGAACGGCGGAGACCAGGATGAAATCCCCGTGGCTCGAATGGTTGGCGAAGTAGATGCGCTGGACGTCGCGCGGCTCGACGCCCTGCCACTCGCCGCGCACGGCGGTGACGATCCTGGCGAAACCGAGCACGAGGCCGGCTGCGCGGCGGGCGAGGAAGCGCCGGAGCCATCCGGCCACGCGCGAAGGCGTGCGCTCCCGGTGCCGGCCGGGCGGGTGTACGGAGATGTTCATGTCGAAAGCAATCCGCAAGCAAGGCGACTGCGCACGGATTCGTGCACCCGCCCTGCGGCATCAATGCGCGCGTTCGGTATCCTGACGATTGCCGCCGGCGCCCGATGTGTTTCGGCGGCGAAACAGGTTTGAAACAGAGACGCGGCGAGGCAGGGTCAGTAGGTGCGGGGCACCAGCGCGGCCTGGAACCACCGCACGAAGGTCTCGATCGAGAAGACCGGAAGGCCGGTCGCGGCGCGAATGTCGGCCGCGTAGGGCACCATGTTGGTGCATTCGAGCACCAGCGCGCCGAGATCGGGATTGGCGACCACGAGGGCGCGCGCCGCCTCGACATTGTCCTGCCGTGCCGCGTCCACGTCGAGCTCCAGTTCGTTGCCGAGAATCGCGCGGGTGAATTCGCGCCCGCCCTCCGTCGTGCCGACCGGCGTGCCCTCGGGAACACCGGCCTTTTCGAGGTGCAGCGGCGTCAGCGTGGAGCCGGAGATGGTGAGGATACCGGCGCGCCGGCCTTTCGGCAGCAGTCGATTCACCTGCGCCACCTGCATCAAAGAGGAAGTCGCGACCGGTACGCCGACCGCGTCGGCCAGCTCCTCCTGGAACAGCGACAGGAACCCGCAATTGGTCGTGATGCCGTCAACCCCGTCGGCGACAAGTTCGCGCGCCGCGGCGACGAAGACGTCGAGCAGACCCTCGGCACCGCCGCGCACGACGCGGTCGGGTGTCGCCGATCGCACGATCTTGTAGTGCACGGGGAACGGCCAGGTGGTGGCATTGCCCATGTCGCCGGGAATCCTCGGAAACCGGGCGTCGAGCATCAGGATGCCGACCGCCGCGCCGTAGATCGATTTTCCGCCTGTTACGCGCATAGTTCCTCCGCCGACTTGAAGGCAGGATGGACGAAATCCTCGTCGACGAACAGGCGCGCGTGGCACTCCTTCAGCGCCTCGGCGATCTCGTCGCGCCGCCGCACGATGTGCCGGTCGACCAGCGCCACCGCCTCGCCGGCCTGTCTGTTTCCGATTGCATCGAGGATTTCTCGATGCTCGCCCTGTGTGCGGCCGCGTCGCGCTTGCATGTCCACCCATCGGAAGAAGCGGATGCGGGCGTTGACGTTTCGCAGCGTGCGCAGCATTTCGCCATTGCCGGACCAGCCTGCGATCGTCTCGTGGAAGTACTCGTCGTAGGCGAGCACGTCCTCCAGCGTACGACCCTCCTCGCCCGCCGTGCGCTCCAGAAAGGCGCGGAGTTCCGAAATCAAGTTGTCGCTCGCCAGTTCGACCGCGCGCTCGACGGCGAAGCGCTCGATCGCCTGCCGCAACTGATAGAGGTCCTGCACCTCTGCGACGGAGTATCTCCGGCAGAAGAAGCCGCGTCCGCTCTCGAACGTGACGAAGCCCTCGGACACCAGCCGGTTGAGCGCCTCTCGCAAGGGGGTGCGGCTGGCGTTCAGTTTTGCCGCAAGCGCGACCTCGTTGATGCGCTCGCCCGGCCGCAGCCGGAAATCGACCGCCATCGCGCGGATATCGGCGAGCAGTGCGCCGACCATTCCGTCCGTCTCCGGGGGTTTCGACACGCTTGACTCTCCCGTTCTCTTCGAACCAGTATTCAGGTCTGTATACAGTTCAGATGATCCGTAAGGAAGCCGGATGGCATCGGATCGGCGGGGAAATCGAGGGCATGAACTCACGCAACAACGCGAACACGCTCACCGGCGCGGAAGCCATGGTGAAGATGCTCGAAGCCTATGGCGTGAAACACGTCTTCGGCCTGTGCGGCGACACGACCCTGCCGCTATACGATGCGCTCCACCGGCTGGACCACGGCATCACCCACCTCCTGACCCGCGACGAGCGACATGCCGGCTACATGGCCGACGCCTATGCTCGCGTCACAGGGCGGCCGGGCGTCTGCGAGGGTCCGTCGGGCGGTGGCGCGACGTACATCCTGCCGGGCGTCGTGGAGGCGAACGAGAGTTCGATCCCCGTGCTTGCCATCAATTCCGACGTCTCCACCACCTCGCGCGGGCGGTATCCGCTGACCGAGCTCGACCAAGTGGCGATGTTCCGGCCGCTCACCAAGTGGAACGCCTCGCTGGACGACGCGCAGCGCCTGCCGGCCATGCTTCGCCGCGCCTTCCGCGAGATGACCACGGGCCGCCCAGGCGCGGTGCACCTGGCGCTGCCTTTCGACACCCAGAAAAATCCCGTCACGCCGGACGAGATCTGGGCCGATGCCCGCCACCAGACCTTTCCCGCTCTCGCTGTCGCGCCCGATCCGGCGGCGGTCGAGGCGGCGGCAGATGCGCTTCTCCAGGCCCGCAAGGCCGTCGTGATGTGCGGCGGCGGCGTGGTGATTGCCAGCGCCATGGAGGCGCTGGCAAAACTCGCGGACATGCTCGACCTGCCCGTCGCGACCACCGTCTCCGGGCAGGGCTCCATCGCAGAGACCGATCCGCGCGCGGTCGGCGTGGTCGGGTCGAACGGCGGCGTGCCGGCGACACGCGCCGTGGTCGACGAGGCCGACCTCGTGCTCTACGTGGGCTGCCGCGCGGGCTCCGTGACGACGGAGCGCTGGCGCTCGCCCGGCCCCGATGCCCGCATCGTCCACATCGATTCCGATCCGGCGGTGATCGGCGCGAACTATCGGACAGACGTCGCGCTCGCCGGCGATGCCCGGCTGGCGCTGGAGGCGATCGCCACGGCGGTGGCGCGGCGCGGCGGGGCTTCCGGCAACGACGGCGTTTCGCGCGCAAAAGCGGCCTGGGCGGCGAAGCTCGCCGCGTTCGATCCGCTTGCCGCTTCCGACGAGGTGCCGATCCGCCCCGAGCGCGTCGTCGCCACGCTCCAGCGCCTGCTCGATGCCGATGCGATCGTCTGCGCCGATCCCGGCACGCCGTGTCCCTATTTCTCGGCGCACTATCGCTGGCCGTTGGTCGGACGCCACTTCATCACCAACCGCGCCCATGGCGCGCTCGGATTCGCGATGGGCGCGGCGATCGGCGCCCATGTCGGCCGCCCCGGCGTCAAGACCGTCTCGGTGATGGGCGACGGCTCCTTCGGCATGAGCGTCGGCGAACTCGAAACCGTCGTGCGCTACCGCATGCCGATCACCTTCGTGACGCTCTCCAACAGCGTCTTCGGCTGGATCAAGGCCGGTCAGCGCTCCGGCTTCGGCGCCCGTTTCCACAACGTCGACTTCACGCGTACCGACCATGCCGCGGTCGCCGCCGCCTACGGGCTGAAGAGCTGGCGCGTCGAGGATCCGGCCGATCTCGAACCGGTGTTGAAACAGGCGCTCGAAGCCGGCGAGCCGACGCTGGTCGACATCGTCACCCAACCCCTCGACGAAGCGGCGGCGCCGGTCTCGGAATGGGTCGCGTGATGTGTCAAACACGATTTGCCGATAAATCGTTGACATTTTGTCCGCGTATGGCAGGATCGGTCGAAGACGAAAGCCGCAGACAGGGGAGCTGATGGCCGTACAGGGAGACGCCAGGTCCGAGAACGCCAAGCCACCCGTGGCCGTGGTCGGTGCCGGCATCGTCGGCGTCTCCACAGCGCTCTGGCTGCAGCGCGACGGCCATGACGTCGTCCTGATCGACCGCGGAGAACCTGGTGAAGGGACGAGCTACGGAAACGGCGGCGTGCTCGCCTCCTGCTCCATCGTGCCGGTCACAGTTCCGGGCCTCATGCGCAAGGCGCCGCGCATGCTATTCGATCCCGCCCAGCCGCTCTTCCTCAAATGGTCCTACCTGCCGCGCCTCCTGCCCTGGCTGCGAAAGTACCTCTCGCACTGCACGCCCGAACAGGTAAACCGCATCGCCGATGCCATGCTGCCGATCGTCGGCGACAGCCTCGCCGACCACCAGGCGCTGGCTGCGGGAACGGGCGCGGAGAAGTGGCTGAAGCCGTCGGACTATGTCTTCGTCTACAACGACCGCGCCCACTATGCCGGCGACGCCTTCGGCTGGGGCATCCGCAAGGCGCGGGGCATGGTATGGGACGAACTCGAGGGCGAGGCACTGCGAGCCTATGACCCGGTGCTCGATGCGAAGCTCGGCTTCGCCGCCCGCTTCGGCGACCACGGCACGATCACCGATCCCGGCCGCTACGTGAAGGACCTCGCCGTCCATGTCGTCGCCAATGGCGGCCGGCTGGTCAGGGGCGAGGTCACGGATTTCGTGCGGACGGACGGCCGTGTCACCGGCGTGCGCGTCGGCGGCGAGACCATCGACTGTTCCGCGGCAGTCCTCGCCACCGGCGTCTGGTCGAAGGCGCTCTGCCGCAAGCTCGGCCTCGACGTGCCGCTGGAAAGCGAGCGCGGCTACCACGTCGAACTTTGGGAGCCGTCCGTCATGCCGCGCAATCCGCTGATGATTGCGTCGGGCAAGTTCGTCATGACGCCGATGGACGGACGCCTGCGGCTCGCCGGCATCGTCGAGTTCGGCGGGCTCGACGCGGCGCCCTCGCGCGCGCCGTTCGACCTCCTGTTGAAGAACGCGCAAGCCGCACTGCCCGGCCTGCGCTGGAAGGAAAAGACCGAATGGATGGGCCACCGGCCCGCTCCGGCCGATTCCATTCCGCTCATAGGCGAGGTGCCTGGCACCAGGGGGATGTTCCTCGGTTTCGGACACCACCATGTCGGTCTGACCGGCGGGCCGAAGACCGGCCGCATCCTCGCGCAGCTGGTTTCCGGCCGCAGGCCGAATTTAGACCTTGCGCCTTACGCCCCTTCGCGTTTCCAATAGGAAAAACAAGACGACGAGATCACCGGGAACTTCACTTCAGCCAACATAATGATGGGAGAATGACAATGACCAGGACACTCAAGACGCTTCTCGCCGCAACCGCCATGTCCGGCATGGCCGCCGGCGCGGCGCTCGCCGAGAAATGGGATATGCCGATGGCTTATCCGGCGACCAACTTCCACTCCGAGAACGCGGCCGAATTCGCCGCCTGCGTCAACGAGGGTACCGGCGGCGAACTGGAGATCGTCACCCATCCGAACGGCGCGCTCTTCGCCGGCAACGACATCAAGCGCGCGGTGCAGACCGGCCAGGCGCCGATCGGCGAGCGTCTCCTGTCGGCCCACGCCAACGAGAACCCGCTCTACGGCGTCGATTCCATCCCCTTCCTCGCCACCTCCTTCGCCGACTCGGAAAAGCTCTGGGAAGCGGCGAAGCCGAAGCTCGAAGAGGTGATGGACAGCCAGAACCTCGTCTACATCTACGCCGCGCCGTGGCCGCCGCAGGGCCTCTACTTCAAGAAGCCGGTGGAATCCGTGGCCGACATGCAGGGCATCAAGTTCCGCGCCTACAACGCCGCGACCGCCCGCATCGCCGAACTCGCCGGCATGGCGCCGGTGCAGATCGAGGCCGCGGAGCTCAGCCAGGCGCTGGCGACAGGCGTCGCCGAGAGCTTCATCTCCTCGGGCTCCACGGGCGTCGACTCCAAGGTTTGGGAAAGCCTGACGCACTTCTACGACGTCCAGGCCTGGCTGCCGCGCAACGCCGTCTTCGCCAACAAGGACGCCTTCAACGCATTGAGCGACGAGGCCAAGAAGGTGGTCATGGATTGCGGCGCCGAGGCCGGCAAGCGAGGTGCTGCTAAGTCGGAGGAACTCACCGCCGGCTACCTGAAGACGCTCGCCGACAACGGCATGACCGTCAGCGAGCCCAGCGAGCAGCTCAAGAGCGACCTCTCCAAATTCGGCGAGACGATGACGCAGGAGTGGATGGACGCCGCCGGTCCCGACGGCAAGGAAATCGTCGATTCCTACAAGGCGATGTGATCTCCGCCGATCCTCGTGTAGCGGTCCGGCTCCGGCCGGACCGTCCCTCCACAGCATTGCCGGGGACATTCGATGACATCGACCATCAGGCGCGTCCTCGACGCGATCTATGATTCCGCGGCCGTGCTCGCCGCGATCTGCCTCGTCCTCATCCTGATCGTGATCGTGCTGCAGATGGCCTCGCGCTGGACCGGCATCTCCTTTCCCGGCTCGACCGCCTATGCCGGCTACCTGATGGCGGCTTCGTCCTTCCTCGCCTTCGCCCATGCGCTGAACCGCGGCGCGCATATCCGCGTCAGCCTGCTTCTCACCGCGCTCGGCGGGCAGCGGTTCTGGGGCGAGCTCTGGGGCCTTCTGATCGGAACGGCCGCGAGCACCTATCTCGCCTGGTATGCCGTGAAGGCAGTCTACTGGTCCTACGCCTTCAACGACATCAGCCAGGGCCAGGACGCGACGCCGATCTGGATCCCTCAGCTTCCCGCGGCCGCCGGCGCCGTCCTGCTCGCAGTCTGCTTCGCTGACAATCTTCTCACGCTCGTCCTCACGCGCAGGGACAACATCCGCTCCTCCGCCATCGACCAAACGGCGGAATAGGCGATGGAACAGCTCCTCCCGATCGGCATATTCCTCTTCGTCCTTTTCCTGCTTCTCGGCACCGGCGTGTGGATCGGCCTGGCGCTGCTCGGCGTCGCCTGGGTCGGCATGGAACTCTTCACCCTGCGGCCTGCCGGCGATGCCATGATGACCGTCATCTGGCGCTCCGCTTCCTCATGGACCCTGACGGCGCTGCCGCTCTTCATCTGGATGGGCGAGATCCTTTATCGCACGCGCCTGTCGGAGGACATGTTCAAGGGCCTGTCGCCCTGGATGGCGCGGCTGCCGGGCGGCCTCCTGCACACCAACGTCGTCGGCTGCACGGTCTTCGCCGCCGTCTCCGGCTCTTCCGCCGCGACGCTGACGACGGTCGGCAAGATGTCGATTCCGGAGCTCAGGAAACGCAACTATCCTGAAAACCTGGTGATCGGCACGCTCGCCGGCGCCGCGACGCTCGGCCTGATGATCCCGCCGTCGCTGACGCTCATCGTCTACGGCGTCACGATCAACGAATCCATCACCAAGCTGTTCATCGCAGGCATCGTGCCCGGCCTCGTGCTGGCGGCGATGTTCATGCTCTACGTGGTGGCGATCTCGCGCTTCTCGAAGGACTACAAGCCGGATCCCGAACCGGAAATGACCTTCGCCGAGCGCATCTCCAACTCGCGCTTCCTCATCCCGGTCCTGCTCCTGATCCTGGTGGTGATCGGCTCCATGTATCTCGGCTACGCCACCGCGACGGAGGCCGCCGCCATCGGCGTCATCGGCGCGCTGGTGCTTGCCGCCACGCAGGGCTCGCTGACATGGGCGAGTTTCTCCGAAAGCCTGCTCGGCGCGACCCGCACCTCGGCAATGATCGCGCTCATCCTGTCGGGCGCCGCCTTCCTGTCGCTCTCCATGGGCTTTACCGGCCTGCCGCGCGGGCTCGCCGAGTGGATCGGCTCGATGGAACTCTCCCGCTTCGAACTCCTGATGATGCTGCTCGTCTTCTACGTCATCATCGGGTGCTTCCTCGACGGCATCTCGTCGGTGGTGCTCACCATCGCGGTCGTGGAGCCGATGATCCGGCAGGCCGGCATCGACATCATCTGGTTCGGCATCTTCATCGTCGTGGTCGTGGAGATGGCGCAGATCACGCCGCCGATCGGCTTCAACCTCTTCGTGCTCCAGGGCATGACGCATCACGAGATGAACTACATAGCGCGCGCCGCCTTCCCGATGTTCCTCATCATGGTGGTGATGGTGTTCGTGCTCATCGCCTTCCCCGACTTGGCGACGTGGCTGCCCGAAAACATGCGCCAGACCGCGGCGCACTGAGGGCATACCGCAGGTGGACATCGCTGCCTTCACCGGGCTCGGCATGCCCTGGCTGCTCCTCGTCGGCGTCATCGTCGTCGTCGCCGCGATCGTGCAGTTCGGCCTCGGCATGGGTTTCGGCCTCACCGCCGCGCCGCTGCTCGCCCTGATCGATCCCGAACTCGTGCCGGCGCCCGCGCTCTTCCTCGGCATGCTCACCTCCGCATGGGGCGCCTGGGGCGAGCGTAGGGCGATCCGCTGGGACGAGGTCGGCCTCGGCACGATCGGCCGGATCGCCGGCGTCCTTGCCGCCACCGCGCTCTTGTCCGCTCTCGCCGACCAGCGGAGCTTCATGCTGGCCTTCGGCCTGATGATCGGCCTCGCCGTCTTTCTCTCTGCCTTCGGCCGCCGCATCGCTTTCAGCCGGGCATGGCTCCTGGCCATGTCGACACTGTCGGGGATCATGGGGACGATCACCTCCGTCGGCGCGCCGCCGCTCGCCCTCATATATCAGGACCGGCCCGCCGCCTCCGCGCGGCCGACGCTCGCCGCTTTCTTCGCCATCGGATGCCTCGTCTCGCTCGCTGGACTCTACGCGAGCGGGTTCGCGGGCGTGCGCGACGCCGTGCTCGCCGCCCTGATGGTGCCGCCGATGGTTCTCGGCCTGGCGATCGCGCGGCGCCTGCGCGGACGCTTCGACCGCCGCTACCGGCCGGCCCTACTGGTCGTCGCCGGCCTGGCGGCGGCGATGCTCATCCTGCGGGGACTTTCGTGACTTCGCTGGCGCGCATCGCCGCAATTCCCGTGCGCCATGGCCGCGCCGTGCTCGTCGCGGGTCTCGTCGCCGGTGTCGCGCTGCCTGACCTCGCCTTCGCGATGAAAGGCTGGATCGCCGAACTGGTCGCCTGCCTGCTCTTCATCGCCGCCCTGCGCGTGGGTCCGCGCCAGGCCTTTGGCGCCCTTGCCGACATACGCGCCTCCTTCGGCCTCACGCTGCTCTACCAGGTCGGGTTCCCGGCCGCCGCAATCCTCGCCTTCGCGCTGATCGGCTGTAACGGTCCGCTCGCCACCGGCCTGGTCCTGATGATGGCCGCCTCCTCAATCTCCGGCAGTCCCAATCTGACCGTGCTCACCGGAAACGATCCCGCGCCGGCACTGCGCCTGCTGGTTCTGGGAACCGCGCTGCTGCCGCTCACCATCATACCGGTGTTCTGGCTGGCCCCGGCGCTGGGCGATGCCGGCGCGGTGATCGGCTCGGCCGCCCGGCTGCTCGTCATCATCGGTGCGGCGGCGGGTCTCGCCTTCCTCATCCGCGGCTTCGTGCTGAAGCACCCCTCGCCCGCCGCCATCGGCGTCATCGACGGGGTATCGGCCATCGCCATGGCCGTCGTCGTCGTCGGCCTCATGTCGGCGGTCGGCCCCGCGATCCGTGAGGAACCCGCCCGCCTCCTGCTCACGCTTTCGGTCGCCTTCGCCGGCAATTTCGGCCTCCAGCTCCTGATGGTGCTGGCGCTGCGGCGCAGAATTGCCGACAAGACCGTCGCGCCGCTGGCGATCGTGGCTGGAAACCGGAACATCGCGCTTTTTCTGACGGCGCTGCCGGTGTCAGTGACCGATCCGCTGCTTCTCTTCATCGGCTGCTACCAGGTTCCGATGTACCTGACGCCGATCCTGCTCGGCTGGCTCTACAAGCCGCGACCGGCGCCCGGTGCGACGCCCGACAGCCCTCCCTGACGCCCGAATGCGGCATGGCACGCACCTGAAAACCGGGCTGTCCGCGCCAAAAGCACCGGAAAGCCATCGGAAGTTAATGCTTTCCATGCCAGACCACCGGTAATAGAATCCGCGGTTATCTCTGGGATGGAGCGGCAATGGACCAGCTGATGGGTCTGCGCACGGAAGCCGGCGAGAAACGGGCCGACGAACTCGTGGTTCTCTTTCGCCTGACCGACCGGCTCTACCGCGCCCGCTCGCAGGAAGAGGTCTTCGACGCCGCGCTCGACGCCATCACCGACGCGCTGGGCTGTCGGCGCGCCTCGATCCTCCTGTTCGACGACGACGGCGTCATGCGGTTCCAGGCATGGCGCGGCCTTTCGGATGGCTACCGCAAGGCCGTCGACGGCCACACCCCCTGGCGCCCCGGCGATCGCGATCCGGAGCCGATCTTTGTCCCCGACATGCAGGCGACGGAAGAGCCCGACTGGCTCAAGCAGACCATCGAGCGCGAGGGCATCCGCAGCCTCGGCTTTATCCCGCTGGTCGCGCAGGGAGGGGCCATCGGCAAGTTCATGACCTACTACGCCCAGCCGCACGTCTTCGGCCGGCGCGAAAGCGATCTTGCCGTGACGATCGCCCGGCAGATCGGCTTCAGCATCGAGCGCGCCCGCGCGGAAGAGGCAAGGCGCGCGGCCGAGGACGAACTCAGGGTGTCGGAGGAACGCTTCCGCCAGATGTCGGAGGACGCGCCCGTGATGATCTGGACCAGCGGCCCGGACGGCCACTGCCAGGCCCTGAACAGGATGCTGCGCCATCAGTGGAACGTACGCGAGTCGGAGATCGCCGGGTTCGACTGGTCTACCAAGATCCATCCTGACGACGTCGCGCGCATCGGCTCAGAGATGGGCCAGGCGATCGCGGAACGCAGGACGGTTTCCACCAAGGGACGATACCTGTCCGCGAACGGCGAGTACCAGATCTGGACGACCGAGGCACGGCCGCATTTCTCCGCCCGCGGCGACTTCCTCGGCATGATCGGCGTGAATGTCGACGTGACCGAACGCGAGCGCGCCGAGCAGAAGCTGCGCGAAAGCGAGCAGCGCTTCCGCAACCTCGCCGACATCATGCCGCAGCTCGTCTGGACCTCCGACGCCGAGGGCCATGTCGAATACTGGAACTCGCGCATCGCACAGTACACCGCCTCTCACGTGGCGCCCGACGGACGGTATCGCTGGGAACTCCTGGTGCATCCGGAGGACTACCCGATCACCGGCAAGGAATGGGAAACGGCCTCGAAGCTGCGCCAGCCATACCAGATCACCCATCGCCTCAAGATGCGCGACAGCAGCTACCGCTGGCATCTCAGCCGCGCCACGCCGCTGCGCGACGCCTACGGAAACGTCGAACGGTGGATCGGGACCGCCACCGACGTGCACGATCTGTGGACCGCGGAGGACAGGCTGCGCGAGAGCGAGGAGCGGCGGCGGATCGCAACCGACGCGGCCGGACTCGGCGTGTTCGAATGGAACGTCGAGAAGGACGTTTCGATGTGGGCGAACGAGCGCATGTTCGAGATCTTCGGTGTTCCCGCAGAGGACGGCCAGCCCGAGCGCAACGGCTTCCTCGACAGCTTCCTCCATGCGGAGGACCGCGAGGCGTTCCGAAACGCAGTCGGCGAAGCCGTGCCCGAGGACGACAATTTCAGCTTCGTCTGCCGGATCTTCCGCGCCGACGACGGCGAGAAGCGCTGGCTCGAAGTCGCCGGGCGGATGGAATTCACGGCCGCCGGAAAGCCTTCGCGTCTCGTCGGCGTCATAGCCGACATCACCGAACGCAAGCGGGCCGAGAAGCATCGCAAGCTGCTGATTCACGAACTCAATCACCGCGTGAAGAATTCGCTCGCGGTGGTCCAGTCGCTCGCCAAGCAGACATTCCGGCCCGTGGACGGCGAGGATCCGCGCACCGCGATCTTCGACGGTCGGCTCTCGGCGCTTGCGCGGGCGCACAACCTGTTGACCAGCGAGAACTGGGAGAAGGCCGATCTCGTCGATCTCGTGCGCCACTCGCTCGGCACGCTCGTCGCCGAAGGGCGGGCCAACTGGAGCGGTCCCTCGGTCAAGCTGATGCCCAAGCAGGCGGTCACCATGGCGATGGCGCTGCACGAACTCTATACGAACGCGCTGAAATACGGCGCACTCTCCACCGGCGACGGCAAGCTCGACATCAGGTGGAGCAAGAATGCGGACCATTTCAGCTTCGCCTGGCAGGAGCGTGACGGCCCACCGGTGGCCACGCCCTCCAGGCGCGGGTTCGGTTCCACGATGATCGACCGCGCCCTGCGGTCGGAGCTGGACGCAGAGGTGACCATGGATTTCCGGCCGGATGGTCTCGTTTGCACCATCGAAGCCCCCGTGCCGATGGCGGAGGAAACTGATTGAGCAACGACATCACCGGCAAACGGATCTTCCTCCTCGAGGACGAAATCCTCATCGCCATCGAAGCGGCGGAAGCGCTCGAGGATCTCGGCGCCATCGTCGTCGGTCCCGCGCATCGCCTGGACAAGGGACTGGAGATCGCGCGGGCCGAGGCGATGGACGCGGCGGTCCTCGACGTCAATCTCGGCGGAAGCTACAGCTACCCCGTCGCCGAGATCCTGCGCGACCGCGGCATACCCATGGTCTTCGCGACCGGCTATGGTGGCACGCTCGAAGAGATCGGCGACGCGCCGGTCCTCGACAAACCCTATTCGCGCGAGCAGCTGCGCGGCGCCCTGGCGCGGATCCTGACGGCCAGCGAGCCGGCACAAGTGCCCGACAGCATCGAAACGCCCCGCGACATGCCGGTCTGACACCGCCCGCTTCAGCCGCCGACGATCTCGTGCAGGTGCGCGACGGCACCCTCCGCGTCCAGGTCCAGTATGGCAACCGTCACCGGCAGCCTGAACCGCCGCCGTCCGGCGCTTCCGGGATTGAGGTAGAGGACACCATCGACCGTCTCGATGCCCGGCTTGTGAGAATGGCCGCAAATCACGACGCCGATGCCTTCCTGCGCCGGATCGAAACCCAGCGCCTTGCGGTCGTGAATGACGAAGATCGCATGGCCTTCGAACGCGACCCGCGCCGTCTCCGGGATGGCATCCGCCCAGGCCTGCGTATCGACGTTGCCCTTGATCGCGGTGACGGGCGCAATCTTCTCCAGTTCCGGCAGGATGTCGGGCGAACCAACGTCGCCGGCGTGGATGATGCGGTCGACGCCGTCGAGCCGCTCCAGCGCCTCGCGCCGCAGCAGCCCGTGCGTGTCGGAAATGACGCCGATCCTCATCCGCCGCGCGGCCCTCGGCTGGCTACTTTCCCGCGACCTTGCGCACGACCGGAAGCTCGCTGCCGTCGATCGTGCTGGCGATCTCCTTCGTCCAGGCGCTGGCGGCCGGTATGCGGCTGCGATCGATGCGGTAGGCGAACTTCTTCGCCACGTCGACCACCTCCGAGAGCAGCCCCTCCTCCAGCGTGATGGGATCGAGACCGAGCGCAAGGAATTTTTCGTTCCTGACGACGAGATCGTTCTCGGCCACCTCCTTGCGGGGGTTGGGAAGGTTTGCCACC